>NZ_JBFTJJ010000018.1:0-108123 GCF_056395365.1 Variovorax sp. 10L421
CAGGGTGGTGATCCCGAAGCTCAGCCGACGCTTGTCTTGCACGGTTTCCCGGACCATCCGCCGACGGCGAAGCCCTTCCTTGCCGAGCTCGGTCGCCGTGGGCGTCACGTCGTCGCCCCATGGCTTCGCGGTTACGCCCCGTCCCCGACTGCGGGGCCGTTCGACTTCGCTGCCCTCACCGGCGACGTGATCGCCCTGATCGACCGCTGGTCTCCGGGGCGGCCCGTGGAGTTGATTGGCCATGACTGGGGCGCCCTGGTCACCTACGATACCTGCGTCACCGCGCCGGAGCGGATCGAACGCGCGGTCACGCTCGCAATCCCTCATCCACTCACGTTCATGCGCCAGCTTGCGCGCCCCGCTCAGCTACGCCGGAGCTGGTACATGGGACTCTTTCAACTGCCGGGAAGCGGCTGGATGGCCACCGCCCGCGATCTCGCCCTCATCGACCACCTCTGGCGTCAGTGGTCGCCCGGCCTCTCGCTAGCTCCTGCTCTCCAGGCAGAGCTGCACGAGCACCTGCGGGCGAGCATGCCCGCGCCTCTCAAGTACTACCGGGCGATGCTGCGCCCCGGCATGCTTGGAGCGACGCGCCGCCTGTCTCGGCCGATCGCGGTGCCCCTGTTGCAGCTTCACGGTGCCGACGACGGCTGCATCCTCCCCCAGCAGGTCGACGACCGACATCGGTTCGCCGCTCCGCACGCGCTGGAAGTCATCCCCGGGGTCGGTCACTTCCTGCACATCGAGGCCCCCGAGGCGATCGCGAAACGGATCGCGGCATGGGCCGAGTAGCGTCATTTCCCCCTGCCTCGATAAAAGGGTAGCTAGTTAAGAGCGAATCAGAACAAGGAGATAGCATGACAGAGAAAAATGCCTATCAGGTCGCCGACTGGAATGGCCAAAGCGGAGAGCGCTGGGTCGCCAACCAGGCCCGGCTCGACGCCATGGTGGCGGTGTTCGGCCAGGCCGCGATCGAAGCCGTCGCGCCTGCGACGGGCGAGCGCGTGCTGGACGTCGGCTGCGGCGCGGGCGCGTCGAGTCTGGCTCTGGCCGCCCGCGTTGGCCCGGGGGGCCAAGTGCTGGGAGTGGACATATCCGAAGCGCTGATCGACCGAGCGCGCGCGCTTGCGCCACAGGATACGCCGGCCCTGTTCCGGGTGGCCGACGCCAGCAGCGCCGAGCTGCCCGAGGGCGCGTTCGACATCCTGTTCTCGCGTTTCGGGGTGATGTTCTTCGACGATCCGACAGGGGCGTTCGCCCACTTGCGACGCGCGCTCCGGCCGGGCGGGCGGGTCGCTTTCGTCTGCTGGCGCGGCGTGGCCGAGAACGATTGGGTGCGCCTGCCGATTGGCGCGCTCAAGAGCATCGTCCCGTTGACCGCGCTGCCCGATCCCGAAGCGCCCGGCCCATTTTCGTTCGGCGACCAGGGACGAGTGGCGCGCATCCTGACGGCAGCCGGCTTCACCGATATCGCTATCGCGCCCTTCGATGCTTCCGTCCCGTTCGGCGAGGGCGGGACGCGGGACGCTGCGATCGACGACGCGGTGAAGATGGCGCTCGAGGTCGGCCCGCTTTCGCGCGCGCTCGCTGATCAGCCCGACGACATCCGCGCCCGCGCCTCGGCCGCGGTTCGTGCCGTCTTCGCAGGCCTCCCCGGCGAGCGTTCGGTGATGATCGACGGCGCAGCGTGGATCGTCATGGCACGCAATCCGATCAGACCTGCCTCCTTACACAACTGATCCTCCTCACTCCACTGCCTCTACACAACGGAACTGCCATGTCGAATTCCAAAGTTGTCCTCGTCACCGGCGTGTCGTCAGGCATCGGGTGCGCCGCCGCCACAAAGTTTGCCGAACAAGGCTGCCGGGTCTTCGGCACCGTGCGCAACACGGCAAAGGCCCAAGCCATACCTGGCGTCACGCTCATTGAGATGGACATCCGCGACGATGTTTCCGTTGATCGAGGCATTCAGGCCATCATCGCGCAGGCCAAGCGCATCGATGTGCTGGTCAACAATGCGGGTGTGACCCTGCTGGGCGCGACTGAAGAAACCTCGATTGCCGAAGCCCAGACGCTGTTCGAAACCAACCTTTTCGGCCTCTTGCGCGTGATCAAGGCCGTGCTGCCGCACATGCGTCAGCAGCGTTCCGGTCGTATCGTCAATGTCAGCTCGGTGGTGGGCTTTCTATGTTCGCCGTACATGGCCTTGTATGCGGCCTCCAAATACGCTGTTGAAGGGCTGTCCGAGTCACTGGATCATGAAGTACGCCAATTCGGCATCCGCGTGTCGCTGGTCGAACCCTCCTTCACCAAAACCAACCTTGATCTCAACGCGCCTCAGACTGCTGCCAGAATCCCGGACTACAGCAAAGAGCTTGCCATCGTCACCAAAGCCTTCCAGAACAACGTGCAAAAGGCGCCCACGCCTGAAGGCGTTGTGGCGACGATGGTCAGCGCGGCACTTGGTCCGTGGAAGATGCGCCACACGCCCAAGGGCGAAGCGTCCCTCCTGGCCAAGTTGCGCCGTTTCATGCCCGCTGGCCCGGTCGAAAAGGGCCTGCGCAAGACGTTCGGACTGGGCTGAAATCACAGCTGTGTTCACGGCCGGGTGCTAGACCTCATGGAGTAATATGAGCGTGCTTGAACTGAAGGTTCCTCCCCCCATCGTGGCGCTTGTCCTGGCGCTTCTTATGTGGCTGACGCCAGCCATCGCGGGCCTTGTGCAGATTCCCTATCCGGCCCGCGTGCTCTGCGCCGTCATTTTGGTGTGCATTGGCCAAGGCATCAGCATCGCCGGAATGGTTGCGTTTCGGCGCGCCAAGACCACCGCGAACCCCATCAAGGCAAGCTTGGCGTCCTCGTTGGTCATCCAAGGCGTGTACCGGTATACGCGCAACCCCATGTATGTCGGACTCTTGCTTACCCTGTTGGCGTGGGCAGTGTTTCTGGCGAATCCGTTTGCTGCACTGTGGGTTGTCGTGTACGTGCTTTACATCACCCGGTTCCAAATCATCCCGGAAGAACGCGTGCTGGCGTCTCTATTTGGGGCAGAGTACGAGGCTTACAAAGAGCGGGTACGCAGATGGGCATGAGGTCTAACGGGTCTGCAAGGACTTCCCCCCTAAGTCATCAACACATCCCAGCGCAACAAGAAAATCGGAAGCGGCCGCCCCCTCAACGGCGAGAGCCCACGGCGTTCTGCATATTGTTTCAAAAAATGCCGCCGCCACGCGTCGGAAACTTTTCCCGGTCTTTTGCACACCTACCGTCCATCGTTTGCAAAACTCACCACCGAGGAACACTCCATGCGTCTCACGACGAAGGGCGGCTTCGCCTTGACGGCCATGATCGATGTCGCGATGCGCGAGCGGGACGGCCCCGTGCCATTGGCGTCGATCAGCCAGCGGCAACACATTGCCCGTTCTTCGCTGGAGTTGCTCTTCAGCAAGCTGCGCCAGCATGCGCTGATCAAGGCAACGCGCGGCCCTGGAGGCGGCTACACATTGACGCGCAGGGCTTCCGAAATCACCGTGGCTGACATCCTTGCCTCGGTCGATGGCCAGCCCGTGGCGGACACCGAGGCCTCGCCAAGGAAGGACACCGCTGGCAAGGGCTGCTATTCGACCGACGCGCTGTGGGCCTCCGCCAAGCACCATGTCATGGAGTTTCTGGGCTCCGTCACGCTGCAGAGCCTGGTCGAAGAGCAACTCGCCAAGGGCGTGCGCGTCGAGCACGAAGCGCCGACGAAGAGACAGCCCCCGCAAATCTCCGCCGTCACGCCAATGCGCGTGAATGCGCCGAACTCCGTGTTCGCCTGGAACGGCGTGTTCGCCAAGCGCTGAACGCCACGCGCGTGCGGGCTCAGGCCTGCTGCGCTTCGGTCAGCGCCTGCGCCGCCACCACTGCCTCGGTGCGGTTGCGCACATTCAGCGCGCGGAAGATCGCCGCAAGGTGGATCTTCACGGTGCCCTCGCTGATGCCGAGGCTGCGCCCGATCAGCTTGTTGGGCTTGCCTTGCGACAGCAACTGCAGCACCTCGACCTGCCGCTCCGTCAGCACGTTGCGCAGGTGCTCCAGCGTCTGGCTGCCAGCGCCGCCATTGCCGCTGCGCACCAGCGCCTCGGCGCCGGCCTGCGGCGCCACGCCGGCCACGATGCCGGGCGGCAGCGCAGCCAGCATCATCGGCGGCACGTACACGCCGCCGGCCAGCACCAGCCGCACGGCCGAGAGCATGACCTCGGGCGAGTAGGCCTTCGGAATGAAGCCGAGCACGCCGCGCTCGAGCGCGCTGCGCATGATGGCCGGGTCTTCGTAGCCCGACAGAACGATCAGCGGCACGGCCGGATGGCGGCGGCGGATTTCGTCGATGTGGGCCTGGCCGTCGGCGCCGGGCATGTTGAGGTCGATCAGGGCCAGGTCGAGATCATCGGTGGCTCCGGCAAGCAATTCGTCGACGCTCATCGCCAAAACGAATTCGATGCCAGGCTCCAGCTCCGACAACTTGGCTTTGACCGCCTCGATGACGAGCCGGTGGTCGTCGGCGATCAGGATTTTCATGATGCTTTTTCCCGTGTCCCAGCGTGCAGTGAATTGCAGGCGCTGAAGATACCGGCGAATGCCCCGTGCAGCAAGGGCGGCGGCCCCACCAACGGCATAGACCCCAAGCGGTATGGCGCGGGGCGAGAGCCATTTGAAAGAATGAACGCCTACTCGAAGAAACCGGGGACATGGGCATGTGCCATCGCAGCAGACTCCGGCGCAAGGCATCCTTCGCAACGCATGGCTGAGCGAGCCCACGCATGGCTCGCCTTCTCGACTGCTTCTCCAGCTTCATCTCGTTCGGTCTCGCGCTGGATGCATCGATCGCGGCCGGCGCGCCGCCGCTGCTGCCGCCGCACGAGACCGCACAGCAGCAGGCCCGCCAGCTGCTCGATGCGGCCCGCGCCGCCGCCGAGGCCTTCGGCACGCCCGCAGCGCAGATCGAATCGGCAACCTTCGCAATGGTGGCCTGGATCGACGAAATCCTCGCGCGCCATCCCGGCGCAACCGCTGCGGTCAACACGGCTGGCGCAGCCCCGCTGCAGGTGCAGCTCTTCAACTCCAACAACGCGCACAGCGAGTTCTTCCATCACCTGTCTGCCCTGACCCCACAGGACGACCCCGTGCGCGAGGTGTACTGGCATGCGCTGGTGCTCGGCTTCAAGGGCCAGTACTACTTCGAGGATGGCGACCACGGCGAGCTCGGCAAGCTCAAGGAACTGCACGGCCGGCAGCTTCAGCTGCGCCCGCTGTCCACCGGCAGCCCGGTGCAGGACCGCGTCGCGCCGCAACCCCATGACGTGCCCGACCCGCGCGGCCCCGGCGACACGCGCCGGCGCGACCGCACGCTGTTGCACAGCAGTGCCGCGCTGGCGCTGATGCTGCCGCTGCTCTACCTGCTGTGGCTGTGGTCCACCGGGCCGCCGGCCACCGCCGCGGGCCCGGGCCAGCGCGTGGAGCAGCATCTGCAGACTTTCGCCTGCGCCGACCTCACGGCCGGCATCGACCCCGAGGGCCGCACGCACGTCACCGGCTTCGTCTCGGTGCCCGGCGACCTGCCGCGCGTCGAGAGCGAAGTGAGCGCGATTCCCGGCGTGCAGGCGCCGCGCTTCGACGTCGGCCTGCGCGTGTGGCCCCACTGCGAGGTGTTCGCCATCCTCAAGCCCTACCAGGCGCGCAACCGCGAGAAGGCCTACGGGCTGGAGGTGGATGCACCTTCGGCCCGCGAAGGCGACCTGCGCGAGGGCGACGGCGTGCGCGTGCGGGTGGTGGCGCCGCGCCACGACAGCTACATCTGGGTCGACTACTACACCGCCGACGGCTCGGTCATGCACCTCAACGCCGGACAGGCGCCCACGCGGCTGCGGGCCGGCGAGACGCTGGAGCTGGGCCGCGACGTCCCTTCGAGCTGGCTGGTGAGCCCGCCCTTCGGCAGCGTGCTGATCACGGTGCTCTCGTCGCCGACGCCCTTTACAGAAACATCCGGCCGGCCGCCTTTCGAGCTGGCCTCGGCCTACCTGCTGCGGCTGCGCGAGGCGCTGGCGGCGAGCAAGAACGGCGAGCGGCTGATCGCGGACTTCGTGTTCCTCGAAACCGTTGCGCGTTGAACACGTTGCCGTTCCCCGCCCCCCCGCTTCTGGCGGCTCGCCGGCATGCGGCGCGGCGCTCACTTCGCGTCGACGCGGATCGCGCGGGCGCTGAAGTTCACGTCAAGCGCCTGCGCCTTGCCGGTAGTGACGGGCCGCACTTCGCGCCAGCGCGCGCGGTCGAGATCGCGGAACGCCGCCATCACGCCGATGGACTTCGCATCGGGCGGCAGGTTGAAGTCGAGCTTCTTCGTCTCGCCGGGCCGCAGCAGCACCTCTTCGCGCTGCACCAGCTCCGCGCCGAGCGTGGCCTGGTCCTTCTCGAACAGCGAGAAGAAGTCGGCGCCCTCGAAGGGGCCCGGCGACTTCAATGCATACACGCGCACGGTGAGCGGCGAGGCGCGGCCGCGCGCATCGGGGTTGGCGTCGGCACCCGCCGTGAGCGTAACGGCCACCGTGGTGACGACCGGCTTGCTTGCGCAGCCCGAGATCAAAAGACCCGCTGCAGCAAGGCCAAGGACCGCAATGCGGCGCCGCGTTGCAGCGGCAAGGAAGCCTTCATAGGACGAATGGTGTGTACCCAGCGTGCGCATGCTATTCCCTTCGTTGCATTGACCGGTCAAGACGCATCTTTGATTATCACCAGCGAACTCCAACAGGCAACATGCTGACCAACGAACTTGCAGCCACACTGCTCGCGCCCATCGGCGAGGCCTCGCCATGCGGCGACGATCTCGAGTACGACGCGGACTTCATGGCGCTGGTGGCGGCCGCGCAAGGCAAGCCCGAGCAGCAGTTCGGCGACACCGTGATCCCCGCGGTCGAACCCGAGTGGCGCGAAGTGGGCGAACAGGCCGGAATCATCCTGCGCCGCAGCAAGGACGTGCGCGCCGCAGTGCTGCTGCTGCGCGCATCGACGCACCTGCAAGGCGTGCCCGGCTTCGTTGCCGGACTGCAACTGCTGACGGGTCTGCTCGACACCTTCTGGGAAGGCATACATCCAAAGCTGGATGCCGACGACGGCAACGACCCGACGATGCGCCTGAACGCGCTCGCGCCTTTCTGCGACGAGAGCCAGACGATGCTGCGAGAGCTGTACGACGCACAGGTGGGCGTGGCACCCGGCGTGGGGCCGATACGCGTGCGCGACATCGCCGTCGCCCACAACGCACTGGGCGCCGTGAGCGGCGAAGCCACCTACTCGGCCTCGCAGGTCAAAGGCGGCCTCGAGGCCATCCACGCGTCCCAACCCGAGCCGTTGCGAACCGCGATGGACGTGCCCGCCCTCCTCGAGAAACTGCGGGCCTTGCTGGTCGATCGCACCGGCCGCGCCGACGCCATCGACCTGACCCCGCTTCGCACCGTTGCCCTGGTGCTGAAGAAAGCGTGCGGCGCCGCCGCTGGCACGCCTGACGAAGCGCCAGCGAGTGCGGATGCCGAAGCCGACGAATCGCAGGCGGCCGGCACCACCGCCCGTCCCACCGCGATGCGCGGCGAGATCCAGAACCGGCAGGACGCGCTGCAGATGCTCGACCGCGTGATCCGCTACCTCGAGCAGGCCGAGCCCGGCAACCCTGCGCCGCTGCTGATCGAGCGTGCCAAGAAGCTCATCGGCGTGAGCTTTCTCGAGATCATGGCCAACCTCGCGCCGAACGCGATGGACACCATCGAAACGGTCACGGGCCGCCGCCCGTCCGAATAAGCCCGCCCTTCCCGACACCCGCACTCATTCACACCCGCAAGGAGCATCTCCATGGCCAAGAGCAGTCAGAAATTCATCGCCCGCAACCGGGCGCCCCGGGTCCAGATCGAGTACGACGTGGAGCTCTACGGGGCCGAGAAGAAGGTGCAGCTGCCCTTCGTGATGGGCGTGCTGGCCGACCTGTCGGGCAAGCCGGCCGACCCGCTCGCGCCGGTGGTCGACCGAAAGTTCCTCGAGATTGATGTCGACAACTTCGACTCGCGCATGAAGGCCATGAAACCGCGCGCGGCGTTCGCGGTGGAGAACTCGCTCACCGGCGAAGGCGACCTCAAGGTGGAACTCACCTTCGAGAACATGGAAGATTTTTCGCCCGCCGCCGTGGCGCGCAAGGTCGGTGCGCTCAACAAACTGCTCGAGGCGCGCACCCAGCTGTCGAACCTCGTCACCTACATGGACGGCAAGGGCGGCGCCGAGGACCTGCTGGCCAAGGTGCTCGAAGACCCGGCGCTGCTGCAGACGCTGGCCGCGAGCAAGAAACCCGAAGACGGCAGCGCGTCCGCCACCTGACACCCATCCGAGCACACGAGGAGTAAACCACCATGGCCGAAGCACTCGAACAGAGCGCGCTGAAAGATGTCGCGTATGCAGGCAGCGACTTTTCTTCGCTGCTGCAGAAGGAATTCAAGCCGCGCAGCGACGAAGCCAAGAGCGCCGTCGAAGCCGCGGTGCTCACGCTGGCGCAGCAGGCGCTGGCCAACAGCACCGTCATCGGCAAGGACGTGACCCGGTCGATCCAGGCCATGATCGCCGCGATCGACGCCAAGCTCACCGACCAGGTGAACAAGATCATCCATCACCCCGACTACCAGAAGCTCGAGAGTGCATGGCGCGGCCTGCACTACATGGTGAACAACACCGAGACCGACGAGAACCTCAAGATCCGCGTGATGGACATCTCCAAGCAGGAGCTGGCCAAGAACCTCAAGAAGTTCAAGGGCGCGGCCTGGGACCAGAGCCCGATGTTCAAGAAGATCTACGAGCAGGAGTACGGCCAGTTCGGCGGCGAGCCCTTCGGCGCGCTGGTGGGCGACTATCACTTCGACCAGAGCCCGCCGGACGTGGAGCTGCTCGGCGAGATGGCCAAGATCGCGGCCTCGGCGCATGCTCCCTTCATCACCGGCGCCAGTCCCAACCTGATGCAGATGGAGTCGTGGCAGGAACTCGCGAATCCGCGCGACCTGACCAAGATCTTCTCCACCCCTGAGTACGCCGGCTGGCGCAGCCTGCGCGAATCGGACGACTCCAAGTACCTCGGCATGTGCATGCCGCGCTTTCTGGCGCGCACGCCCTACGGCGCCAACACCAACCCGGTGGAAGAGTTCGACTTCGAGGAAGACACCGCCGGCGCCGACCACAGCAAGTACGCCTGGGCCAATGCCGCCTACGCGATGGCGACCAACATCAACCGCTCGTACAAGCTCTACGGCTGGGGCTCGCGCATTCGCGGCATCGAGTCGGGCGGCGCGGTGGAGAACCTGCCGCTGCACACGTTTCCGAGCGACGACGGCGGCGTGGACCAGAAGTGCCCGACCGAGATCGCCATCAGCGACCGGCGCGAGGCCGAATTGTCGAAGGCCGGGCTGCTGTCGATGATCCATCGCAAGAACTCCGACTTCGCGGCCTTCATCGGCGCCCAGTCGCTGAACAAGCCGGCCGAGTACGACGACCCCGACGCCACGGCCAACGCCAACCTCGCGGCGCGCCTGCCCTACCTCTTTGCCTGCAACCGCTTCGCGCACTACCTCAAGTGCATCGTGCGCGACAAGGTGGGCAGCTTCAAGGAGCGCGAGGACATGCAGCGCTGGCTCAACAAATGGATCATGAACTACGTGGACGGCGACCCCGCCAACTCGTCGGAAACCACCAAGGCCCAGAAGCCGCTGGCCGCCGCCGAGGTGATCGTCGAGGAAGTGGAAGGCAACCCGGGCTACTACACGTCCAAGTTCTTCCTGCGCCCGCACTACCAGCTCGAGGGCCTCACGGTCTCGCTGCGCCTGGTGTCGAAGCTGCCTTCGGCCAAGGGCGGCACCTGAAAAGTCCCGCGGGTTTTCTTGAAATTCCCGATTCCGTTTCGTTCTCTCTGTAGCTGCCGCGTATCGGTCGTGTCTTCAAACCGCCGGCAGCCTTCGTCTTCAACCCAGTCATCAACCGCCCGAACGCAAATCGGGTTCCAAGGAGTAGGAACATGTCATCTGACTTTCACATCAAGCTCGACGGCGTCAAGGGCGAGTCTTCCCACAAGGACCACAAGGACGAGATCGAGATCTCGTCGTGGTCGTGGAACGTGAGCAACGCCTCGGGCGCGGGCTCGGGCGGCGGCTCCGGCAAGGGCAAGGCCACACCTGGCGACTTCCACTTCGTGCACGCCTACGACAAGGCCTCCCCGGTGCTGGCCAAGAACTGCGTGGGCGGCAAGCACTTCAAGGACATGATCATGACCTGCCGCAAGTCGGGCGAAGGCCAACAGGAGTACCTCAAGGTCACGCTGAAGGAAGTCTTCATCTCCAGCGTGGCCCCCGGCGGCGCGCAGGGCGGCGACGTGCAGGAACAGGTGTCGTGCTCGTTCAAGGACATCGAGTTCGCCTACAAGGCGCAGGACGACAAGGGTGCAGCGGGCGGCGAAGTGAAGTTCGGCTGGAACGTGCCGACCACCGAAACGCGCTGACGGACGGCGGATTCGTCGAGTGCGGAATCAGGCGCGGCTGCCGCGCCCGGTCCGCTTCCTTTGCGTGTCCTCCACCGGAGCAATGCGATGGCATTCAGCACCCCCACCATTGGCGACAGCGGCGCGCTGCTCACCACCTACAACATCGACTGGTCGGTCGGCCGGATCGGCTCCAACACGCGTGAAGACGTGATGCTGGTACAGGCGCTGTTCAAGATCTTCTACTACGAGCTGATGGGCTTCAACCACGACTTCGACCCGCCGCCCGGCCAGACCGAAGTGATCGCCGTGGACGGCTACTACGGACCGGTCACGCAGAAGCACATCACGCACTTCCAGCAGCAGATGGTTGCGACCGGGCGCAAGGTCCTGGCGGACGGCATCTTCGACCCGTTCCGGGACCCCGGCACATCCAGCACGATCAGCCAGTCGCGCTACGCGCTCGACCTGCTCAACAACGGCTGCGCCAATTTCTGCAAGGAGCAGGGGATCGACAACTACACCAACCTGCCCAACCGGGAAGACATGCCGCTGTTGCTGCGCAGCGCATTGAAGCGGGTCAAGAAGACGGCCAGCAAGTACGCCTACGGCGCACCCGCGAGGGTTCCGGTCACGGGCGGCATCTGAGTCTCCGCCCCGCCCTCGGCAGCAACCAAGGGCCTGGAGCGATCGTCCGATGGACGGCGCTTCAGGCCCTTGTCTTTTGTTCGAAGCAATTCAAGAGTCAGTCGGCCGACGCAATGCTCTCTGGCAGCAGCCGCGTCGCATCGTCGCTCTCATCCTCGATCACCCACAGCGTGAGCGCCGTGTAGTTGTCGTGGCCCGGCTTGGCGTTGGCCTTCACCTGCGCGTCGATCAGCTCGGTCCACTGGCTGGGCGTGCGCGAGGCATGCAGCGTGTCGATCAGGCGCTCGTCGCCCAGCGGCTCCCACACGCCGTCGCTGCACAGCAGCAGCACGTCGCCTGGCAGCAGGCGCATGCGGTCGGACACGGCGATGTCGGGGGCCTCCTCGATCGAGCCCAGCGCCGACAGCAGCATGTTGCGCTGCGGATGCAGCCGCGCGCCCTCCTCGTCGAGCATGCCGCCGGCCACCATCTGCTGCACCAGGCTGTGGTCGGTGGTACGCGCCACGATGGCACCGCCGCGGAACAGGTATGCCCGGCTGTCGCCGCTGTGCACCCAGGCCAGCGCGTGGTCCTCGAGGTCGATGGCCGCGAACACGATGGTCGAGCGCATGCCCGCGAGCTTGCCGCCCTCGGCCTGCCGCGCCACCACGTCGACGTTGGCCTGCTCCACCAGCCGGCGCAGCGTGGGCTCGTCGAGCCCCGGCGCGGCCGAGAAGCCGCCCAGCACGCTGCTGCGCGCGGTGGCCGCGGCCACGTCGCCCCCGCCATGGCCGCCTGCGCCGTCGGCCACCAGGCAGGCGACATAGCGCTCGTCGTGCCAGTGGCCGTGGACGTCTTCGTTGTAGGTGCGGCCGCCCTGGCGGGAGAGCGTGACGATTTCGATTTCCAAGCGGGTGCCTCGCTGGTGATGCGGTGGTAGTTGTCGTCAGGCTTCGGACTTGAGGCGCGCCATCTGCTCTTCGTAGGCTTCGAGGAAGGCCTTGCCGAAGAGGCTGTGGAAGTCGTCTTCCGCCTCGCTCGCGATGCCACCGTAGAGCGACACGAACTGGTCCCAGAGCTTGGCCTTGCGGTTGGCGCTGAAGAGCGCGTCGAGCGCCGACTTCGCGCTGATCTTCTTCTCCAGCTCCGCCGGCTCGAAGCGCGCGATGACATGGGCCAGCGCCGCGCGCATGCCCACCATCACGCCGAACTGGTGTGCGCGCAGGTCGTTGTAGGCATCGCGCATCGCGGCCTCGGGCGGCATGAAGCCGCGCACGCCAGGGCCCAGCAGATGGGCCAGCGCCACTTCGACCGTGGGCGAGAACTTCAGCGGATTGTTGGCCTGCGACGCGATCATCGTGACCTCGGCGCGCACCTCGCGCTTGAACTCCTGGCGCGTGAGCAGCAGCTGCAGCGTGCCCTCGGTGGCACTGCGCAGCATCGCGCCGATGCGCTCCATCAGGCCGGGTGTGAGCATCTCGGGCGGCTGGTGCGTGCTGGCGAGGCCGCGCAGGAAGGCGGCGAGCAGTTCGTCGTCGGTGGCGGTGCGCGCGGGCGCTGCGGGGCGCGGGGCCGGCCGCGGCGACGCGGCAGGGGCCACGGGCGCGGGCGGCTCGAACGGCCTGGCGGAGCCCTCGGGGCCGCTGATGCGGATCGGCTGGCCCGTGACGTCGTCGAACTGCGCCATCGGTTGGGGCTGCGGCGATGGCGACGAAGGCGGCGTGATCGCCTTCGGCGGCATGAAACCGAACTGGTCGATCGGAAGATGGTCGGAGCGCGGCGTGGGCGTGGGAGGCGCCGCTTGCTGCAGGGCCGCCAGCGGATCGACATTGGATGCGGTGTTCGGCTGCAGCAGCGGATCGGCCAGCGGCGACAGCGCGAGCGGATCGCCTCCGATGCCGCCACCGCCGCCCATGCCGCCGAACAGCTCGTCGATGCCCGCGGCCTTGCCGTGCGGGGGCGGTGCGCCGAGGTCGGAGAAATCGTCGAGCGCGCCGAGGCCGGCCGCGGGCGCGGACGACGGCGTGGGTCCGAGCAGGTTTGCGAAGGGATCGATCTGCGCGGCCTGCGCGTTGCGCGAGCCGCTTTCCATCGGGTCGGGGAACAGCAGCGAATCGGGCAGTGCTGCAGCGGGAGCGGACGCCGGCGCAGATGCAGCCGGCGCGGCCGGCGGCGCGAGGCCCGCCAGCAGGTCGGCGAAGGGGTCGTCGCTCGACGGTGCCGCAGTTGCTGCCGCCGCGGCGGCGGAAGGACCGCCCAGCACCGTGTTCGGGATGGCCAGCGACGGCGGCGCGGCGTCGGCCGTCACGCGCACCGCGAGCTCGAAGCTGCCGACCACCAGCCGTGCGCCATCGGCCAGCGCGACCTCCTTGCCCGAGCCCAGCGACACGCCGTTGCACTGCATCGGGTTGCTGCCGCGGTCGATGAGAAAGTACAGCCCGTCGCGGCACAGCACCTGGGCGTGCACCCGCGAAACCGTGCGGTCGGGGTCGACGAGCACGAGCGTGTTGGTGTCGGCACGGCCGATGGTGCCGCCATTGGGTCCGAAGTCCGCGGCGATAGACTGCCCCGCCGGAGCGCCTTGCCGGGTGATGACAGCGATATGGATCATGAATCGGCCCCTGTCGCCCGTCGCGAGCGAAACAACTCGAGGGAAGTATTCATTCCGGCCGGCACCTTGGCAATCTCGCCTAAAGAGGTATGCCGTCGCCGAGCCTGCGCTGCTGCCGCCACGCCGGCGCGCTGGTCGCGAACAGCGGCGCACGCGCGTCGAGCAACGCGAGTTGCAGTGCGGCCGCCACGCGTTGGCGCTGGAAGCCCTGGCGCAGCACGCCCGTGCAGCTGTCGGGCGAGAGCGGCTGCCCCATGAAGAGCCGCGTCCCGGGGGTGAAGCGCGCGCCGTTCTTCTGCCACCACGCGCGAATCTTGTCGACGTCGGGCCACGGCAACGCGATGTCCTCGGGCAGTTCCACGTTGTCGTCGTCGGGGTCCTCGGTCGGGCCGTCCTCGAAGCCGTCGGGCGGCGGGACCTCCATCTGCGCGAGGTTGAAGTCCACGCCCGTGATGGTGACGAAGGCCTCGGCCGCGATGCGCGCCGTGGCCGGCTGCGTCATCTGCTCGATAAGCCAGGGCACGTAGCGCGCGTCGCCGATGAAGCCCGAGCCGATGATGCGCAGACGCTGCGCCCCGGGCAGCGTGGCGCTGTCGAGCAGCAGCGCATGGCCGGGGGCGATCTCCATCGCCTGCAGCGCGAGCTGGAATGCGCGCGGCTGGCGCGGCCCGCTCTTCAGCGCGAAGGCGGCGAGCGCATCGAGCGCCTGCGCCCGGTCGCCGAGCAGTACCGCCGCCCACGCGGCCCAGAAGCGCAGTTCGGGCTTGGCCTCGCCCAGCAGCGACTGTGCTTGCGGCAACAGGTCGGCACGGCCCAGTTCGCCGGCTGCGCGCAGCGCGCGGATGCGCACGCTGTCGGGCGCACTCGCGAGCAGTTCGCCGAGCAGCGCGCCCGGGTCGCGCCGATGCAGCGCGCAGGCCGCCACGCCGAGCTTCTGCCGCAACGGCGAGGCATCGTCGAGCAAGGCCTTGACGCGGCCGCCCAGATGCTTCGGCTCGACCCAGCCGAGCGCGGAGATCAGGCCGGGCACGACCTCGGGCAGGTCTTCTCTTGCACGCTCAACCAGATCGTCGAAACGGCTGTCGACCGCTTCTATGGCGAGCACGGCGGCAACGAAGAAGTCCTCGGGGCCTTCGTTGTCGATGAGGGCCAGTGCATGCTGCCAGCCTTCTTCGCCGGCGACGCGCAGGCCGTCGATGTGGGCGGCGAGGCGTTCGTCGAGGTCGGCGAATTGCTGGGGCGAGTAGTTGGGGGCGTGGACTGCGCTGGTGCGCTGGAGCCAGAGAAAGGAGGCTTCGTCGGCGTGCTCGGCGAGGATGGATTCGATCACAGGCGCGGCGCCGCTCATACTTCGATCTCCACGTCGCGAATCCGCAATGCGTCGGCATGCGCCACGAGGAAGTGGGTAAGCAGGTCGAGGCAGGCCTCATGAGCTATCACGCCTTCGAGAAACCATTGGCAGGTGGTACTGCCGATCCGCATCGTCTGCGTGGCGCCAACGGTGGATTCACCCGGCAGGTACGGTTCCGGCGGCAGGCCGCCTTGCATAAGCGCGATCCAGCATTCGAAGCCTGCATCGAGCAGGTCTGATTGCTGCTCATCGGGTGGCGCATCCAGGTTAAGCACGACCACCAGTTGTTCGCCGAAACCCACGAAGTCGGGACGTTGCAGCATGAACGCTTGCTGCGGTTTGGCTGCGAGAGCCGAGGCAGCTTCACCGATCGCCGTTGCCCCGGCCTGTTGCCCGGCTGGGCCGAGCCATCGCAACGGCAAATCGCGCGCAAGCCGTCCCCATTCGCACATGCCGCGCAAAATTCGCAGCACCGCCGGATGAATTGCATCGGTATGCATGTGCACCAGCACCAGCGTGGGCGACGCCAGCTGCACAACTACCGGCACCGCCGCGACACCGGGGCCGAAGAAGCCCAACTGCATCGCGCGGGCGAAGTCGCGCGCGACGACGCGCACGAAGTCGAGCACGACGACGGCAGCATCGGCGCGGGTAGCCACGGAGAAGGTCAGCATGCGGCTCAATCCTCTTCGCCGAAGAATCGCGCGTACCACGCTTGTGATTCTTCGGGCGTCATGCCAGTGACGAGCAGGTTATCGATCCAGTCATCCGGCACGCGCAGCGGCGCGAGCACCTTGCCGACCGCTTGATACGCCGGCAACGCGTGCCCCCGATTGACATCACCCAGCTCAGGTTGCGTGCTGGCACGGATCAGCAAGCCGCGATCGTTTGCAATGGCCTGCACATTGATCGGAGGCGGCAATGCCGAGGCCAGCGCGTTGATGCCCCCCATTTCCGCAGCGCGGGCCTTGCCGAGAAAGGTCAACCAGCTCACTCCGAGAATGCCCAGGTCGGCAAAGCTGAAAAGACCGAGTGGCTTGCCGTAGGCGAGCCCCGGATAACGCGTAAGCCATCCCCGGTTGGCGCGTTCGAGCTCGCGCTCTGCCTCGCCATCACCGGTGTTCCAGTAGTAGGAGAATCCGCCATAACCGGAGTCGAAATCAACCAGTGCCAGCAGGCCCAGCACTCGTTCGACTGTTCGATCGGGCACATTGGCTTCGTCGAGCGGGAGGCATATGCGCAGCATGTGCCGCACCACGCGGTCGTCAGGGTCGCTCAGGTCTTCCTCGGAAAAAAACTGAAACGACGGCAACGCATAGTCGGCCGCGCTCGCACCGGAGTGCTGCTCCACCCCGAGCAGGTAGCTCGCGAGCGCCTTCCTGTCACCCAACATCTGTGCCACCTGATCATTGGCGGGACCGACGAGACGCTTCGCAGTCTTCATTACGTTGGTCTTGTACCAGCCGAGTGCCTGACCGTGATGTTCGCAGAAGGCACGGTGAAACTCTATGAACTGAGGCGCCAACGCGGCGCGAGGGACGGTGCAGAACACCAGGATTTCAAGACACGGTCGAAAATGCATGGCCGTGCTGGCGCCGTCGCCAAGGATCGTGTCGTTCATTCTTTGCTTCCTTGCATAGGTGGACCGCATTCAATCGCAAGCGCAGTCCGATTCTTCGATCTGCTGGTATTTGCCCGCATTCTTCGCCCCCAGCCGCTCCTTGGCCAGTTGTTGATTGGCCGTGGGCGTGTCGCCCTTGAACTTGACTTCGACGAAACTCTTGACGTTGTCGAAATTCGCCGGCTTGGCCGCATCCTTCAAGACCGTGAAATCAGGCCGAAAAGTAGTGCCCGGCGCACCGCGTCCAGCCGCCAGCCCGCGAAACAACGAACCCGGTGCCGGCAAGCCATTCGACAACGCCCGCCCTTCCGACATGATGCCGACGAAAGTGCCGCCGACTCGCTTGGCGATCTTCCAGGTCATCTCGACGAACAGGTCGAGCTTCTTCGGCTTGTAGAGTGGAAATCCGCTACTGAGCTTGCTCGCCACGCGGGACTGGAGGGTTGGGTATTTCTTCGACGGGATCGTGCCCTCGTCCGCTTCGTCACGCGTATCGCAGATGGCAGTGCAGATTTGATCCCCGAGTTCCTGCCCCAATGCTGCGACGATCACTGGGTTCTGCAGCACACCGCCTAGGTTGGCGGCGTTCTCCGCGTTGTGGAACATCTTGTCCGTAAGGCGGGTAGCGTTCTTGCCGTCCATCTTCACGTCGAAGGAATAGAGAATCCATGTCGCCTCCTTCATGAAGGTGCTGGACTTCACGCCACCGGCCACGCCCGCGTTGTCGCCGTTCGAGAGCGCGAATTTCGAGCCCTTGTTGGCGGCCATCGCCTTGTCGCCTTTGACGGTGGAGGTGCCGTTGCTTAGCGTGATCGAGTTCGCGATGTTGGGGTAGGGTACCGGCACCGGCCCGCCTGGGCTCGGGGTCTTGCAGACATCGGGAATGGTCGCGATGCTGACACCTGTGCTGAACTTGTGAACTAGCGACAGGCTCGTGCCGTTGACCCTGATGGAGACCGGCATGATTCATTCCTCGCCGAAGTCCATCGCGCAGATCAATGCGGCACCCCGCTCGCCCGACGCGGAACTGGCCCACACCATCGACCATCGCCCCTTGCCGTAGCGCTTGCGATGGCAGATCGCGGCGATGGCAATGTGCAACGGAACGCCTGCTGCGCCGATATCACCCCAGCAGTCGGCCGGGGCGACGAAATCGCTGGCCGCTCGGAAGCGATCACCCTTTCGCAGCACCGTGAAGCCGTACTCGTCGGCACGATAGGGTTCGCCGTTGAGGTCGCAGAAAACGTTGTGTACGCATTCCTCCGGGGGCAATCGCCCGAGCGCCCGTTCGAAGGCCTCGCTCAGGCCATCGCCCACGCACACCTCACCGGTCCCGATGAGATGGGCTTCCTGGGCGACGCCAATCCCCACCACTTCACCCCAGGCGTCGAGCTGCCGCGCTCGCGCGAAGTCCCGCGAAGCCAGCAGCAGCGCGCCAGCCGCCTCGCCAGGCACGAAGCCCCATGCATTGTTGTCGGCACCTCCGCCGTGGAGTTGCCCGCATGCCTCAATCCATTCGAGCGTCTCTGGTGCCAGGGTGGAATCGACGCCGCAGACGAGGCACACGTCGACGGCACCAGCAAAGCAGTCTTGCACGGCCGCCTCGAGCGCGAGATGTCCGCCAGCGTGGCCCGCTTCAAAGGCCCGCGCGGTACCGAAGCGCCCGGGATATCGGCGCGACACCCACGCCAACAAAGAACCGGCCAGGTCGTGGGGCCGGCCCGGACGCGTGGGCGGCAGCGCCAGCGCGAGACCGCATCGCACCGATACGTCGTCGGCCGTGGATAGCACTCGCAGCGCACCGTCGATAGCCGGCAGCAGCAGCGCGGCACAACGGTCTGCAACGCCAGCCGATGCATCGATCCAGGCTGCGCGGGCCACGCGCATCGGTTCACCGGCGGTATCGATCACGAACGGATGCTCGCCGAAACCGCAGACTCCTGCGCGTACCGCGGCAGCGCTCGCGAAAACATCGCGCCCCACCGGCGTGCAACCGCCCAAGCCTACGATGCGCAATCCGTCGCCGCTCATGCGAAATCCTCTGAAGGTGTCTCGCCCAGGCGAACTAGCTGCTTTTCGTAAACGCGCGTCTTCTCCAGCTTGTGGACCTTGGGGTGACAGGGCAACGCGCTATGCCACACCAGCGACACACGCGCCGCATCGGGCTCAACAATCACCGTGTGCAGGCGCGGCGGCTCGTGCCGCTGGCGCGCGCCATTCGAAAAGAAAGTTTCCAGTCCCAGCACCACCCTCGGCAGTTCGAAGCTCAGCTGCGCCGCATGCGGCGACAAATGAATCAGCACTACCGGCTCGCCACCCCGCAGAAACTGCGGCGCCTGCTGGTCCACAGGCGCACTCTGGTAATGCCGATCATCTAAGTCCACCGGCAGCAGCGGCAACCGATCTCGCTGCCACGCTTCGTCATACGTCCCCGCGAACCCCGCCCGCGGCTGCCAGTGGTTGCACAGCGGCCCAAACCCCGCGGGCTCCGGCCGGTCATTCCACGTCCGCACGCATTGATCCGGGTACTCGATGTTCGGCAGCCGCATGCCCTCCGCATGCGCGGCCTCGAGCGCGAAGCCGGTGCCCACGGGGTTGCGCACGTCGAACTGCGGATTCGGCGCATCGCGCGTCCATGGATCGACACCGCCGTATGCGCGCTCCCACACCAGCGGCATGGTGCTGAAGGGTTCGGGCTCCGACGGTGAGCCGCCCAGCCACACGCGGTCGCCCGTCACGCGCAGCCGCTTGGCGACAGGACCGACGCGCATGCCCACGTCGATCTGCGTCACCGGCACGCCACCGGGCGCATGCGCATGGCCGATCAGCAGCACGTCGGTCGTCTGCTTGGTGCGCACCAGGTCCATCTCGTAGAGCAGGCTCGGCTGGAGCGCGGACTCGTCGATGAAGACGGGTGCCTGCGCGACGGGCGGCTGTTGGGGCGCGATGCTCGTCTCGCCATCGGGCGAAATGTCGAAGCTGCACTTCACAGCCACGAGCCAGATCTCCGCCCCGTCGCGGTCGCGCACCCAGGTGCGTTCGGCGGCGTAGGGCGTGCGGTTGTCGAGCTGCCACATGGCACGCCTCTTCAGTTGATGCCGACGTACGCGCCCTTGACGCGGTTGGCGCCGCGCGAGCGAGAGAGCACGTAGTTGCCGTTGATCAGCACCTTGCCCGCGCGCGTGAGCACGATGCTGGCCTCCCCGCAGCGCAGCTCGATGCGCTCGCGCGCCTGCAGCACGACGCGTTCGCCGTCCACGCGTGCATCGAGCGCCGGTGTTCCGGTGCGTGGCGGCTGCAAGCGCCCGACGATGACAGGACGCCGCACCTCGCCCTGCTCGAAGGCCACGACGATGGCTGCGCCCGCATCGCCGGGCGCCAGCCCCACGGTCGACAGCGCCTGCACCGGCGCCATGCCGTCGCCCAGCGTGACCAGGAAGCGCCCTTCGGCATCGAAGCCCGCGAAGGCGGCCACGGCCACGCCCTGGCCCGACAGCTTCGACCAGGCCGCCACGCTGTGCAGCACGCTGCGCGCGCTCTGGAGATCGGTGTGGTCTTCCACGGCTCAGTCCTCCCCCAGGTTGGAGCCCTTGATCTTGATCGAGCCCCCGGCCTTGAACGATGCAGTGCCGTCGGCCTTGATGGTGATCTTGGCGCCCTTGATGGTGATGCCGCTGGCATTCATGACGATCTTGCTGCCGCCCGCCTTGAGCATGATGGTGGGCGCCTCGACCATGCAGATCGCGCCTGCCTTGATCTTGATCGGCCCCTTCGATGTCTCGGCGATCACCGCCGCCGACAGCTTGTGCGGGCCGCCCACGCTGATCGACTGCAGCGCGCCCACGTTCACTTTCTGCACGCCGCCCACGCTCACCATCTGCGCACCGCCAACGCTCACGGTCTGCACGCCCCCCACGTTGATGGCTTCGCCCGCACCCACGCTGTGCATGCGGCCCGCCCCCACGGTGTGCGCCTCGGCCACCGAGATGGTGGTGGTCTGCATGCCGTTGACTGTGTGGCTGCGCCCGCCGTTGACCGTCACGGTCTCGCCGCCGTTGACCGTTTCGGTGCGGTGGCCCGTGATGACGATGGTCTCGGTGCCGCCCACGGTCTCGCTTCGGTTGGCGCCGATCGACACGGTCTGATTGACTCCCACGTGCTGCTTCTGGTTGTTGCCCACGCTTTCCGAGTCGTCCACGTCGATGGTGTCGGTGCGGCTGTTGTGCACAGTGGTCGTCTGGTTGTTCTCGACCGTGGTGTTCATGTCGTACTGGCCGTGGATGGTCACCTTCTCCTTGCCGGCGGTGTCGTCCATCGACAGCTCGTTGTAGCCCTTGCCCTTGTGTGTATTCGACTTGATGCCGCTCACCACGGCACCTGCCGGCAGGCCGAAGGGCGCCATCGACTCGCCGTTGTAGAAGCGCCCGATGACGATGGGCTGGTCGGGGTCGCCGTCGAGAAAGTCGACGATCACTTCCTGGCCGATGCGCGGAATGCTGATCGCGCCCCAGCTCTTGCCGGCCCAGGGATGCGACACGCGCACCCAGCACGAGCTGTTCTCGTCGTTCTTGCCGTAGCGGTCCCAGTGGAACTGCACCTTCACGCGGCCGTGCTCCTCGGTCCAGATCTGCTCGCCGCTGCGGCCCGTGACGATGGCGCTCTGGGGTCCGGGCATGGTCACGCGCGGCGTCAGGCGCGGCGGGCGCCAGGGCGTGTTCAACGGAATGAGCGTGAGCAGAAAGCTGCTGCTCGCGCGCTGGCCGGTGCGCAGCGCCGGCGTCTCGGCGATCAGGTCGCTCACCAGCTCGCCCAGCCCGGCGTTGACGGGGTCGTCGGCCAGCACCTCGTGCAGCACGCTGTCGATCGGCCGCTGGCCCTCGGGAAAGTTCGCGCCCTCGTAGCCGGGGTGGCTCGCGACGAAGGTACAGGCCGCGATCAGGTAGTCGCCGTCGCGCTTGCCGTCGGGGTCGCCCTTGAACGAGAAGCTGCGCCCGGCGGTCACGTCGGGCCAGCCGGTCAGTGCCCAGTGGCGTTGCCGCCGGCCGACCAGCTCGTCGAGCCGCAGCTGCGCGAGGTTGTCGGTGTCGTCGCCCGACTGATAGCCGCCCGGGAACTCGAACACTTCCAGGTCGGACAGCTCATGCGTGTCGGGGTCGCCCTTGTCCGCGTCCAGCTGCTTGCTGATGACCTTGAAGTCGCGATCGCGCGACGCGAATTTGCCCGAATCGAACTGCCGCGAGCTGACCCAGCGCGTGATTTCGTTGAAACGCCCCTCCGACGCGCCGCGCTCGACATGGTTCAGCGTGTCGGCAACCGGCAGTTTCTCGTGCGCCAGTGTGCTGGCGTCCGACAGATGCAGGGTGCCGGGCGCGTCGTGCGCGTCGAACCAGTAGTAGATGCCCTCTTCTTCCAGAAGGCGCGAAAGGAACTGGTAGTCGCTCTCCCGGTATTGCACGCAGTAGACGTGGGGTTCATGGCGCCCGACCACGCCGCCGGCCTTGATTTTCTTGAGGCTGCCGATGGGGCCGTCGTCCAGCACGGCGTCGATCACATCCAGTACCGGCTTGTTCTGCAGGATGCGCGCGTTGACGCGCTTGCTCAGCAGCCAGAACCACGAGCGCAGGCTGATGCGGTACTCGAGAAAGCGCCCGCTCTGCGACACGCGCGTGAAGCGCACGGCATGCCCCTGGCAGTGCCGCTTATGAGTGTCGCCGTCGGCATCGGCGAACTCGATCACGACATCGAAGGAGCGGCCCAGTATGTCCGCGGCATCGATGCTTTCGTTGTCGGTCAGCACGGTGAGTTCGTAGGCCGAGGGGCGCGCGAGCACCTCATGGCCCGCGATGCGCCAGAACATGAGCTTGTCGACGACGGGCGAATCGCCCTGGATGCTGAACTTGTGATCGGCCATGCCATGCACTCCCTCTTCGTGCTTCTTTGCGAACGATGCCGCTTCGCGGCCTCGCCGTGAAGCAGCCGTGTGGCCTATGGCGCCAGCAACAGCACCAGCGCCTGGCTCGGCACCGTGCGCACACCCGGGCAGTTCGTGCTGTTCTGCAGCGACACGCTGGTCAGCCGCGTGGCCGGCATGCCGCAGAAGAGCACGGTGAACGCCGCCGTCAGGTGCCGGCTCGGCCCCATCACCGTGCCCGAGGCCACGCCCATCAACACGCCGGCGTTGTCGCCGTTCGTCATCGGGATGGTGGTGCCAAGGTTGTGCGCCGGCATGCCCATGATCAGGATGGTCGGGCAGTTCGGGATCGCCATCGGACCCATCGCGATGTTGGGATAGGGCACGGGAATGGGCGACGGCGCGGCCGGCGTGATGCAGACGTCGGGGAAGCCCATGTCCATCCCCATCATCTGGCAGTTGGCGAACATGGCGCGCTCCTTCAACCGAAGTGGATCTGGCCGCCGCGCGCCTTGACGAGCTTCTCGCCGTTCACCAGCGCATGCTCGCCCGACAGGCGCAGCAACTGCTGCGCCTCGCATTCCACGTGCGTGGCCTGCACGCGGTCGATACCTTCTGTCGTGCGCAGGTGATGGCGGCTGAAGTGAGTGACCCGGTCGAACACGGTCGACAGCACCGCCCCCACCAGCTTGATCGCGGTACCGATGACGCGCAGGTTCCGGCCCATGAGCTCGGCGTCCTCGGCGCAGACGCTGGCCTTGTCCGTCTTCAGCGAGAACGCAGCCGCCTCCAGCGACAGCGTCGGCGCGGCCAGGCTCAGCGCGCCGCCCTCGACCGCGAACCGGGTATCGCCATGGCAGCTCAGCACGTTGGCTACGCCCTCTTCGCGCTGCAGCACCGCCAGCACCCAGACCTCGTCGGGCGCCACCAGCAGGCAGGCGACGGTGTCGCCGGCGGCCGGCTCGAGCAGGCAGCTCGCGGCGCGCCGGCCGCGCGCACGCAAGCCGCCACTGGCCACGCTGAAGCCTTGCGCGTCGCTGCCGGTGATCAGGCCGACGCAGCTTTGCGCCGGCGTGGCCGGCGAGGTGTCGCGCGCGGATGCGCGGCGGCGGGCAGAGGGAGTGATGGTGGTCATGGTCGTCTCCGGAAGATCAGGCGGTGGCTGTCCAGCGCTCGGCGCGGTCCAGCTCGGGGTCGGTTTCGAGCGCGCGGGCGCGGTCGGTCATCTGGGCGCCGGCCGCCTTCGCGCCATGCAGGCAGGTTCGCAGCATCGTGGCCTGGCGCAGGTCGGCGTTGACGAGGTCTGCGTGCCGGAAATCTGCGTAGGTGAGTTCGGCGCCCGCCAGGCTGGCACCCGCCAGTTGCGCATGGGCGAAATGGCATTGGTAGAGGTCGGCGCCATCGAAGCGCGCCGCCGGAAAGCGGCCGCCCGTGAAGAGCGCCTGGCGCAGCCGGGCCTGCGAGAAGTTCGCCTGCTCGCCCTGCGCGTCGCAGAACAGCGCGTTGGGGCCGACCGCATGGCTGAAGTCGGCCCGGTCGAGGGTCGCGCCCTGGAAGTTGCATTGCCGCAGCGAGACGCCCGAAAAATTCGCCTCGCTGAGATCGGCAAAGGAAAACTGGCAGCCGTCGAGCGCCAGTCCCTCGAAGGACTTCCGGCGCAGCGCGGTCTTGCTGAACGTCGCGCGGGTCATGCGCGCGCCCGCCCAGGTGAGCAGCGACAGGTCGCACTGCAGCACGCAGGTATGTTTCCATTCGCTGCCGTCGGCGTTGACGTCGATCAGGGAACAATCCGTGAACACCGCAGACTCGAGCGCGGCTTCCGACAGGCTCGCATGGTCGAGCCGGCAGCGCGAGAACGTCGCCATGCCCATCCAGGCCTGCGCGAACTGGGCATGGCTCAGGCTGCATTCGCTGAAGGTCGCGCCATGCAGGTGTGCGTTGCGGAAATCCGCGTGGGCCAGCTCACACTGGTGGAACACCGCGCGACGCAGATTGGCGCCGTTAAACATCGCGCCTGTGAGGTTGCAGCGGTCGAACACGGTCTCGCGGCCATCGGCTTCACGGAGGTCGACTTCGTCGAGCTGCGCCTTCGTGAACACGCCACCGCCGATGAAGGTTTTCGCGAAGCGGCCCTTGCGCAGGTCGAGCCCGTCGATGGTCTCTCCCATGCCGATGGCGAGCGTGAGGTGTTCGGCTTTCACTGGGTGTCCTCCGTCGCCCCGTTCAGATCGGGTGGGCCGCTGCATGGCGCGCCTGCTGCTCGGGCGTGAGCCGCGGCCAGGTGCGCACCCGCTCCAGCAGCGCGCCATCGAATCGCACGCCGCCGTCCAGCTTCGTGCGGGAGATGTCGGCGCCGAAGAAGTTGGCGTTGCGCAGATCGGCGCTGCGCAGGTCGGCATGCTGCAGCATGGCGTCCTTGAAGTTCACGCCCGCGAGGCGAGCCCCGGTCAGCACCGCCTTGCGCAGCAGCGTGCCTTCGGCAACGGCCAGGCGCGCGTCGCAACCCGCAAGGCGCGCCGCACCGAGGTTCGCGCCGTTCAACTGCGCCCTGACCAGCGTGCACCCGCGCATCTCGACCTCGCCCAGGTTGGCGCCGCGCAGGCTGGCCCGCGACAGGTCGGCTTCGGTGAGCGAGCAGTCCTTGGTGAAGACCGCGCCATCGAGTTGGGCGCCGGCCAGCCGTGTGCGGTCGAGCCGGCAGGTGACGAAGCTGGCGCCGGCCAGCCGCGCACCGCGCAGGTCGGTCTCGCTCAGGTCGCACTCGACCAGCGTGGCGCCCGCAAGGTTCGCCTCGCCGGCCTGCAGCCCCCGCATGTCGAGCTTGTAGAACAGGTTGTTGCCGGCTTCGACACCGCTCCAGTCGGCCGGGCCCCACGTGGTCTCGAGCAGGTTCGCGCCAGCGATGTCCGCGCGCCGCAGGCTGGTCTGCGCGAGTTGGCAGTGCATCAGGACGGCGCCCTGGAGTTGGGCCTGGTCGAACACCGCGCCCGCCATCCGGGCACGGCCCAGGTTGGCATGGGTGAAGGTGGCACCGATGGCGATCGTGCCCTGCAGTCCGGCATGCGCGAGCACGGCCCGCGTGAAGTTCGCACCGGACACGTTCGAACCCTGCAGGTTCGCGCTCTCGAGCCAGGCGTCGGTGAAGTCGACGTCGCGCAGATCCAGCGCCGACAGGTCGGCACCGGTGAGGTCGATGCCGGGAAAGCTGCGCAGCCCCTTGCCCAGCATCCATTGCATCAGGGAGCGCCCGCCGGCCGCCACCTCGCCTTGCTGCGCATAGGCCGGCGGCTGGAGGTGGGCCGCCTGCAGGTAGCCCAGGCGCTCGGCGCCTTCGCGCTGGGCCAGTTGCCGGGCGACGACGCGCTGGTCGAAGGCCAGGCCCTCCGCGCGCTGCGCGTCGAGCTCGGCCAGATGGGCTTCGGCGTTGTAGCGTGGCGGCCCGCGGTGCGCGAGCTTCGCCATGTCGACCTGGCCCGCCTCTTCCATGTCGAGCACGCGCTGGACCTGCCCGACCATCTCCTCGATCGCGGCCCAGCGCGAGGCCTCGGCCTCCTGCTGCCTGGCCTTGAGGTAGGCCGGGAGCTCGGCCATGCTGCGTTTCTTCTCGGGCGGCGGCAGCACCATGCCCAGCGCGTCCGGGTCCTTGCCCTGCGCGCGCAGGGCCTCGCGCGCAAGGGCGATGTCGACCTCTGCGCGCTGGCGTTGCGCCTGGCCCTGCAGTCCCTCCATCGCGAAGGCCTGTTCGGCCTGCTCGGCCTCCGGGTCGCGGGTGTCGATGCCTTCGGGCAGCAGGTCCGTGTCGTTCAGCGCCTCGAGGCCGCCGTGCTTCGGATCGCTGCGCCGGGCCAGCACGTCGATGTAGTGCGCGTCGGATTTGGGGGCACCCAGCCGCTCGACCGCGCCGAGCAGGTGCACGATGTCGGCGCCATCGTCCTCCGCGCATTCGGCCATCCCATGGAACACCAGCACCAGACGCTCCGCATGCGGGAAGAACCACACGGTGGTGAGCCGCATCGGCACCTCGCGCAACTTGTGGTCGCCGGACGCGCCCCGCGCGTAGTTGACGAAGGTGCGCACGCGCAGGCCCGGCAACCGGCCCTCGATGTGGCGCTGCGTCGGATGCAGGTTGTCGAGCGCGTAGGGCTCGTCCCCGCGCAGCGCTTCGCCGAGCCACTGGTCCTTCGGCGCCATGTTGAAGTGCTTCCAGTCGAGGTCCGGCGGAAAGCCCGGCGCATGCGTCTTGAGGTAGTCCGCGTCGTAGCTTCCGCGGTACGCGATGCGCTGCGGATGCGTCGCATCGAGCGGTCCATAGCCGGCCGGCACCACCTCGGACCGTGGCGACAGAACGCGCGAGCCCGGCAGTTCGAGGTTCGGCAGGAAGCGCACGCCTGCGCCAGCCGCGCGCCCCTTGCCCAACGGGTTCGGCGCGAAGTCGCTGCCGCCATAGGCATTGGCCCAGTCGAGGTCGATCTTCCCGGGCACTGCCGCCGGTGCGGCGCGCGGCTCGTCACCGTCCCACCACCGGTCGCCGAAGGCGAGCACGGTCTTCTGCGTTCCAGCGAGCCGGACCCGCACGGCGCAGTCCGGCGACGAGCCGGCCGGGTCGGGCCAGGCATGGCCGTGCACCAGGAACTCGGGCGTGAGCTTCGCCACGCCTTCGTCGAGCAGCGGCAGCGCCATCTCGCGGCCCACGAAGTTCCACATCGACTGTTCGCCCCAGAGCCGTCCGCTGGCGCCTTGCTCGAACGGCAGGTACAGGCAGTGCGTGACGCACAGGCCGTAGCGTTTGCGGTATTCGATCGCGCGGCTCGAGAAGCCGAGCGACATGGGCTTGCAGACCCGCATCAGCTGCCCACCGGATTGGAGCCACCGCTGCCGCCCTGGGGACCGGGAGACTTGCCCGCAGCCGGCATGGCGGCATCCCACGCCTTGTCCGCGGCTTCGCCGACGCCCTTGGTGTGGTCGTCCACGAACCCGGCGGCCTTGGTCGCCGCACCCGGCAGGTAGTTGCCTCCCAGTTGCGAGCCAACCGCGGCACCCGCCGCGGCGCCGAGCGGCCCACCCGCCACGAATCCCACCGCCGCACCCACGCCAGCCCCGACGGCCGTGCCGACTTGCCGCTGCCGGCGGTCCGCGCTGTCGGCCAGGGCATTGAGCTTGGTCTGCAGCCCCGGCAGTTCGGGAATGTCCTTGGCGGCATCGCGCAGCGCCTGCGCCGCATCGGCGTACTGCTTCATGGTCGCCGCGGCATCGCCGAGGCCGAGCACGCCCGCCACCAATCCGCCCAGCGCACCGACCACGGCCGCGCCGGCGGCCCCGCCCGCGCCGGCGCCGGGCTGGATGATCTTGACGGCCGTGCACTCGATGTCGGCCGGCGTGTTGGTGAGGTCAAGCGCGGCCACGTTGTGCATCTGCAGCGCGGCGCAGTTCTCCATCTGGATCGCCAGCGCGTTGTCGATGCTCACGCCGAGGAAGTTGCTCATTTGCAGCCCCATGAAGGTGCTGCGCGCCATGCCCATGTTGGCTTCGCTGGACGACCCGATGTAGCCGCTCGAGTTGGAGCCCAGCACCGTGGTGTTGGAGCCCATCGAGGTCGCATTGATGTTCGCGTAGGCCATCAGGTCGATGTCGGCGCCCGCCACCAGCTTGATGCCGGCGCTCGATGCGATGGTGTGCGAGCCGGTTGCGACGTCCTTGCGTGCGCCCCCCGCCGTCACGCTGATGTCGCCTGATGCGCCGAGCTTGGTCGCCGAAGTGGTGACGCTCATTTCGCCCGTGGTGACGGCCAGCGAGGCCGAGCCGTGCACTACCGGGCCCGACACGCCGATGGTCTGGCCGACGCCGACGGTGCGGAGTTCGCCGAGCACCGACACGTCGGTACGGAAACCCTTGGTCTGGGTGAGCAGGTTGCCGGTCACCAGCAGCGCATAGTCCTTGCCGATCTTGCTGGTGTTGTAGCCGTGGATCTCCACGTCCTGATTCTTGCCCACCACGTGCGTCTCGAATTTCTTGACCGTGACGTGGCGGTCGTTTTCCACCGTGAGGCTCTGGTCGTGGCCGACGCTGGTGGAATCGTCCACCTCGACCGAGGTCGACATGTTGCGCTCGGCATGGATGTTGACCAGCTCGGAGCCCTTCTGGTCCTCGAACATGATCTCGTTGTAGTTCGAGGGGCTGCCGCCCGGCGTCGAGCGCGTCCTGAAGCCGCTCTGCGTGGCCGACTTGTAGGGAATGCCTTGCTCGTCGTTGTAGACGCGGCCCACGATGATCGGCCGGTCGGGGTTGCCGTTGATGAAGTCGACGATCACTTCCTGGCCGATGCGCGGCGCGAAGTAGCCGCCCCATCCCTTGCCGGCCCAGGGCTGCGAGACCCGCACCCAGCAGGTGGACTTCTCGTCGCTCTCGTCGTAGCGGTCCCAGAAGAAATGCACCTTGACGCGGCCGAACTCGTCCACGTCGTGCTCCTTGCCCTTGGCACCGACCACGATGGCGGTCTGCGGCCCCGGCATGACCACGCGCGGCGTGAGGCGCGGTGGACGGAACGGCATGTCCATGGGCAGCACCGTGAGCAGGAAGGCGCAGCCGCCGCGCGCGTCGGGCATGCGCGCAATCAGCGCCTCGAGGACGGCGCGCGTGTCGGCACCGACGGCGTCGTCGTCCAGCGCCTCGCGCAACGTGAGCGCCAAGGGCTCGGGAGCGTCGCCGATGTGCAGGCCCTCGTAGCCCGGATGGCTCGCGACGAAGGTGCAGGCGGCGATGAAATAGTCGCCGTCGCGCGTGCCGTCGGGGTCGCCCTTGTAGGCGAAGCTGCGGCCGGCGGTCACGTCGGGCCATGCGGTGAACGCCCAGTGCCGGTCGCGCCGTGCACCCAGCTCCTCGGCGCGCACCTTGGCGCTGCTCTCGGCATCCTCGCCGCTGAAGTAGCCGCCCGGAAAATCGAAGGCCTCGAAATCCGCCAGTTCGTGATCGTCGGCCGCGTCGACGTTGGCACCCAGCGTCTTGTTGATGGCCTTGAAGTCGCTGTCGCGGCTCGCATGCTTGCCGGTGTCGAACTGGCGCGCGCTGACCCATTGGGAAATCTCGTTGAAGCGCGCCTCGCTCGCATTGCCGGCCATGTGGTTCAGCGTGTCGGCCACGGGCAGTTTGTCGTGCGCGATGTCGCTGGCGTCGGACAGATGCATCGTGCCGGGCGCGTCGTGCGCATCGAACCAGTAGTAGATGCCCTCGTCCTCGAGCAGGCGCGACAGGTAGCGATAGTCGCTCTCGAGGTGCTGCACGCAATAGCGGCGCGGCTTGTGGGCGCCGATCACCTTGCCCGGCTTGGTCTTCTTGAAGCGCTTGATCGGGCTGTCCTCGAAGACGGCGTCGAGCACCTCGAGCACCTTCTTGTCCTGCAGGATGCGAGAGTTGCTGCGCTTGGTCAGCAGCCAGAACCACGAGCGCAGCGCGATGCGGTACTCGAAGTAGCGGCCGGCCGCCTGCACGCGCGTGAAGCGCACCGCATGTCCCTGGCAATGCCGCTCGTGCGTGCCGCCATCCGAATCCAGGAATTCGATCACCACGTCGAAGGCACGCCCGAGGATGTCCTTCGCATCGATGGCCCGGTTCTTCGAGAGAACCGTGAGCTCGTAGAACGACGGGCGTGCGAGCGCTTCATGGCCGACGATGCGCCAGAACATCAGGTCGTCCTTGGCTGGGGAGTCGGTCTCTATGCGGAACTCGTTGTCGGCCATTTTTTTCTCTTTGGAACTTATGGGCGCTTGTTCGGGGTGCGTGCACAGGCCACCGGGTACTCCCCTGCGCGAATGTCCCCCGGGCTTCGCCCTCCTCCTTTATTTCGCTGCGGGGAGCACCCGATGCCCTGTGCACGATGGGCGCTGCCGTTGTTTCGCTCGATCAACAAGTGCTCTGAACGATCACGCCGATGGGGTGCCTTGCGCAGCGAAATAAGGGAGGAGGCCGCAGGCCGGGGGACATTCGCGGAGCAAGGTACCCCGTCGGCGTGATCCCACCGCGACCAATGCACAACGCAAACTGAAGAGCAGACTTTCATTTCAGTCGAAGGCATAAGTGAAGTCGGCATCCTTCACGTCGAGTGCCACCCGGCGGATCTCCCCACCCGACGCCAGCCGTTGCAGGTACTCGACCGAGATCGTCGGCAGCACGGTGTTCGTCAGGATCGCGTCGATCACGCGCCCGCCCGACTCCGGGTCCTGGCAGCGCGCGACCACCTGCTCGACCACCGCCTCGCTGTACTCGAAGGGCACGCCGTGGTTCGTTTCCACGCGCTTCTTGATACGGCCCAGCTGCAGCCGCACGATCTTCTTCATCATCTCGGGCGACAGCGGGTAATAGGGAATGGTGACGATGCGGCCCAGCAGCGCGGGCGGGAACACCTTCATCAGCGGCGCCTTGAGCGCATCGGCCAACGCATTGGAATCGGGCAGCAGCTCGGGGTCGCGGCACATGCTCATGACCAGCTCGCTGCCGGCGTTGGTGGTCAGCAGGATGATCGTGTTCTTGAAATCGATCATGCGGCCCTCGCCGTCTTCCATCCATCCCTTGTCGAACACCTGGAAGAAGATCTCGTGCACGTCGGGGTGGGCCTTCTCCACTTCGTCGAGCAGCACCACGCTGTACGGACGGCGGCGCACCGCCTCGGTCAGGATGCCGCCCTCGCCGTAGCCCACGTAGCCCGGCGGCGCGCCCTTGAGCGTGGAGACGGTGTGCGCCTCCTGGAACTCGCTCATGTTGATGGTGATGATGTTCTGCTCGCCGCCGTAGAGCGCCTCGGCCAGCGCGAGCGCGGTCTCGGTCTTGCCGACGCCCGAGGTGCCGCACAGCATGAACACGCCGATGGGCTTCTGCGGGTTGTCCAGCCGCGCGCGCGAGGTCTGGATACGGCGCGCGATCATCTCCAGGCCGTGCTTCTGGCCGATGACGCGCTGGTTGAGCGTGTCGGCGAGCTTGAGCACGGCTTCGACTTCGTTCTTGACCATGCGGCCGACGGGAATGCCGGTCCAGTCGGCGACGACCGAGGCCACCGCCTGCTCGTCGACCGAGGGCAGGATGAGCGGCGACTCGCCCTGCACCGCGTGGATCTTGGCCTGCAGCGTGTGCAGTTCTTCCAGCAGCGCCGCCCTGTCTTCGCGCCCTCCCCCGCTGGGGGRGGGTTGGGGTGGGGGCACGTCGGCCTTTGCATGGCCGTCGACCTTCGATGCGCCGATGCCCCCACCCCCACCCTCCCCCAGCGGGGGAGGGAGTGAAAAGTCCACCGGCTTGTTGCCCGCGCGCAGCTTGCTGCGCAGCTCCAGCAGCCGGTCGACCAGCCCCTTCTCTTCCTTCCACCGCGCATCGAGCCCTTCGAGCTGGGTCCTCGATTCGTCGAGCAGCGCCGCCACCTGCGCCGCGCGCTTGGTCACATCGATGCCGATGGCTTCCTCGCGGCCGATGATTTCCTGCTCGACCGTGAGCCCCTCGATGCGCCGCATGCAGTCTTCCACCTCGGGCGGCGTCGCGTGCTGCGACACGGCCACGCGCGCGCAGGCGGTGTCGAGCAGGCTCACGGCCTTGTCGGGCAGCTGGCGCGCGGGAATGTAGCGGTGGCTCAGCTTCACAGCCGCCTCGATGGCCTCGTCGAGCAGCTGCACGCGGTGGTGCTTCTCGAGCACGCTGGCCACGCCGCGCAGCATCAGGATCGCCTTGGTCTCGTCGGGCTCGGGCACCTGCACCACCTGGAAGCGGCGGGTGAGCGCCGGGTCTTTCTCGATGTACTTCTTGTACTCGGCCCACGTCGTGGCACCGATGGTGCGCAGGTTGCCGCGCGCGAGCGCGGGCTTCAGCAGGTTGGCCGCGTCGCCGGTGCCGGCCGCGCCGCCCGCGCCCACCAGCGTGTGGATCTCGTCGATGAACAGGATGATGGGCGTGGGCGAGCTCTGCACCTCGTCGATCACCTGCCGCAACCGCTGCTCGAACTCGCCCTTCATGCTCGCGCCGGCCTGCAGCAGGCCGATGTCGAGCGTGAGCAGCTTCACGTCCTTCAGCTGCGGCGGCACGTCGCCACGCGCGAGCCTCTGCGCGAAGCCCTCGACCACGGCCGTCTTGCCGACGCCCGCCTCGCCGGTCAGCAGCGGGTTGTTCTGGCGGCGGCGCATGAGGATGTCGACGATCTGGCGGATCTCCTCGTCGCGCCCGGTCACCGGATCCATCTCGCCCTTCTTCGCCTTCTCGGTGAGGTCGACCGCGAACTTCTTCAGCGCATCGCCCTTGCCCATGGCGGCCGGCGCCATCGCGCCCGAGTCTTCGCCGGGTGCGCCGCTGCCCATGCCGGTGCCGTCCTGCGCGCGCATCTGCGCTTCGGGCGAGGCATCGCAGATCTTGGCGAAGTTGTCCGCCAGGTCCTCGACCTTGACCTTCTCGAACTGCTTCGACAGGCCGAACAGCGGGTTGCGCAGGCTCTGCGTCTTCAGCATGCCCACCAGCAGGTAGCCGGTGCGCACCTGTGCCTCGCCGAACTGCAGCGTGGCGTAGGTCCAGGCGCGCTCGATGGCGTTCTCGATGTGCGGCGAAAAGTCGCTGATGGCGGTGGCGCCGCGCGGCAGGCGGTCGAGCGCGGCGGTCATGTCTTTCGCGATGACCGACACGTCGAGCCCGTAGTGCTGGATCACGCGGTGCAGGTCGGAGTCCTGCGCCTGCAGCAGCTGGGCGAACCAGTGCTCCAGCTCCACGTACGGATTGCCCCTCATCTTGCAGAACACGGTGGCGCCCTCGATGGCCTTGTAGGCCAGCGCGTTGAGCTTGCCGAAAAGGGCGGTGCGGCTGATTTCACTCATGAGGGACTCCGTATCTCTTCTGAACGAATGAAGATGGGTTGATTGAAAGGCTGGCTGCCGATGCGCACGTCGGCCGCGTCGCGCGAACGTGTGCGCTGCCCGAGCCATGAGACCCAGCCCAGGCGCGGCCCGTTGCCCTTCGCATCGCCGAGGCGCGTGAGCGGCACCTGCGTCTTTTCGAGCACGAGTTCGGCGTCCCACTCCAGCTCGTCGCCCAGCAGCTGTTGCATCCAGCGCTGCAGCACGGGCCGTGCGTTGCCGATCGGCAGGAACATGCGGTACTGGTCGAGCGTGAGCGGCCCCAGGTGCAGCCGCACGCGGTGCTGGCGGTCCCAGGCGCGGGTGCCGAGCATGGCGCCCATGCCCATCGAGCGCGAACTCTCGCCCCGCCCCAGCCGCGTGAGCTCTCCGGCCGGCAGGCTCATCCAGTGGCCGACCCAGCGCTCCAGTTTCACGGGCACGCCGAAGTAGCTGCACAGCACCGACTCCACGCCCTCCACGTTGTGCACGCGGCGCGCGAGCCAGCCCGAGAAATGCAGGCGCGCGTCGTCATGGATCTCGTCGCGGTCCACACGGCCCGGCGTGCCGATGCCGATCAGCGCGCCGATCTGCAGGCGGAAGCGGTCCTCGCCCGGCCGGTCGAGCGCCACGGCCGGCCGTGACTGTGCCCAGGCGCGATAGAAGTGCAGCGAGAAGCGGTGCGAGAAGCTGTCGAGAAAGGCCAGCCACGTCGGGTCGCCGTGGTTCAGGCTGCGCTCGCGGATGAAGTCGCTCAGGTGCACCGGCAGCGGGCCGTTGGGGCCGATGTAGCCGAAGAACTGCTGGCGCAAGCGTGGCGGTGAATGCGCAGTGGCGGGCTCGAAGCGGCTGAAGCTCGCGGGAGCGAACGACAGCGAAGGCTCCTGCCCCACACGCACCGGTTCGGCGTTCGGCAACAGGGCACGGCCCCAGCGCGGCGTGGTCTTCGCGACCGATTCGAGCCGCCGCATCACCGCGAAATAGTCGAAGGCCCACGGCTGCGCCGACCACTCGCGCAGTGCGGCGTCGACCCGCGCATTCACAGAATCTGGCGCGTCCCGCACAGCGGCCTCCAGCGCATGGTCTCGCCCTTGCCTGCGATGCGCAGCACGGTTTCGACGAAATGATTCACCTCTACATGGCGCGACAGGAAGCGCGCGAGCACAGCGCCGAACAGGAACGCGCTGTGGCCGTGGAAGGCGTCCTTGTCGACTTCGAGCGTTACTTCGAGCCCGCGCCCGAAGGCGATCGGCCCCTTGAGCGGCAGCCTGCGCGCGACGGGCTTGCACTTCACCGACAGCAGCCCGCGCACCTGGCCCTGGCGCATCTCGTCGGCATGCACGGCATAGAGCATCAGCGTCTCGCGCAATGCGGCGGCGCCCTGCTCCGGCGTGCTGTCGGACAGCGACAGGTAGTTGAGCGCGAGGTGGTCGACCACGCGCCACCCCAGCCCCTGGCTCACCACCGGCGACACCGGCCGCGACGGCCCGCGCACCATGCGCACGCGCTGCACGGGGAAGGAATCGACGCAGTCGAAGTCGTTCTCGCGGCCCAGCGGCATGAGCAGCGGCAGGTCGCGGTTGGTGCACAGCGCGGTCACCGCCAGCTGCCGCAGCGTGGCCGCATACGGCGCCTGCTGCGGATCGACGATCTGCATGTAGACCTCGGAGCCAATGTGGCTGCTGCGGTTGCCCTCGGTGCGCTGGCGCACCGACAGCATGCGCGGCTCGCGCGTGGTGGTGAAGTAGGCCGGGTGGCTCGTGCGGCTGCCGTGAAAGGCCGAGTAGAAGGGCCTGAACGGCTGCTCGACCGCCGCCGCATCGGCACCGGGCGCGCCATGGCCGATGACCTCGGTGACGGTGTGCACCTCGAAGTCCTGCGGCCGCGTGCGGTCGGGCACGAGGTGGAACTGGCTCACGCCCTCGGTCATGGCCACGCGGTCGAGCCGCTTGGTGAAAAGGTTGACGGCGGGCACGCAATGCAGCTGCACGTTGTCGGCGCTCACGAGCTTTTCGAGCGCCGCGTCGCCGCGCGAGAACAGCAGCACGATCTCGACATCGGTCACCGGCATCGTGGCCAGCAGCGCCTCGAGCCCGCCGATGCGCACGAACTGGAAGCGCTGCGCAAACGCGAAGTACTCCTGCAGCAGGCGAAAGCCCGAGAAACCGGTGGCAGTGGCGGGCAGCAGCGCCTCGTCGTCCTCGAAGCCGACCGCGCCGATGGCGCTGGCGGGCAGGCTCTGTGCCGCGCCCTGCAAGGCACCGCTCGGTGCCAGCGGCCGCACCAGCACGCCGACGGGCTGGCCCAGCGCGCATTCGTGCAGCTGCCAGGCCACGTCTTCGGCGCCTCCGAAGTGCAGCACGAGGTCGTCGAGCGCGATCTGGCTGAAGTTCAGGCCGGCCGTGGCGCGCAGCGCGATGCGCAGGCCGCCGCGGATGGCGCGCGACTGCGGGTGCGTGTTGAGCGGCAGGTCGGGGGCGTAGGTGAAGTACTGCGCACGCTGTATCTCGATGGGCCACACGCGCAGCGCGCTGGCCGTGCGGAACTCGCAATGCGTGTTCTGCCCCACGGCCTGCCGCGCACGCAGGCCGCTGCCGCGCGGCAGGCTCGGGCCGGTCGCGAGGTTCGCGTCGTCGGGGTCGGGCACGAAGGACACGATCACCATCGCCGGCGTCGGCGCGAGGAAGTGCGGATAGACGATGTCGAGCAAGTGGCCCGTGAAGCGCGGGTACTCGGCGTCGAGCTTCAGGCCCACGCGCGCCGACAGGAACGCAGTGGCCTCGATGAGCCGCTCCACGTAAGGGTCGGCCACCTCCTGGCCCTCGATGCCAAGTCGGTGCGCGATCTTCGGGAACGCGCGCGCAAACTCGGCAGAGCTTTCGCGGAAGTAGCGCAGTTCCTGTTCGTACAGACTCAGCAGCCTGGGGTCCATCTCTTCACTCCAGGAAGGCGGCCGCCGCCGGGCCGCCCCAAGGCGGGCCGCGCCTCCCCCTCGGGGGGTGGCGAATTACACGAAGCGCAGCGCAGTGAAAAGCCGGGGGGCTCATAACTTCTGCGCCATGTCCACGATCTCGATGCGTCCTTCTTCCAGGTCTACGCGGCTTCGCATCAGGAACTCGAGCGGTACCGGCTGCGCCCACAGCATGCCGCGGATCTGCAGGCCGATGCTGTTGTGGGAGTCCAGTGCCGGGCCTTCCATGACGAGTTCCACTTCGAGTGTGCGGGACAAAATGCGCGGCTCGAACTGCAGGATTGCGTTCTTCAAAGCCTGTTCCATGCTGACACGCTGCACCGACGAGGTGAACTGGCCAGACAGCATAGGCAATCCGTAGTTGATGACCGAGCGTGCGGCATTCGGGTACTGCCTGTCGTCCATCGCAAGGCCGTAGCCGGTGGCGTTGAACAGCCAGCCGAGGTCGCGCAGCACGGCCTGGCGCAGCGCCTGCTTGGTCAGCGTGCGCTTCTCGTCGCTCTCGCGCTTCTCGTCGGGCGCGTTGTCGACGAGGCGGTCGAGCAGCGAAGGCTGCAGCCGCTCCTGCGCGGTGAGTTCAGCCACCGGCGCTGCTTTCGCCGCCCTCGGGCGTGAACAGGATCTCGCGCACGTCCATCAGCGCGTACTCGCCCGCGTCGCTGCCGAGCACGCGCTGGCCATGGCCGGCCCAGACCTCGGGGCGCAGTTCGCGCCACTCGGTCTTGCGCGCAAGAAGCAGCTCGCCGTCCTCGGTCTTCTCGGTGCCTTCGTAGCGCGTGGGAATCAGCGCAAGCGTTTCGCCGCCGTTCTCGAACTGCAGGTGCGCGGGCATCCACACGCAGTCGCGCAGGTCCTCGGGCGGCTCGATCTTGATGTGCGCGAGGCGCGCGTACGGAATCCAGTAGTACTTGCCGTTGACGAAGGCTTCGAGCACCGGCCCCAGGCGCATGTCGGCATCGGCGAGCCACTCGAAGGGCGCGCCGTCGATGGTGCCGCTGATGGCGGGCGCACCGTCGAAGGCGCGCTGGCGCAGGTCCTCGGCCAGCTCGCTTTCTCCGCGGCCCTGGCGCAGCAGCGACTCGATGAGCAGCGCCAGCCACTCGTCGGGCTGGCCGAAGATCATCGGCGTGCGCGTGCCGGCGAACACTTCGGCGCGCAGGCCCTCGCAGCGCACGGCCTCGCCGTAGACCTGCTTCATGGGCACGGCGAGCGCGTCGAGTTCGGCCGCCACGCTGAGCTGGTTCAGCGCGCGCTCCCATTGGCCGAGCACGCACAGCAGCTGCGCCATGAAGACGCGGTGCTTGCTGTCTGCGGGCCTGGCGCGCACGTCGTCGCTCAGGGCCTTGAGGGCGGCGGCCGGGTCGGCGGCCTTGAGGAGTTCGGCGGCGGTCGTCATGGTGTGCGGCTCCTGGATGTGGCGGCGTTCAGGCGCGGGTGAACTGGCATTCGCGCACCGCGCCGCGCAAGCCGGTGGTCTTCTGCGGCGCCGACTTGACCTTCACCGTGCGGTAGCTGATGGAGACCAGCTCCGAGGGCACGCCCCAGTGGCCGCCGGAGTTGAGCACCAGCCGGCAGATGCGGGCGTTCTCCAGCACCAGCTCGAAAGTCGACTGCGCATCGGGCGAGCGCTCGTCGCCGCCGGCCTTGAAGGCGCTGATGACGACCTTCAGGTCTTTCTCCTGCGTGCGCAGCAGGCTGGCGAGCGTGGCGGTGGCCGCGTCGCTGCGGCGCGCGACGATCAGGTTGTTGGGCACGACCTGGTTCTGGCTGGACGACTCGGGCACCTGCACCGACCAGTAGTAGCCGCCGATGTTCAGCCGCGCCTTGCCGTCGTCGAAGGAGCGGTCGAGCTCGGCTTCGACGGGCGCGCCCTTGTTCTCGATCAGCATGACAAGGTCGGTTTCCGCGGAGCCGGTGCCGATCAGGTCGTAGAACTGCCGGGCGTCTTCAGGGCTCCAGGAGCCGTCGTCGAGAAATGCCATATCACCTCCGGGGTGCGAAAGAAAAAAGGTTGAACCGAAATCGCATGCGCCGGCTTCATGGCCGGGCTCCGCCGTCCGCAGCGCCGCTTCTGCGCAGCAAGGCCGCGAACACCTGCCGCTCGCCACTCTCGGCCGGCGGCTGGCCGCCGCGCACGCGCACTTCCGACACATCGGCCTGTGCGTAAGCCACGCCGAACAGGCGTGGCGCGCTGTAGGGCGTGGCGGGCACGGCCATGACCAGCAGGCGCGCATCGCCGGCGGCGTCGAGCCAGGGCAGGTCGAAGCGCTTGACCGAGGGCTGCTCGGTCGTGCCGCGCTTGAATCGGTTGGTTTCGCCGAGCTCGTCGGGGTAGACCGACTGCAGGTTGCCGCGCGCATCGATGCCGGCGATGACGAGGTCGAGCGAGCGGCCGCTGGTGTTGCGCACGGTCAGGCGCACGCGCTCCCCGGCGCGCGGCGATGGCAGCATGGCTGCAGCCTGAACGACGGGCACGCTGCGCAGCAGCCGATCGGCGCTCCAGACCTCGAGCGTCGCATCGAAGCCGTCGAGCTGGCCGTCCTTGCCATAGGCCTGCAGCTGCGCGAGCCACTTGAGCTGCGCCAGGGCCTGCAGGCGGCGGCGCAGGGCAGCGGTGTCGGGCAGCACCACGGTGGAGACCGTCGCGCCGAGCATCGGCGCGAGCAGCTCGAGGCGCTGTCCCGGGGGGCCGAGGTCGGTCCAGCGCACGTCGGCGGTGGCTGCGTCGTCGGCCCGGCGGATCGCCGCCGGATAGTCGAGGCTGAGGCCGGCGGGCAAGGGCTTGTCGGCGCGCACGCGCAAGGCGGTGGCGGCCGGCTCGGTCATGGGCGTGACGCTCCAGAACGCGCTGCCCGACACGTCCTTCAACGCCGCGGGTACAGCGAGCCACGCGCCGCCGAGCTTGATCTGCGCCACCGTGGCCGGCGCGCTGCGCACGGCGCCGTCGTCGAGCGTCGCGATCACACGCAGCTCCTGCTGTTGTGCAAGGCCATCGAGCAGGCCGGCCTTGATGGCCAGGCTGTCGCCGCTGCGCTGCGCGCGCCACACGGGGCGCGTGGACGCGGGCGCGCCGCTGTTGGCGAACAGCGGCGCATCGAGGTTGCCTTCGGCCACCGGGGACGGCAGCTCGCGCGTGGGAAAGCGCTGTGCGAGTTCGTCGATGACCGGCGGGTACAGCGCGAGCACGCCGTCGAACAGGTCGCGCCAGGTGGCGGGCTTGCGCGACAGCGCCTCGACCATGGCCCAGGTCAGCAGGCCCTGCGGCCGGGCGTTGCGCGCCTTGCGGGGCAGGCGCAGCTCGGGCGTGATCTGGTGGCTCTCGGAGGCGAAGAAGGCGACGTAGCGGGCGCGCGGCACGGCTTCGGCCGGTATGGGCGGCGTCAGGGGCCGTACCGGCGCTGCACCGCCAGTCAGTTGGGTCGCGCGCAGGCCGCGCCAGCGCACCTCGTCGTCGCTCGGGCCCTCGGCGGTGGCGGGTGCATCGGCGGTGCCGCGCGTCATGGAGTTGGCAGAGCAGGTGTCGAACACCGAGGCGACGAACACGTTCTTCGCGAGGAAGGACTGGATCCATGCATCGAAGTCGGCGTCGCGCAGGTCGCCCGTGAGCACGTTGTCGCTGCCCAGCGTGCCGCGCACGTCGCGCGCGAGGAAGTTCTCGGAGAGGCCATCGGGCTCCTGGTAGCGCTTGGCGATGTCGCGCAGCCGGGTGCCGTGGCCGGAGAAGTACAGCAGCACGAAGTCGCCGCTTCCCGACTGCGCAAGCAACTTGGCAAGAGCCTCGTGGATGGCCTGCGATTCGGGCAATGCGGCGCCATTCACGCCATCGGCGAGCATGGCGATGTCGGACGCCGCGAAGCCCTGCTTGAGCAGCGCATCGCGCATCAGCATCACGTCGTTGCGCGGCGCTTGCAGCCACAGCGCCTGCGGCTGGTTGGCGAGTTCGGAGACGCCGACGAGCAGCGCGCGCGGGGTAGCGAAAGCAAGGGTGCAGCAGGCGAGCAGCCACAGCACGAGCAGCACCTGCAGAACGCGAAGTTGTGTTGCTCCTTCCCYCTTTGGGGGAAGGCTGGGATGGGGGCGGGCAGAGCGCCCATCGGATACGCCGCCTGCCCCCACCCCGGCCCTCCCCCAGTGGGGGAGGGAGAAAGAGAAATGCACGATGCGACTCATGGCCGCTGCCCCGTGGCCGGCCCGGCCGACTCGACCAGCGGCGAAGCCGCGAGCACCGCCAGCGCATCGACGGGCTCCGGCACCCGGAGGTGCCACGCGCCCTCGCCGCCCGGCCCGCCCACCACATCGGCCGAGATCGACTGCAGCAGCCGGTCGACCTCGTCCATGCGTATGCCGGATTTCCAACGCACCACGAGGTCGGCCCGCGTCGGCGCAGGTGCGGCAGGCACGGCGCGGAATCGCACCTCGTCTTCCTCGGACGCATCGCGGCCGCCCAGCACCCCGATGTTCTGGATCACCACGAACAGCGCCAGCACCGCGAAGGCCGGGCGCGCCCAGCCTTCCGCGCCGAACCAGCGGCGGATGCTGCCCCACCAGCCGTCTTCCGGCCGGGACTGCGGCTGCGCACGCGAAGATGAAGAAGAAGGCGAGGAAGCCGATGCATCGCCCTGCGGCCGCGCCAGCGCCGCCCCAAGCCGCAGGCCCGCGTCGCGGTACAGCACCTGGTAGTCGGCACGCGGGTCCTGCGGACCGAGCGGCGTGCCCGACAGCACCGAGAACACCCCGCCCACGCTGCGCAGCGCGATGCGCCCCGGTTCGGGCGCAATGGCCAGCGAGGCGTGCGCGGCCCACTCGTCGTGCACCGCGCGGATGGCGGCGAGACGCGTGGCCGACACCTCGCCCTGCACGCGCGCGCACAGCTGCGGGCTCGGCTCGAGCGTGAGCACGTTCCAGGCCTGGATCACGCCGAACATCGGCTCGAAGGGCTCGTCCTCGGGCTCCAGCAGCACGTCGAAGGCAGATGCCCAGTCGGCCTCGCCAGCGGCCATCCAGCCTTGCCAGAGTTCGCCGTGGATGCGGCGGTCGAGCAGCACGCCGAGCAGCCGCCCCTCGTGCACCACACTGACGAGGCGGCCCGGCGCCCAGCGCGCCGGGAAGGCACGCTGGGCGACAGCCTCGCGGCGCCGGGCCAGATCGGTGAGGGGCAGCAGCAGGTCGGATGCAGCGGCTGCAGCAACGGGTTCGGCGCCCGTTCCGGGGGACGAGCCCGGCATGGCCACGGTGGCCATGCCGGGCGGCGACGCGTCGTCGGGCACGGCCGCGCCCGTTTCGAACGCGTGGCGGATCACGCTGAGCGGGGGCCAGAGGTCGGGGGTCATGGCATCTGTTCCTGAATGGCTATGTCTTCAGGCATAAGACGCTTCAGCACCGAGGATTTTGAAAACCTGCAGGATCACGGCCATGTTGTCGGGCTCGATGGCGATGCCCAGCGTCTGCTGGAGCCAGCCGCCGAGCCGGGTCCTGGCGTAGTCCGCGGTCAGCCCCTCGCGCTTGTGCACGAGGCCCAGCCGCCCCGCACGGTAGTGGTACGACGCAATGGCATGGCGCGAGGCGATGCCCGACAGCCCGCCCTCGGCCTCCTTGCCGAAGCCCTCGCACAGCAGCAGGCGCTCGGGCTCGGGCAGCTCGGCGATGAAGGCGCGCGCGGCAAGCTGCACGGCCTGCGCGCTCAGGCCGTGTTCGGCCAGGCAACCGTCGAGGTCTTCGCCGGCACCGATCTCGTCCTCGAGCTGCGCCTCGGTGATCTGGTCGCCGATGGAGAGCTTGCGGCGAAACGAGCTGGCGCGCGTGCAGTCGATGAGGTAGCGGCGGAAGTAGGCGCACAGCGCGAAGGCGGTGGACGGCGCGCTGTGGCCCGCGCGCTCGTCGGCCTCGTCGGGGTCGGCATCGAGCCGCAGCACCTTCACGTAGATGAACTGCGCCACCAGCTCCTGCCGGCCCTCGCCCAGCACCTGCAGCTCGGGCGGATTGCAGGCCACCAGCGCCTCGCCGACGATGCGGTACATGGCGCCCATCTCGCCGGGGGACAGCGTCTGGCGCCGTCGCCAAAGGCGGACGAGTTCGCTGCTCTCCGCGGACGACAACGTCTCGATCATCGGCTCACCCCCAGGCTGCGCGCACTTCGTGTCGCTTCGCCCACCCCCTTGCAGGGGGCAACACCGGCGGCCCGGCGAAGCCGGTTCCGCGGTGTTCCACGAACGGGCCTCGCTTCGCCCGCCAGCGGGATGACCATTGGCCCGTGGGCTTGCATCCTTCAATCCTTCAATCCTTCAATCGTCGACGCAGCTGCCTTCCGAGGGCACCAGGCACTGCGGCAGGTTCGCCCCCACCGCCCCGCCGCGCGTGCGGATAGCCGACGACACCGCGGCCTGCGCCACCGCGAGGCCGCGCGGCAGAAGAATCCACAGCTGCCCGCGCTCCTTCATGCGGCGCGCGTTGGTCGCGGCCTGCTGGCCGTTGCCGAAGAAATAGTCGGCCCGCACCGCGCCGCGGATGGCGCCGCCGGTGTCCTGCGCGATGGTCAGGCGCTGCATCGGCGCGCCGCTGCCGGGCGTGCGCGTCGACACGAACACCGGATAGCCCAGCGGCGTGCTGCGCGGATCGACCGCAATCGAACGTCCCGCCGACAGCGGCACGCCGAAGGCGCCCACCGGCCCGCCCACCGGCGAGATCGATTCCTTGAAGAACACGTAGCTCGGGTCCTTGATGCCCGAGCCGCTCACCGCGCCAGCCGCGCGCCGCCCCGGCACGACGACCGGGCCGCTGGCCACCGGCCGCACGAGCGTGAAGCCGCGCGTGCGGATGGTGCCGCTGTCGACGGCACCGGTGTCGTCCTCGTCGCCGTCGTCCAACTGCAGCTCGATGGACGAGCCGCGCACCTTCACCGGGCTGCGCGGCTTGCCGTTGGCGGCCTGCGCCAGCGTCGGACGGAAGGGTTGGCCGTTCTGCTCGGCGTAGGCGACGCGCACGATGTCGCCGTTGGCCATCCTGATGCGGCCCGAGCCCTGGATCTGCATTTCGTACAGCGCGGTGGCGCTGCTCACGAAGGCCAGCACCTTGGCGTTGGGCGCGCCCTTGGTCTCGATCTCTTCGCGCGTGTAGTACGGCAGCAGCTGCTTGCCCTCGACCCGCAGGCGCACCTTGCGGTCGAGCGTGTCGCGCGAAATGGCCGAGAGGTCGAGCGCATAGAGGCCCGGTGCACCCATGTCGCGCGTGCTGAGGCCGGTCTGCACCACCACGTTGCGACCCTCGACCCGCGCCGCCACCGTGCCGCTGCCGGGGGGCAGCTTGCGCGCGTCGGCGAACAGCATGTCCTCGGGCTGGCCGTAGACGGGGTAGATGAAGGGTGCGCCGTACTGGCGGGCGCCCGCGATCTCGGGCTCGAAGTAACCGGTGACCACGCCGTCGGGCCTGCGGTCGTCGTCGCGGATCTGGTAGGCCGAGAACTCGCCCTCGAAGAAGCCCCGGATGGCGTTGTTGCTCTTGCCGTCGACCTTCAGCGCGCGGGCGCACACCTCTTTCCACTCGGCGCCGCGCCCGGTCAGCACCTTGCAGCTGCCGAGGAAGGCGGGCCAGCTTTCGGAGAAATCGTCGCGCGCCCAGCCCGGCACCGAGTCGAAACCGACCGAGGTGTAGGTGGCGAGCTGCGTAGAGAAAGTGCGCGCCTGCCCGGCCACGCTGCTGCCATCGGGTGGCGGGCGCGAGGCGGTCGTGCTGCCCGCGGCGTCGGTCGTGGCCGCGCCGGTACCCGTGGCGGCCGGCGGTGGTGCGGCGCAGCCCGCCAGCGACGCGATGGCGGCGGCAACGGCCCATCGGAGCGCGCAGGCGAGGCGCTGTTCGGGCTGCTGTTGCGGTTGTGAAGCGGTCATGAAAGTCTCCTTGTCCAGCAAGTGGCGGCCCGAGGGGCCAACGCCCTACAGACGATTACTTCTCGACGATTTTGAAATTCGCAACGCCATAGACGTCGTTGCACGGGGTGTTGGGCGCGCACACGGGCTTGCCCAGCAGCGGCGTCGGACCGGTACCGCGCGTGGCTTCGAGCGCGGCCAGCACCGGCAGAGGGAACACCGGGAACACGCCGTCGTTCTGCACGCCGGCGGCGCTGAAATCGCGCTCGCGCTCGCTCACGAGCACCGCGAACTGGTCGGTGCCGGCCGGGCCGCCCGCGTCCATCGGCCACGAGGCGCGCGGCAGCGAGAGCGAGCCGCCGGCGGTGATCTTGTTGTACTTGTCGAGCAGGTTCGGGAACAGCAGGAACATCTCGCCGCCGCTGGACAGAAGGAAAACGTAGACGAAGCCCTCGCGCTTGCTGCGCACCTCGAAAGCGAGGCGGTCCTTGCCGATGGCGACCTCGGCCTTCTTCGGTGTGGCCGTCACGTCGAAGCCCGGGGCTGCACCGGCCGCAAGCGATTGCAGCGACTCGGCAGGGGTGCGCGGGGCCGGAGGCGGCGGCGGCGGTGGAGGCGCAGGAGGTGGTGCCTCTGCAACCTTGGTGTCGGGCGGCGGGGCCGGCGTGGCGGCGACGGTCTGCTTGCCGGCGCCGCTGCCCGCTTCACCGCCTGCGCGGCCCTGGAACCACCACCAGGCGCCACCTGCCGCGGCCGCGAGGACGGCGACCGATGCGAGTGCGGCGACAGTCTTGCTGCTGCCCTTTCCGCCGCTGGCGGGGGCGGGTGCAGGCGCCTTGCCGCTGCCGGTCTTGCTGCCGCTGGCGATGACCGTCGCCGCATCGGCATTCGTGGTGGCCCGCGCTCCCGATGGCGGCTGCGTGCGTGGCGTCGGCGCGATGCTGTGCCCCACCTCGAGATCGAGCGCCGCGCGCAGCTCGGCCATCGACTGCGGCCGCTGCTCGGGCCGCACGCCCAGGCCCGCATCGATGGCTTCGAGCAGCCGCGTGCTGTAGCGCTGGCGCAGGATCTCGTTGCCCGCGAGCGGCACGTAGCTGTCGGACAGCAGCCGCGCCACCGACGGCGGCGGCGCGCGGCCGCATACGGCCACGTGCATCACGGCTGCGAGTGCGTAGACGTCGGTCCACGCGCCCTGCGACATGTCGGGCATCTCGGCGTACTGCTCGATGGGCGCATAGCCGGGCTTGAGGATGACGGTGATCGCCTGCGTCTTGTCGGTGATCACGCGGCGCGCGGCGCCGAAGTCGAGCACCACCGGACGCCCGGAGCCTTCGAGCAGGATGATGTTGTCGGGGGCGATGTCGCGGTGGTAGCAGTTGGCGTTGTGCATCACCGCGAGCGCCTGCGTCACGCCGTCCATGATGCGGATCAGCCATGCCTCGTCGACACCGGCGGGGATGGCCACCAGGGCCTCTCTCAGCGTGTCGCCCCGGTAGAAGGGCATGACCATGTAGGTGGTGCCCTTCTCCTGCCAGAAGCGGTAGACCTTGAGCAGCGACGGATGGTCGAACTGGGCCAGCAATCGCGCTTCGTTGATGAAGCTGCGCATGCCGAGGTCGAAGGTTTCGCGGTGTCGTTCCGACAGGGGGACCACTGTGCCGTCCTGCTGTCTTGTCGATAGCGACGTTGGCAGGTATTCCTTGATGGCCACCACGCGTTCGAGGGTGTGGTCCCAGGCCTCGTAGACGACGCCGAAGCCGCCCTGGCCTATGACTCTGGTGACTTCGAATTCCGCGAGGCGGCTGCCTACGGGGAGGAGGCCGGCTTCGGTGCTGCCCGTGGCAGGGCTGGTGACGGGGGTCGCGCCGGCGGTGATGACGGTGGCGGTCATGTCGCCGGTCGTCGGCGGCTGCGCGGCTTTGGGCAGGACCTGGGTGCGGTCGTCGTTGGAGTCGGTCATCGACTGGCTCCTGTTTGAACTGTGCTTTTGGTTTGCTTCCCGAGGCCGGGTCTCGCCCCGGCGGGCGACCTACTTTTCTTTGCTTCGCCAAAGAAACGTAGGCAAAAGAAAGGCGACCCTACTGTCTGCGTCCCTACGCTTCGCTTCGGGCAACCTGCGGTGCTCGCGGTTCGCGGGGTCCCGCCCAAACTCGCTTCGCTCAAACAAGGGCGGGCCCTGATCCGCGAACCGCTGCGCTCCTCGGCGCAGCCAGAAGGGATTTGGAAACCGAACGCGCCATCGCTGCGCTCGGCGGGGGGCGGCTGCAGGCGCGCAGCGCCTGCAGCCGCGTAAGGGCCGAGCGAAGCAAAGGCCCGGGAGGATTCCCCTCCCCTCTGGCTGCGCCGAGGAGCGCAGCGTTTCGCGGATAAGGGCCGCAGCTGTTTGAGCGAAGCGAGTTCTGCGGACCCCGCGAAACGCGAGCACCGCAGGTTGCCCGAAGCGAAGCGAAGGGTCGCAGACAGTGGGGTCGCCTTTCTTTGCTTACTTTCTTTGACGAAGCAAAGAAAGTAAGTCGCCTGCCGGGGCGAGACCCGGCCCCGGGAAACATAACGAAGAGAGGCACTCATCTCACCCCTCCTCCGCAAAGCCGAGAAACAACGCTTCAAACTGCTCATCCCGAGGCAACCCGGTACTCAACATCCGAACCCCATGCTCAGCAGCAGGATCCCCCAACCAAAGCGAGGCCCCAGCAACAGGCAACATCAACGACTCCACTGCGTTCTCGCGAACCGACGCAGCAGCATCGGCAACAGCAAACAGCCTCTGCAGCACAGCATCGAACCGCAGCGCATCCAGATCCCCATCCAGCCCCTCGAGCGCAGCCTGAGTCGCATGCGCCCACCACTGCAGCGCCGCAGCCAGCGCCGCCCCTTGAAGCTGTTCAGGCACCGCCTCATCAAGCTCCATCGCCAAAGCAAACGGAAAGTAGCGCCCCACCCCATCCACCGAAGGCATCAGCACCCCGATCCACGCCCGCTCCCCCGCCACCTGCCGCCCCAGCGCAAAGCACCAGATAGGCGCCTCCAGATACCGCTCGGTCCAGTCCGCATGCCGATCCCGCAGCCGCGCCATGCCGCGCTGCAGCCACTGGTCCCACACCGCACGGAACGACTCAGGCAGCCGGCGATGCGCGAAGTCGCCCATGCCCGGCAGCTTGCCGAACCACCCCGGCAACGCGGTCGATGCAAAGAGCGGCGATGAAGACTCAACGCTCACAACCCCTCCGGACAAGAAAACTCACGCAGCTCGCGCAGTCGGATCGGATGCTGCACGCTGTTCGTCGTCACTTCGAAGCGCGTCTTGCGCGCGCCGATCTGGAAGGTGATGAAGAACTTCTCGGGCGCATCGCCCGCTTCGAGCTGCCCGTCGTCCAATGCGCGGAACAGCGCCCACGGCCCGTCCACCGCCGCGCCCGAGCTGCCGGTGGTCGACGGCGGGCTCACCTGGATGCGCACCTGGTTGCTGCCCTTCGGTCCCGGCCATTGCACGGCCATGGGCACGACGGGACCATGCGCGTATTTCACGAGCTGGCCATCGACGTCGAGGATGAACTGGGTGATGCCCGCGTCCATCTCCACCGGCTTGAAGTCCAGCCGCATCGACGGGCCCCGGCCGCCGCCGCGGAAGAAGATTTCCTTGATGCGCGCGGCGCGCTCGAACTGGGCGATCGCCTGGGTGGTGATGGCGCCGCGCTCGGCCACGGGCTTGTAGCGCCACGGGCGCGTGCTGGTGTCGACGATGGCGGCCAGGCGCTTCTGGAAGAAGTCGTCCATCAACCCGCCGGGGCCGAACATCTGGCCGAAGTCCTCGGGCAGCACGTCGCGCTTGCTGCTCTGCACGAAGGGGTAGCGGCCGGCGATGGCGCGCGCGCAGAACTCGGCCACCGGGCGCAGGTCCTGGCTCAGGTTGCCGCGCTCGGCCACCTGGGCCTGTGCGGCGCCGGCCTGGCTCAGGTTCTCGACCATCGAGCGCACCGGCTCGGGCAGCCGGCCCGCATCGGACTTGAGCTTGCCGGCCACGTCGCCGGGCGGCGGCGACGTGCGGCCCTTCACCGCCGTGTCGACCGCATTGAGGTACACGTACACCTCGTTGAAGAGCTTGAGCGCGTCGTCGATGGGCGCGGGCTGGTTGGGGCCGCCCGCGGTGACGAGGCGGCGCAGCGACTCGAAGCGGTCGTCCACGATGCTCTCGATGCGCTTGCCCGGCGCCACCTGGCGGCCAGGGTCGCTGCCGAACAGGTCCTCCAGGCCCTTGCGGGTGTTGCGCACCGTCTCGGTGGCCTTGCTGACCACGTCCTTGCTGGCGTCGGCCGCGGGGATCAGCGTGGTCTGCTTGACCACGGCGCGCAGGAAGTTCGCGAGCGGCGAATCGACGCCCGAGAGGATGCGCGCGGTCTCGATGTTCTTCTCCAGGCCGTTCACGCGAATCAGGCGCACGTCGGCGAGCAGCGCTTCCCACTGCTTGACGTATTCCTCCAGGTAGAGGCGGCGCACGCGGTCGGTCAGCGCGCCGAGGTTGGCCACGTCGCGCAGCCGGTCGGCGGCGTTGCGGTCCTGGCCCAGCACCCACGGGTCTTCGTTGGCGAGCAGGCCGGTGAGCACGGTCACTTCATTCTGGAAGCGCTTGTGATAGCCGTCGTAGGTGAACATGCCCGGCACGCCATCGGACAGCGGCTTGCCGCTGATGCGCTCGAACACCAGCGGGCCCGAGGGGCCGGTGGCGTTGGCCACGCTGAAGGCCGGAATGTCCTTGCTGGCGCGCTGGCGCTTGAGGCGGCTGAACACGCGCTGCTCCAGCGGGTAGCTCGCGAGCACGGCGCGCACGCTGCGCACCAGGTTCTCGTCCATCTTGAGCGGCGAGCGCGGCGGGCCCTGGGCGATGAGCACGTCGAGCTGGTCTTCGAGCTGCTTGCGCTGGTCTTCGGGAATGCCGCGGTCGAGGTTGCGCGACCAGTCGAGCGTGATCCAGGCCTTCAGCGCCTCGGCGTCGAAGTGCTCGGGCTGGTAGAGCATCAAATAACTCTTGAGCGCCTCGTACGTGAACTCGAGGTTGTCCTTCTGCGCGGTGCGCAGCTGGTCCTCGATGCGCTTGGCGATCTGCGGCAGGAAGGCGTCGTTGAGCGCGCGCTGGTGCGTGAGCATGGCGGCGGCGTCGAGCTTGTCGCCCTGGTAGAGGCCCAGCGTCATCGACAGCGGCTCGTCGCCCTGGCGGTTGTCGGGCGTCTTCCAGATGTCGCGCAGACCCTGCAGCACGGGGGCGACCTCGACCAGGTTCTGCACGCGCGCGGGCAGCGCCGCAAGGTTCTGCCGAGCCGGCTCGACACGGGCCTCGACCGACTTCAGGTAGTTCATGTTCTGCAGCGTGCTGTAGCCCCAGGCGGCGAGCAGGCCGACGGTGACAAGCGTCATCGCGGTCACGCCGATCACGCGCATCGTGTGGCGGCGGCGCTCCAGCTTCACGTCGGCGCCCGCGAGGCGCTGCTCGGGGAACACCACCTCGCGCAGCAGCGAGGTGAGGAAGTAGCTGCGACCGCTGGACTTCTGCGTCGCAAGCATCGCGCGCTCGATGCCGAAGCTGCGCGCAAGGCTGCCCATCACGCGGTCGATCGGGCTGCCCTCCTGCGTGCCGCTGGTGAAGTACACGCCGCGCACCCACGGCGGCTGCGCGAAGCGCGAGCCGGCGAACACCTGTTCGAGCAAGTCGGACAGCAGCGAGCCGATGGAGCCGAACTGCGCCGGAAAACCGAAGATCGCCGCGCGGCGCGTGCCGTCGGTCTCGCGCTGCATGCGCGCGATGAGGCCGTCGTTCACGCGGTTGTGCAGCAGCGCGAACTCGCGGTGGAAGGCCGTGGAAAGCCCCTTCTCCTCGACCTGCAGGTTCTCGTCGACCGGCAGCGTGAAGCCGAAGACCTGCGCACGCTGCTCCTTGCCCAGGTCGTCGAAGTAGTCGGTGAAGCCGTAGAGCAGGTCGCTCTTGGTGACGAGCACGTACACCGGCAGGCGCGTGGTGAGCTTGCCGTCGAGTTCGAGCAGGCGTGCACGGATCGAGGCCGCGAGCTGCGTGCGCGCCTCCGGCCCCTGGCTCAGCAGGTCGGCCACGCTGACGGTAAGGAACACGCCATTGAGCGGCCGGCGCGGGCGCGCCTTCTTGAGCAGGCCCAGGAAGCCTTCCCACGCGCTCTTGTCTTCCGACTGGTGGCTGTCCTGCGTGGTGTAGCGCCCGGCCGTGTCGATGAGCACGGCTTCGTCGGTGAACCACCAGTCGCAGTTGCGCGTGCCGCCCACGCCGCGAATGGCGCCGGGGCCGAACTTCTCGGCGAGCGGAAAGCTCAGGCCCGAGTTCACCAGTGCAGTGGTCTTGCCCGCGCCGGGTGCGCCGATGAACACGTACCACGGCAGGTCGTACAGGTAGCTGCCGCCCGAGATCGACATCCAGTCGCGCCAGCCCGGCTTCTTGCCGGCGGCGTGCAGGCGCATCTGCTTCAGGGTAGCGACGGCTTCGCTGAAGCGCGTGTCGAGGATCTTCTGCTCGCCGTTGACCGGCGCATCGGCCTTGGCGGCCGGGGCCTTCATGAGGCCGTCTGTCAGGTGCTGGCTCGCGCGGCGTGCGCGCCAGCGGCGGTACAGCGCGCGCAGCACCACGGCCAGCACGATCACGCCGATGACGATGGCGCGCACCATTTCGCTTTCGAGCGGCGCGAGCGAGCCGATCTTCACCAGCGGCCCGATCCACCAGATCAGCAGCGCGACGATGAGCAGCGCGAGCAGCGTCAGCAGCAGCGGGCTGAACAGGAAGCCGAAGATTTTCTTGATCATTTCGCGGCTCCCGTGTTCGCGGCGACGCGCTCGGGTTCCGTGAGCAGCACGATGTCGACGCGGCGGTTCTTCGCGCGGTTGGCCGGCGTGTCGTTGGCGGCCACGGGCTCGGCGTCGGCCTTGCCATCGGAGCGCATGCGCGCCGGATCGACCAGCGTCGACAGCGCGCCCTTCACCGCATCGGCCCGCGCGGCCGAGAGGTGCCAGTTCGACGGATAGCGCAGCGAGCGGATCGGCTGGTTGTCGGAATGGCCGGTGATCAGCACCTCGCCCTTCACCTCCGCCAGCGCCTGTCCGATGCGGCGCAGCACCGGCAGCGACTGCGCCATCGGCTCGGCGCTGCCGGAGCCGAAGAAGGAGTCGCCGCGCAGCCGCACCACGCTGCGGTCGGCCTCGTCGGTCACCGTGACCAGGCCCTGCTTCACCTCGGGTTCGAGAAAGCGCGCGAGGCGTGGCGCCTTCGCCGGCAGCGCGGGTGGCGCGATCTGGATGTTGGGCGCGCGCAGGCTGGACACCGCGGCGTAGGTGGTGTCGGAGCGGTGGTTGAGCGTGAGCCGCAGGCCGAACCATGCGAGCGCCAGCAGCAGCGCGAAGCCCGCCGCGAACACCCACAGCGGCAGCGACTCGCGCAAGCGCACCGTGCCCGGGCCCTGCCCGCGCCAGTGCGGCGAGAGTTCGGGCTCGACGGCCGGGCGGTCTTTCGCGATCAGGTCCGCGAGGCGTTGGCGCACCGAGTCGAGCTGCGCGCGGCCGTTGTCGACCACGCGGTAGCGGCCCTCGAAGCCGAGCGCGAGCACGCTGTAGATCAGCTCCAGCAGCTGGCGGTGCGTGGGCACGTCCTGCGCGAGCTTGGCCAGCAGCTGGAACACCTTCTCGCCGCCCCAGGTCTCGTTGTGGAACTGCACCAGCAGGCTCTGCTTGTTCCAGCCGGCCTGCACGCCCCAGGGCGTGTTGGCGACGGCCTCGTCGAGCGCGGTGCACAGCACGTAGCGCGCGGCGAGCACCGATTCGTTGCTGACCCCGGCGCGGCGGGCGCCGGCATCGAACTGGTTGACGGCGTCGGCGGTGGAGGCGCGCAGCGCCGGCACGTTGGGCGGCTGCGCGAGGTTGCGCAGTTTGCCGATCAGCACCAGCAGCTTGCCGGCGGCCGACACCAGCGGGTTGAGCAGGCCGAGTTCGCCCACGTCGGCGACCGGCGTCGGGTCAGCACCGCCGAAGAAGGGCGCAGGCGATGCGGCCGGCGGCGTTCCTGCCGGCGTGCGCGGCTTGGGCTTGATGACCGTGCGCTCCGACTCGAAGGCAGCGAAGGGATCGGGAGGTGTGCTCATGATGGTGTTCCGTTTCCGTCGGCCGCTTGGCTAGGAACGTATCGCCCAGAACGCGAGATCGAGGCCGGGGAAGTCGCCCGCGATGTGCATGGCGATGCCACCCGACTGCTCGAGCTGGCGCCACAGGTCGCTGTTGCGCGTCTCGAGCTCGAAGTAGTTCGCGCCGGTGTGGAACGGAATCTGGCGCGGCGCCACCGGCATCGGCGTCAGCGTGACGCCCGGCAGCGCGAGGTTGACGAGATCGCGTATGCGCTCGACCGGGCCGATCTTGACCTGCGTCGGAAAGCGCGCGCGCAGCGCCTCGCTCGGCATGCTCGCGTTCACCGCGAGCACGAAGGTCGCCTTGCGCTGCAGTTCCACGTCCGTCACCATCGCCACGCGCACGCCGTGCTTGCGGTCGTGCAGGTCGATGCGGATGGCCGACTGTTCGAGCACCATCGAGAGGCTGCGCCGCAGGTCGTCCATGACCGGGCGGAAGCTCATCGCGAGATCGTCGTGGACGTAGGGGCCGAAGTGGGCCACGCGGCGCGAGTCGCGAAAGCTCGCGAGGTCGCCGGCCAGCCCCAGCGCATGCTCGAAGAAATGCTGCGGGTGCAGCACCGCGCTCTTCGCCAGGTGCGCGAAGACGGCTTCGTTGCGGTTCACGGCCTGCAGCAGCATGAAGTCCGCGATCTCGGCCACGCCGCCGGTGCCGCCCTGGGTCATGCGGCCCGCCAGCGCCTCGCCGCGCTGGCGCAGCAGGCCCAGCAGTTCGTCGAGCCAGGCGCGGATGACGGCATGGCCGGCCACGTCGAGCAGCGGCGGCAGCATGGCGCGGTCGAGCTGCACCTGGTTGTCGGCACGGCGCTCGACCACGCGAGCCACGCCGATGGTGGTCCAGGCGTCGGTGGCTTCGCCGGCGCGCATCAGGCGCGTGTGGAGCCGGCCCAGCTGCAGCATGGCGGTGCGTTCGCCGGCGGTGTTGGAGTCGGGCACTTCGGACTCGAGCACGCGGTGGCGCACCAGCTCTTCATATTCCTCGGCGTCGGCCTCGCGCGCACCGGCACGGCGCAGCGGCAGCGCGAGCACCACGGCCTCGTCGCGCATGGAAGAAGGAATGTCGATGGGCTCCGGCAGCGGATCGACCGCCGGCATGTCGAACACCGTGCCGTCGCCGAACACGCCGACCGCCCGCACCAATGCCAGCTTGCCCAGCGTGAGCGCAGCGGAGTCGATCTCCAGCTCGGCAAAGCCCCAGGCGTAGGGGGTGGTCGAACGCAGCAGCACATGCCGCGCATGATCGGCATGACGCTCGCTCTGCTGCAGGTGCTGAGGCTGCAACAGCATCCCCTCGCTCCAGACCACTTTTGTTCGCCAACTCATCCGCACTCCGTCAACGGCAAGGGTGCCTGAAAGAAACACGAAGTTTCCGGCGCGGGCGGCGGCGGGCAAATCCGCCTAACGGCCTAGATGCGGGGTTTTGGAGCTACGGCGAAGGGAGTAGATGCGCCGGCAAAGGAACGGGCACCTCCGGGCGGGTGCTACAGGCCGTAGATCGCAACGATCGCCCAGAAGGTCAGCCAAAGGGCTCCCGCGCCCAGCGCAAGCATCGCGGCGACGAACGCCACGAAGTACCCGATGCGGCGCGAAAGCCCGGGTGCTGCCGGAACGCACCTCGCGTAGATCAACGCGGCCCACAGCACGAGCGCAAGCGCTCCCGCCGCCACCACACTCCCCGACATTGCCAGGATTCGATGCTGCTCCAGGAAGCGCAGGCCGACGCTGAGCAAGGGCATCGCCAAGGTCCAGGCCAGCATGTTCAGCGGCAGCCGCCACCGCGTTTTCATCGGATCGCCTCGCCCTTGTAGCAATGCGCCGGCATGGGGCTCTCCCAACCTGGCGTCTGATATCCAGGTACGGACACCAAAGGCACGTAGCCCGTCACGCTCTTGAGCAAGCCTGCAACATAGGAACTGCTGTTGTGCGGGGGATTCAAAGGAATCTTGGTGCGCACCTCGCCAGGAAGCGAGTTCGTGTATCGGTTCGATCGGATCAAACCAAAATTTCGCCTACCTGCTTCAAAGAAGGATGGCTGACCATCGATCACAGTGATGCCGCTGCAGGCGTCGTCGATGACGAAAAATGCAGGTCGGGCGTGGGCCAGCTGACATAGCCGACAGGATCTGCAGCGATGCGCCCGTACAGAGTGATGTTGGGCTCCGAATGCTGCGCACGCGCAGCCGAATTCATGTTCGTTGACATTGTTCTCTCCCTTGATTGGCCAGTTGCCCTGGCAGGCCAGATCCATGATATCGGCTTGGACAGGTGCTGCCGGTTGGCCAAGGTCCCCACTTGGGGCCAGGGTCCGGGCCCTGGAGCACGCCAGCAGGGATCAGCCTTGAAAGGCCATCCGTAGATGCTCAGCGCGCGGCGGCCGCACGCAATGCCTCGACCTGTTCCCTGTAGTTCTTCTCGAGGCGCTGCAGGCGCTTCTCGCGCGCCGCGTCGTTGACCCAGGCGGCGGCCATGGCGTTCTGCTTGCCGAGCTGGTATTCGAGCGCGGCCTCGGGCAGCAGCGCACTGTCATCGGCCGCGACATAGCCGTAGGCCGCGCGCAGGGTCTTCAGCACTTCTCGCTCGGCGTCGCCGCGCGCGCCCTTGGCCTTGCCATAGCCGGTCAGAAAGCTCTGCAGCCGCGCCTGGAACTCCGGCGGGTAGTCGCGCCGCACCACCATCGGCGCGCCGGGCGGCTGCTCCGATTGCCAAACCACCTGCAGCCGCTCGGCTTCCACCGGGAACTGCTGGCGAAAGCGCTCGAAGTCGGTGGTGTTGTTGGTGGCCACGTCGGCATCGCCGTTCGCCACGGCCAGCGCGGTGGCCTGATGGGTGCCGACGAACTCGCTGCGAAAGCGCGTCTCCATCTCGATGTTGTGCGGCAGGAAGAGCTGGCTCTGCGGCACGATGAAGCCAGTGACCGAACGGCTGTCGCCGCGCGCGAGCCGCCATTTCTCGGGCTGCGCGAGCACGCCTTCGAGCGTGTTGAGCGGCCCGTCCTTGCGCACCAGCAGCACGGCGCGGTGCTCGGGCACGCTGGCGTGCCGCGCGATCTGCGCCACCACCTTCATGCGCCGCTGCATCACGGCATCGAGCGCCATCTTGGCCGAGAGGAAGGCCATGTCGATCTCGTCGCGGCCGATGGCACGGTCCAGCTCCTCGTACGTCGGCACCGAATAGGCGCTCACCGGAATGCCGAGGCTGCGGCTCATGTCGGCCATGAGCGGCGTCCACAGCGCGCGCGATTCGACAGCGCCGCCCAGCGGCAGCACGCCGAAGCGGATCATCCTGACGGCCGGCGGCACAGGGGCGGCCTTGTCGGTCTTCTCGGTCGATGCGGCGGCGCCCGCACCCTGCGCCATGGCCATCAAGGGCCCGGCAAGCACGGCGGCCAGAAAAGCCAGCAGCCACCATGGCGGGGCCAACGCGCGCAAGGGCTTCATCACGGTGTCGTGTCCCTGAGCACGGTGACCTGGTCCGCATAGCCGCTCTCGATGCGCTGCAGGCGGGCCTGGCGCGCGGCGTCGTTCACCCATTGCGCGGTCATGGCGTTCTGCCTGGCGAGCTGGTAGGCCAGCTTGGCCGCGGGCTGCAGCGAGCTGTTGTCGGCGGCCACGAAGCCGGCCAGGTCGTGCAGCGACTTGAGCACCGCGCGCTCGGCGTCGCCGCGCGGCCCCTTGGCGCGGCCGTAGCCGACCAGGAAGGCCTGCACGCGCTTGCGCAGTTCGGGCGGGTATTCGCGGCGCACCACGATCTGGGCATGCGGGATCAGCTCCGACTCCCACAGCACCTGCAGGCGCTCCGTCTCGGCCGGAAAGCGCAGCTTGAAGCGCTCGAAGTCGGCCGAGTTGTTGGTGGCCACGTCGGCCTCGCTGTTGGCCACGGCCAGCGCATTGGTCTGGTGGGTGCCCACGGTCTCGCTGAGAAAGCGCGTCTCCATCGCGATGTGGTTCGGCAGGAAGAGCTGCAGCTGCGGCACGATGAAGCCCGACACCGACTGCTTCTCTCCACGCGCCAGCCGCCAGCGCTCCGGCTGCTCCAGCATGTTCTTCAGCGAATTGAAGGGCGGCGCCTTGCGCGCCAGCAGCAGCGCCCGGTAGCCGGGCAGGCCGTCGTGCCGCACCACCTGCGCCACCACCTTCATGCGGCGCTGGGTCACGGCGTCGAGCGCCATCTTTCCCGACAGGAAGGCCATGTCGACCTCGTCGCGCTGGATGGCCTGCTCCAGCGCCTCGTACGAGTTGACCGACAGCACGCTCACCGGGCGGTCGATGGCGCGGCTCAGCTCGGCCAGCAGCGGGTCCCAGTCGTTGCGCGACTCGAAGGCGCCTCCGAGCGGCAGGATGCCGAAGCGAACCGGCCCGTCCAGCGCGCCGGCCTGGGCCGAGGCCCACAGCGGCAGCCCCACGAACAATGCCAGCGCCGCCGCACGGAGGGCGCCTGGCAAATCGGCAAATCGGCGCAAGGAAGCCTGCATTTGTGGGCCTGGGACAAAGGGCCGTTGCGCAGCGGCGGGTCTAACATGGGCAGCGCGGACGCCATTAAATATCAAATACATGCAAAGTTCGTGATGTTTTTCCTGCCTTCCCAGTTCCGGGTTGCCCCTCTAAGCTCGGCGCCCATGCTTGCAATGCCCTCATGAACTGGAACTTCCGCGTCCTGCGCGGCCTGGCCCGCCTGACCTTCGCCCAGCAGCTGATCCTGCTGGCGCTGGTGCCGGCAACGCTGGCCACGCTCGCGGCAATCACCGTGCTGACGCGGCAGCACCTGGGCAATCTCACCGAGCTGATGCGCGCCAATGCGCAGACGGTGGCCCTGCAGGTGGCCACGGTGGCGCAGGCGCCGCTGGCACGCATGGACCGCCGCGCGCTGGCGCGCACCGCCCAGTCGGGCACCTACCAGCCCAACGTGCAGCAGGTGCAGATCTGGACGGAGGACGGCGAGATCGTGGCCAATTCCGAAACCGTCGACCGCGTCCGCGGCGACGGCCTGCAGGTGGTGGTGCCCATCGTGGGCGACGACGGCCGGCACACCGGCCAGGTGATGGTCGAGATGAGCCTGGCCGCGGTGCAGAGCGCACGGCGCTCGGTCTGGTTCAACGTGGGGCTGGTGCTGGCGATCAGCCTGGTCGGCGTGGCCCTGGCGGGCTGGTGGGCGGCGCGCCGCATCAGCGAGCCGATCCGTGCGCTCGGCGAGGCGGTCGATCGCCTCGGCGCGGGCGAGGACGCGAGCGTGGCCGTCGAGGGCACGTCCGAGGTGCGCCACCTGCAGCAGGGCTTCAACCAGGCCGCGCGCGCGCTCGCCGAAAGCCACCGGCTGCTGCAAAGCCGCATCAACGAGGCCACGGCCGAGCTGGCGCGCAAGAACCAGCAGCTCGAGGTGGCGAGCCAGGCCAAGACCCGCCTGCTGGCCGCCGCCAGCCACGACCTGCGCCAGCCGCTGCACGCGCTCACGCTGTTTTCCGACGGCCTGGCCAACGGCGAGACCGACCCGGTGAAGCTGCAGCGCATCGGCCACATCCGCGAGTGCGTCGATTCGCTGGACCGGCTGTTCTCCGAGCTGCTGAACCTGTCGCAGCTCGACGCGGGCGTGCTGCAGCCGCAGTGGATCGACTTCCCGCTCGACCGGCTGTTCGAGGAGATCAGCCGCAACTTCCGTCCGGTGGCCGAGCAGCAGGGCCTGCGGCTGGTGGCGCGCAAGACCGACCTGTGGGTGCGCTGCGACTACGTGATGCTCTCGCGCATCCTGAACAACCTGGTGTCGAACTCGCTGCGCCACACCATCGAGGGCGGCGTGCTGATCGGCGCGCGTCGGCGCGGCCGTGGCGTGCGCATCGACGTGGTCGACACCGGCGTGGGCATTGCCACGCATCACCAGGCCCGGGTGTTCGAGGAGTTCTACCAGGTGGAGCCCACCGGCCGCCAGGCGGCGCGCGGCGCGCGCGGCATGGGGCTGGGCCTGGCCACGGTGCAGCGGCTGGCCGAGCTGCTCAACACCCGCGTCGAACTGAGCTCGAAGCTGCACAAGGGCACCTGCGTGCGGGTGCTGGTGCGTTCGGCGCCGCCCGCGCTGCCGGCACCGGCGGTGTCGCCCGCCGCCGCCGCCATCGAGGAGGAAGAGAGCCTGGCCAACGTGCGCATCCTCGTGATCGACGACGAGCGCACCATCCTCGAAGGCCTGACGGTGGTGCTCTCCAACTGGGGCGCCGAGGTGCTGCCCGCGCAGACCCGCGCCGAGGCGCTGGCACTCGCCGATACCTGGGCGCAGCCGCCCGACATGGTGATCAGCGACCTGCTGCTGCAGGGCGGCGACAACGGGCTCGACGTGATCGGCGCACTCGAGCGCCATCCGCGCGGCATCGGCGCCGGTACCGCGCGCCTGCTCGTTACCGGCGAGACCAAGCCCGACCGGTTGCGCGAAGTGGCGAGTGCAGGCATCGCGGTGCTCTACAAGCCGGTGTCGCCGCGCGTGCTGCGCCAGGCCATTCAAGCGCAGCGCGCGGCCGCCGCGCAAATGGTAGGTGCATAGGTAGTCCGTCGGACATAGGCCGAGCGGCTGCAATGGTGTGAGTTTCGTCACACTGGCAGGCGCCTGCCAGCGCTGACATAAGCCCTCTGCCTTATCGCGCGAAGCGGGGGGCGTCCTTACATTGGACCATCGCTCCCTCGCTGCGAAAGCAGTCCATGTTTGTTGCCGTGAAGTCCTTCTTCTCGCCCCTCTACGGAAGGTTGCGCCGCGCGGCCGGTGCCGCGCTGGCCGCGGGCTTGGCCTGGGGCGCCGGCAGCAGCGCCACGGCGGCGAGCCTCACGGTGCTGATGGGCGACGACGTCGCGGCGTCTTCCGAATTCGTGCAGCGGCTGCGCGCGGACCAGGAGCCGGGCGGCAGGTTCGAGCTGGTGCGACTCGCGCCGGGCGGCGCCGATCCGCAAGCGTCGACGGAAGCTGCGGACGCCGAGCGCACGGCGAACTCCGGCGTGCGCACGCGCAGCCTGCGCACCGCCTCCGATGCTCCGCTCACCATGGCTGTCGGCCCCGCCGCCGCGCGCGCCGCCGTCGAGCGGCCGGGCCACGAGCCGCTGGTGCTGGCGATGCTGAGCCGGCTCGAGTACGAAACCCTGAAGGCCGCCAGCCCCGCCCTGCGGCGCGGCGACCGGCGCGTGGGCGTGCTGCTGCGCGACCCGGCCATGGCCGACCAGCTCGCGCTGATCAACGCGGTGCTGCCGCAGAAGCACCGCGTGGGCGTGGTCGCCACGCCCGAATCGGAGCCGCTGGTGCGCGAGCTGCAGCGCGCGGCACAGGGCGCGAACCCGGCCTGGGAGCTGCGCGTGGAGTACGCACCCGACGCCAGGTCGCTCGCCGCCGCACTGCGCCTCGTGGTGCCGCAGAGCGACGCGCTGATGGTGCTGCCCGACCTGATCGGCGACAACCAGGCGGCCACGCTCTCGGTGCTTCGTGCCGGGGCGGGCGCGGGCCTGCCGGTGTTCGGCGCCAGCGAAGGGCTGGTGCGCTCGGGTGGCCTGGCGGCGGCGGTCTCGACGCCGTCGCAGCTCGCACAACAGGCGCGGCTGCTCGGCCAGAAGGTGGCGGGTGCGAGCGTGGGTGCCGGTGCGGGCGGCAGCAGCAACAGCGTACCGCTGGTGGAAGCGGCAACGCCCGCCACCGTGCGCGTCAACGCCACCGTGGCGCGCGGACTCGGCCTGCGACTGCCGGAGGAACGGGAACTGGCCGACCGCCTCGCGCCCCCCCGATGAGCACCGCACCGCCTTCCCACGGTCCGGTAGCACCCCGGGGGACGCCGGTGTCGTCCTCAACACCGCCGCCGCTCCAGTCTCCCCACACGCTGACCGTGCGCGGCAACCTGCAGCACGACCTGTTCCGCCTTGGCGTGGTGCCGTGCGCGGCGGTGGCGCTGGCGCTCACCGGCTGGTTCACGCACAACCGACTGCACACCCTCGAAGATGCCTTCGATGCCGAAGGCCAGGCCGTGGCGCGGCAGGTGGCGGCCATGTCCGACCTGAGCCTCTATGCCGGCGACCTGCCGGCGCTGCAGAACGTGGCCAATGCCGCGCTGCGCGGCGGCCAGGTGACGCGCGTGGAAATCAGCAACAGCGCGGGCGTCTACGTCACGGCCGGCCCCAAGACGCCGCCGCTGGCGCAGCTGCGCATGTTCACCGCGCCGGTCACGCTGCGCGAAGCCTCGCGCGCCAGCGCCTTCGCGCCCGCCGGCTCCACCGCGGCGGGCGACACGCCCATCGGCCTGGTGCAGACCTTCCGCGACACCACCGCCTACACGCGCGAGCGCAGCCGCTCGCTGTTCGCGGGCATCGGCATCGCGCTCGTCGCGCTGGTGGCGGCGTGGGCCTCGGTGCGGCACATGGCGCGCACGGTGACGCGGCCATTGCGGCGCGTGTCGCGCACGGTCGCCGCGCTGGAGTCGGGGCACTTCGAGGCGCGCTGCGACGTGGTCGAGGACAGCACGCGCGACACGCACGAACTCGCGGTGCTCGCGCACGACATCGATCGCCTCGCCGAGCGCCTGCAGAGCAACCGCCAGCTCAGCGAGGAGCGCGTGCGCGAGGCCACCGCCGTCGCGCTGCAGCGCATGGCCGAAGCCGAGCAGGCTGCGCTGTCGCGCGCGCGCTTCCTCGCGGCCGCGAGCCACGACCTGCGCCAGCCGCTGCATGCCATGGGCCTGTTCATCGACGGCCTGCTGCCCGGCGCCTCGCCCGCGCAGCGCCCGGCCGTGCTGCGGCTGCAGGAGAGCACGGAGTTCATGGGCGTGCTGCTCGACGACCTGCTCGAGATCTCGCGGCTCGATGCGCAGGTGCTGACCCCGGCGATCACCAACGTGGCGCTGTCCGCGCTGTTCGACCAGCTCGATGCGCAGCATGCCGCCATCGCCGCGCAGGCGCGCATACGTCTGCGCTGGAGCGGCCGCGGCCTGGCCGTGCGCACCGATGCGGCGATGCTGCAGCGCATCGTCGGCAACCTCGTGGCCAACGCGCTGCGCCATGCGCCCGAGGGCGGCACGGTGCTGGTGGCCGCGCGGCGCAGCACGGCCGGCGTGCGCATCGAGGTGCGCGACAACGGCGTGGGCATCGCGCCGATCCACCAGGGCCGCATCTTCGAGGAGTTCTACCAGGTGGCCAACACCGAGCGCGACCGGCGCCGCGGCTTCGGGCTGGGGCTGGCCATCTGCGCGCGCATCGCTGCGCTGCTGGGCACGCGCATCACCGTGCGCTCCGCGCTGCAGGCGGGCAGCACCTTCGCCTTCACGCTGCCCGCGGCACGGCTGGCCGACGTGACGCCGCCCGACGCGCCACAGCAGGCCCCCGCGCCCCTGGCCGGCCTGCGCTGCCTGGTGGTGGACGACGACCCCGCCATCCTCGACGGCAGCCGCGCCCTGCTGGCGCAATGGGGCTGCGAGGTCGAATGCGTGAACACCGGCGCCGAGGCCATCGCGCGGCTGGGTACCGGCGACATCCGCTACGACGCCGTGCTGTGCGACCTGCAGCTGGCCGGCGATGGCGACGGCGTGGACGTGATCGACGCCGCCAAGCGCCTGCAGCCCGATGCGCTCGCGGTGCTGGTGTCGGGCGCCACCGGGCCCGATGTGCTGCAGCGGCTGCGCCAGGGCGGCGTGATGCTGCTGACCAAGCCGGTTGCGCCGGCCAAGCTGCGCGCGCTGCTGACCACGCGGCGGCACGTGCACGCGAACTGACCTCCTTCAAGGAAACCTGCCGATGCTCGAACTCGCCGCCCTGAAAGACATCCGTCCCTTCGTCGCGACGCCCAGCCACGCGGGCACCATGAGCAGCAACTACGTGCGCAGCCTGCTCGGCCTGGTCAATCTGGCCTGGACGCACGGCTTCGCGATGCAGACGCGCTTTCTCGACGGCGACAGCCTCATCACGCGTGCACGCAACCGGCTGGTGGCCGAGTTCATGGCCGATGCGCGCTGGACGCACCTGTTCTGGATCGACGCCGACATCGGCTTCGAGCCCGAGGCGGCCCTGCGGCTGCTGCTGGCGGGCCGCGACGTGGTGGCCGGCATCTATCCGCACAAGACCGACGGCTGGCCCGAGGCCGGGCTCGACGCGCCGTTGCCGGCTGGCAGCACGCGGCAGGACTTCGAGGCGCGCCATGCCCGCTTCGCCGCGAATGCCGCGGGGCCCCGGCTGGCTATCGATGCGGACGGCTTCGCCGAGATGCTCGACGCGCCCACCGGCTTCATGCTGATCGCGCGCAGCGTGTTCGAGCGCATGGCCACCGCCTTTCCCCAACTGCGCTATGCGCCCGACCGCCACGCCGACCCGGCCGACCGCGCGCGCGCCGCGTTTCACTACCGCTTTTTCGACGTGCTCGCCGAGCCCGGCAACGGCGCCTACCTGGCCGAGGACTTCGCTTTCTGCCGCCGCTGGCAGTCGATCGGCGGCAAGGTCTGGATCGATGCGCGCTCGAACCTGTCGCACCAGGGCCTTCGCACCTACACGGGCCATTTCGGGCAGGCGTTGGCGGCGCGCGGCGGTCCCCCGGCATGAACGACGAAGCACTGGCCAGGCTGCTTGCACTCGATCGCCCCACCGAGGTGGTCGACGTCGGTGCGAACCCGATCGACGGCGAGCCGCCCTACCGCGCGATGCTGGCGGCCGGCCAGTGCCGCGTGACCGGCTTCGAGCCGCAGCCCGACGCGCTGCGCGCATTGCGGCGGCGGCGGGGCACGCTGGAGCGCTACTTCCCGTGGGCCGTGGGCGACGGCCGGACACACACGCTCCACGTGTGCGCCGCTCCCGGCATGACCAGCCTGCTCGAACCCGACCCGGCCGCGCTCGCGCTGTTCGACCTGCTGCGGCCGATGGCCCAGGTGGTGGCGCGCGTTGCGGTTCAGACGCGCCGGCTTGACGACATGGAAGAAGTCGAGCACCTCGACTTCCTGAAGATCGACGCGCAAGGCAGCGAGCTGGCGGTGCTGCGCGCAGGCGCGGTCCGGCTGGCGCAGGCCGTCGCGGTGCAGACCGAGGTGTCGTTCGTGCCGATCTACCAGGGGCAGGCATCGATCGGCGAGATCGACCTCGAGCTGCGTCGCCAGGGCTTCCTGCCGCATTGCCTGGCCGAACTCAAGCACTGGCCGTTGGCGCCGTGCGTGGTCAACGGTGATCCGTGCCAGCCGCTGCGCCAGCTGCTCGAAGCCGACCTGGTCTACGTGCGCGACATCACCCGGCCCGACGCCATGAGCGACGCACAGCTCAAGCACCTGGCCATGCTGGCGCACTGGTGCTTCCGCTCCTTCGACCTGGCGCTGCGCTGCGTGCTGCTGCTGGAGCAGCGCGGCGCGCTGGCCGAAGGCACGCAGGCGCGCTACCTGCGGCTGGCCGCGCGCGCGGCCCTGCCGCCGGCGGCCGACTAAAGCGCTGAGCAGCAAGCAGCGAGGGCTCAGGCCGTCGTCTCGGCCCGCGAGAACTGCCGGCGATACGCCGTCGGCGACACCTTGAACGCGGTGGTGAAATGCTTGCGCAGCGACACCGCCGAACCAAAGCCGGCGCCGGTCGCCACGCGCTCGACCGGATGGTCCGTGGTCTCCAGCAGCCGCTGCGCCAGCGCGAGGCGCTGGTTCTGCACCCACCGGCCCACGGTCGTGCCGGTGGATTCGCGAAAGCGCCGCGTGAAATTGCGTCGGCTCATGAGCGCGCGCCGCGCGAGGTCGTCCAGCTCATGCGACGTATCGAGGTGCTTGCCCAGCCACTCCAGCAGTGGCGCAAGGCGATCGCGCTCGGCCGCGGCGGGCACGGGCTGCTCGATGTACTGCGCCTGCCCGCCCTGCCGGTGCGGCGCGACCACCATGCGCCGCGCGGCGCGATTGGCCGTCTCGGCGCCGTAGCGCACGCGCAGCAGGTGCAGGCAGCAGTCGATGCCCGCGGCCGTGCCGGCGGAGGTGAGCACGCTGCCGTCGTCCACGTACAGCACCTCGGGCTGCAGCCGCACCTGCGGGTACTGCTTCGCGAAGGCCGCAGCCAGCTTCCAGTGCGTGGTGGCGGGCCGGCCGTCGAGCAAGCCCGCTTCGGCCAGCACGAAGGCCCCCAGGCACAGGCCGACCACGGTGGCGCCGCGCCGGTGCGCAGCCTGCAGCGCGCGGATCAACGCGGGCGGCGCCGCGCTGCCGTCGTCGCGCCATGAAGGCACCACCACGATCTGCGCGCGGCGGATGGCCTCCAGCCCGTGCTGCACCCCGAGCGTGAAGCCCGCGTTGGTCTTCAGCGGGCCGGGCTCCGGTGCGCACACCCGCAGGCGGAAGCGCGGTGCGCCGCTCTCGGTGCGGTCTTCGCCGAACACCATGCACGGCACGGACAGGTGAAAGGGGCTGATGCCGTCGAAGGCGACGACGGCGATGGTTTCGGTGGCTGGCGCTGGCATGGCCCGATCTTATCGATGAATGGCTTTCGGGCCACTTTCTCCGGACTGCGCAACCGCGAAGAATCAGGCCATCCGAACCACACAAGAGAAGGAGCCTTTCATGAGCAGCAACACCGCCCCGCGCCGCGCCCTCGTCGTGGTCGACGTGCAGAACGAATACTTCGAAGGCGGCGGCCTGCCGATCGAGTACCCGCCCATCGAAGACACGCTGCCGAACGTGACGAAGGCCATGGACGCGGCACGCGCCGCCGGCACACCCGTCGTCGTGGTGCGCCACCATGCCCCCAAGGGCGCGCCGGTGTTCCAGGCCGACACCCACAACGGCCAGCTGCACCCCGAGATCGCGAAGCGGCCGCGCGACCACCTCGTCACCAAGAGCTTCCCGAGCGTGTTCACCGGCACCGACTTCGCCGACTGGCTCGCGCGCCACGAGATCGACACGCTGAGCGTGGCCGGCTACATGACGCAGAACTGCGATGCCTCCACCGTGTACGAGGCCATGCACCGCGGCCTGAACGTGGAGTTCCTGTCCGACGCCAGCGGCGCGCTGCCGTACGAGAACGCCGCGGGCAAGGTCACGGCCGAGGAGATCCATCGCGTCTTCAGCGTGGTGTTCCACAGCAACTTCGCGGCCGTGACCACGACCGCGGCATGGATCGCCGCGATGCAGGAAGGCCAGGCGATCCCGAAGGACAACGTCGTGATGTCCAACCGCCGCGCACGCGGCGTCTGAGCGGCTTCGTTCAGAAGTCCGCGCAGCCGTTGCGCTTCTCGGTGTCCACGCAGTTCAGCAGGTTGGGCCGAGAGCGCACGCGGGACCATTCGCGCGCCAGCACGTCCGCGCCCTGCTGCGCGCGGTCGCCGTCGAGCGGCCCGGTCGCCAGGCAGATCGGCGCCTGCCCGATGTTGCGGTCGTACAGCCAGGTGGTGGGCTGGTCGCGCACCACGTCCACGCTGGGCAGCGACACGAAGCCGCTGACCTGCAGCTGCCCCGGCACCACGCGCACCGCGTAGCCCTCGGCCGAGGTGAAGCTGCCGTTGATGGGATAGAAGCCTGGCGGGCTGGAGCGCGTGGCCGGCGAACCCGGCACGCCGAAGATGCCCGCGCCGGTGTCGCCCAGGATCAGCCCGGAGATGCTGTAGACGAACGGCGGGTTGGGCAGGCCGCCGGCGCGCTGCGCATTGCCGATGGTCACGATGGCCAGCGGCTGCTGCGCGTAGATGAAGTGGTTGCCCGTGGCCGGCACGGTCACGGTGCACAGGCCCAGGTAGGCGCAGTGATAGAAGTTCGGCAGCGGTGCCGAACCCGCCAGGCCGCCGCGGGCTTCGCCCACCCAGGTGTCGGCCCATATGCGCCAGCTGGCGCCGCCGATGCCGTTGCCGCCCGGGTTCTGGAAGCGCGCGGCCGCCACGAGATCGGTGCCGCCGGCACTGGTCACTGGAGCGCCGAGCGTGAGGTCGCCGGCCAGCGTGCGCACGAACACGGTGTCGGCCGCCATCGAGGTCGCCGACAGTGTCTGCGGCAGGTTGCCCGCCGCATCGAAGCCGGTGACCGACACCGCGCCGAGCGTGAGCGCATCGGCATCGACGTAGGCGAAGCGCCCCGCCGCGCCGCCGCCGACCGTGCCCACGTGGTTGCCCGGGTCGTTGAGCACCACGCTTCCGCCGCTGGAACGCGCGAGCAGCGTGCCCGCGGTGATGGCCGCGCCCGCCGCCTGCCGGATGTCGCCCGCGCTCACCAGGCCGAGCTGCGGCGTGCTCACCGCACCATCGAGCTGGATGTTGCCGCCACCGCCGTTCTGCAGGGTCAGCGGCGACGACACGGCGAGCGGCGCCACCACGGTGATGCCCGCCGCGTGCGCGTTGCTGCCCGCCACGATGGTGCCCGCGCTCAGGCGCGTGAACTCGTCGGCCGACACCGCGAAGCCGGTGGCCGCGGTGCCGCCCAGCGTGATCGGGTTGCCCGTGCGGTCGCCGGCGTTGCCCGCCGTGTCCACGCCGCCAGGACGCAGGTTCAGCACATTGGCCGCTCGCACCGTGCCGCCGATCACCAGCGCGTCGGTCGAGCCGTCGTTGGCGGCGCGCAGCACCACGTTGTTGTTGCCGTCGATGCGCCCTCCGGGCTGTGCGAAGGTGCTCAGCGGCGGTACGGGCGCAATGGTGACGCCGGCACCGTCGGCCTGCGATTCGCCCGTCACCGTGATGTTGCCGTTGCCCAGCGAGGTCACGAGACTGCCGGCACCGATGCGCACGCCGCTGCCCAGCGCGGTGTTGCCGCCGGTGCGCACCAGCCCGTCGACCTGGATGTCGCCGTCCACGCTGCGCACCGTGGCCCCGTTGATGAGCACGCCATAGCCCGCCAGCGGTGTGAAGCTGGAGAAGCCCGCGCTGCCCACGCCCACGATGCCGATGCGCCCGCCGGTGGTGAACACGCCCTGGGTCGCCGTCGTGCCGCTGATCGCCACGCCGGTGTCGACCAGCCCGCGCCCCGCGATCGACACGTTGCCCGTGGCCGTGTTGATGCTGGAATTGCTGATGCTCACCACCGGCCCCGAGAAGGAAGATCCGGTCGCGGTCGAGCGCCCGTCGATGGACACCGCGCCCCCGGTTCCCGCGTCGAGCTGCGCGGTGCGCGTGTCGATGGTCGCGTTGTTCAGCGAGATGACGGAGCCGCTGTTCAGGCCGTTGGCGGTCATCGAGACGTTGCCGCCGTTGGTGTTGATGGCGCCGGTGAAGAAGATGCTGCCGCCGTTGACGCCCAGCCCCGCGTTGAACTCCACGTTGAGCGCGCCCACGCCGGCCACCGAGCGGTCGGACCGGATCACCGTCGCCGCATCGAAGCTGTTGATGTTCGCGGCCGCGTCGAGCCGGAAGGTGACGGGCGTGGCGCCGGTGTTGCGGTCGATCAGCACGCCGGTGCCCAACGTGATGGTGCCGGCGCCGGGCGGGCCGCCCGTGCCGGTGGTGATGATCACGCTGGTGTTGCCGTTCAGCACATTGTTGATGTCGCCGTCCAGCACCACCGACGTGGCCAGCGGGTCGAAGGGGTTGGTGGGCAGCGTGCCCGCGGCCGCGCCATGGTTGATGGTGACGTCGAACGGGTCGATCAGCCACGTACCCGCGGTGCCGCCCGTCGTCGAGGCATCCACCTGCACACCCGACAGGTCGAAGTGCGGCGCGGAGGTTTCCACCAGGCCGCCGTTGCCCGTGCCCGCACCGCCGCGCGCCGACAGGCTGCCGTGCGCACGCAGCGTGTCGCCCGCCACCACCTTCACGCTGCCGCCGTTGCCCGATGCCGAGGTGCCGCTGGCGTCCAGGGCGGTGTTTGTGCCGAGCGCGATGACGTTGGTGGCCGCGATGTCGATGCTGCCGCCGCCCGTGGCGCCGCTGGCGTCCAGGCGCGCGACCAGCGGCGTGCCGTCGAAGTTCTGCGAGCCATCGACGAGCACGTTGCCCCCGCTGATCGAGATGCTGCCGCCCCGGCCGCCGCTGCTGGCCACGGACAGCATCGCGCCCTGGGGCACGCTCAGGCCCGAGCCGAAGGTGTTCATGCGCAGGGCAACGTCGGTGCCCAGCCCGTCGATGGCGATCGTGCCACCCGCCGTGCGCAGCGGGTTGGGCTGCGACGCGTCGGCGCTCACCGCCACGCCATAGATCGACTCGCCGGTGGGCGTGGTAACGATGCCGCCGCCGCCGTCCAGCGCGGCGGTGAAGCCCGCGCTGCCTGCCTTGCCCACCACGTCGATGCGCCGGCCGTCGCCCGCCGTCACGCCGCCCGACAGCGCCACGCCGTTGCCGCCGCCCGCCGTGCGGCCATTGGCCGCGAAGCCGAGGTACTTGTTCAGCGCCTCGAGGTTCGCGCCCGTGCCTTCGATGCGCACGTCGCCGCCTGCGTTGATGAACGAGCTGTCGATGTCCACAGCCGTTGTGGTGCCGATCGAGCCGGCCGGCAACGTGTTGTCGGTCCAGGTCGCGCCGCGGCCCGTGACCGACACGTTGCCCGGTGTCTCCAGACCGGAGCCATCGCCGATCCGCACGCCGCCGCCGCCGAGCGCGGCCAGTCCGTCGATGGTGACGCCGCCGCTGCCGGCCTGCACCTCGCTGCCCTGCAGCGTGACGCCGTCGGTGGCCCGGTAGACGAAGTTGGTGCTGCTGTCCTGCGTGTCGACACGGGTGCGGCCCTGGCCGCGCAGCGAAACCTGCCCGCTGCCGGTGGTGGCCAGCGTGCTGCCGTTCAGCGCGATGCCGTCGCGCCAGGCGTCGTCGCTGTTCGACACCGAGCCGCCGACGGCGCGCCCATTGACGGCATCGCCCTGGCCGAAGAAGCGGATGTTGCCGCCGTTGGCGTTGATGGTGGCGTCGGTCAGGCCGATCGAGGCGCCGTAGTCGAGCTCGTAGCTCGGGTTGCCGCCGCCGGCGTTCACCTGCGTGGCGTTCTTGGCCACCACGCCGCTGGCGTCGGCGTTGAAGTCGACGTTGAGCGCGCCGATGCGCGCGTCGATGGCCGAACCGCTGGCCATGGCGATGCCGCCGCCCGAGTCGACTCGCAGCGTGGCGGTGCCGCCTTCGTTCTTCACGACCTGCGCGCCGTTGCCGAAGGTCACGCCCGCGTTGTCGCCGGTGCGTGTGCTGGCCAGCGTGACGTCGGTTCCCCGGCCCAGCGCGGCGCCCACGGCGCTGGCGCTCACATTGCTGGAAGACAGCTGCGGGTAGCCGCCGTCGTAGGCCGGCAGGGTCTGGTCCACACCCAGGTCGGCGCTGGTCGACAGCGTCCAGCGGCCGTTGGCGCCGCCCTGTGCGCCGCCGCCGGCGTCCACGCGTGAGGGGTCGATGCGCACGAAATCGCCCGAGGTCGCAATGTTGCCGCCCGCGCCGCTGCCGGCGCCGCGTGCAGTGAGTTCACCGAAGGCCTGCAGGTGCGATTCGCGCAACGGCAGGGCGTTTTCCGCATCGCCCGGAAAGGCCGTGCCGCTGGCCGTGCCCACACTGACCGTGCCGCCCGCGCCGGCGCTCCTGGCATCGGCACTCAGCACCGAGCCGGCCGACAGCGCCACGTCGTAGCCCTGCACCATGACCGAGCCACCGCCCGCTTGGCCGCTGGCATCAGCCACCGTCTTGATGCCGTCACCCGTCCCCTGCAGGGTGACCTTTCCGGCGGTGATGCGGATGTCGCCACCGCGCTCGCCGGCCGCAGTGCCCGTGGCGTCGAGCGTGCCACCGGTCACCTGGACCTCGTTGTCCTGGCCGCCGCCCAGGAAGATCTCGCCGTTGCGCGTGCCCACCGTGCGCGCGCGCACCGTGCCGCGCTGGTTGACGACCAGTTCGCCCACGGTGGCCGACCGCCCCAAGACCGCCACGCGGCCGCCGTCGGCCTGCAGCGTGCCGGTGTTGCCGACGCTCGCATGGGTGGCCATGGTGTCCGTCGAAATGACGATGTTGGTCAGCCCGTCACCCGCGAGGTCAAGCGTGACCTTGCGGCCCGACGCCAGCGCGACGGTGCCGCCGTCGGCGGCGATGCGGCCGCTGTTGGCGTCGTCGCCCACGCGGGTGTTGGCCACCGTCGCGCCCATCAGCACCACGGGGCCGCCGCCGGTCGCGGTGATGCGCCCGGCATTGATCACCGTCGCGACGTTGTCGTCTGCGCGCTCGAACGTGAACCGCCTGGTGTTTTCGTTGAGGAAGTCCGCGTCGCTGGTCGTCATGGCCAGCGTGGAAGCGATGAGGCCGCCCACGTTCACCGTCGCGCCCTGGCTGAACAGCACGCCGTTGGGGTTGACCAGCACGATGCGCCCGTTGGCGTTGAGCTGGCCCGCGATGGTGGAAAGCTCGTTGCCCGTCACGCGGTTGAGCAGCACGCTCGACGCACCCGGCTGGGTGATGTTCACCACGCCGCCCGCGCCGATGGAGAAGCCGGTCCAGTTGACGATGCCGCGCGCAAGGCCCTGGTTGATGGTCATCACGTTCGCGAGCTGCGACATCGTGACGTTGCCGGCAATGGGCTGGAAGCCGGTGGGCAGCGTCTGGGCAATGGCGGGGAGCGCCCCTGCGCAAATCAGCGAGAGCGCCAGCGGCCGCAGCGGCAGCCGGAACGAGGGGGATGTGCGATGCGTCATGGTCAGAACGCCTTTTGAAGCTGGACGTACAGCCGCGGATTGCGCCCGCCGCCGTCGGTCTGCGCCGGTGCCGTGCCATCGCGCCAGGCCAGCGTCGCGTTGATCGAGAAGTTGCCGGGCCGCGACCAGCTCACGCCGACGCCGTAGCCGCGCAGGCTGCGGCTGTTGCTGCCGTCGAAGGGCGTGGGGCTGCGCGAGAGCTTGCCGTGCGCGGCGTCGTAGAACAGGAAGGGCGTGAGCTCTTCGTTGAAGGACCAGCGCCACTCGACGGTGCCGATCACGCCCTGGTCGACCAGCACCTCGCCCGACGGATAGGCCCGCACGGCGCGTGCGCCGCCGAGCGCGAGCTTCTCCGACGGATCGAGGTTCCTGCTGGCCCACTGGCCGCCGACGGACAGGTACAGCGAATGCCTGGGAACGATGGCCTGCAGGCGGGACAGCTGGAAGCTCAGCTTGGAGAAACCGCCTTCGGTGCGCCGTCCGCCCAGGGCCTGGTCGGCCTCCCGCGTCGCCGGGTCGTCGATGGACAGCCGGCCGTGGTACAGCGTGCCCGAGCTGGCCCAGTAGCCGCCGCCCAGCACCTCGTCGCGCCGCTCCCAGGTCCAGCCGAGGCCCAGGCCGCGCACGCGCTTCTTCACGCGCACGTCGGCCACGCCGATCTCGTCGGTCAGGTCCTTGATGTCGGCGCCCAGGCGCAGGAACAGGTTTTGCTGGCGTTGGCGGATGAGCGGGTAGCTGAGCGAAAGGTCGAACACGTCGGCGCGGCCCTGTGCGCCGAGCTCGGAGAACTCGCCGCCCAGCTCGTAGTTGACGCGCGACAGCCCGACCCCCGCGCGCAGCCCGCTGGTGCCGATGGGCGCCTCGTAGGCGATGCGGCCGAACTGCAGCGCATTGCTGTCGGACACCATCAGGCGCATGTCGAGGTTGTCGCCGATGCCGAAGGGGCTGAGCCAGCGCGCCGTGCCGCCGATGCGGTAGCGGCCCGACTCCTTCGTGCCGTGGTTGTCGGCTTCAGCGGTGAAGGCCCAGCGCGGCGCGGCCGCCACTTCGACCGAAAGATCGGTGGTGCCGGGCTGCGAGCCTTCCTGCAGGCCCGAGGACACCTTGACGCCGGGCTGGTCGGACAGCAGCAGCATGGCGCGCTCATAAGCCGGCGCGCTCACGGCCTCGCCGGGCTGCAGCGGCGCGAGGAAGCCGCGCACGCGCGATTCGCTGGTCGGCGCATCGGGCGCGACCACCACGTCGACCTTGCCGAGGCGGCCTTCGATCACACTGATCTCGACGATGCCGTCGCGCACGGTCTGCACCGGCACCACGGCCTGCGCCAGGAAGTAGCCGCGCTCCTTGTAGCGTGCGGTGATGGCCTTCGCGAGTTCTTCGAGATCGCCGAGCGTGACGTCGCGGCCGATGTAGGGGGCGGTGATGGATTGCAGTTCTTCGTTGCTCAGCGCTTTCACGCCGTTGAGCCGCAAGTCGTTGAGCCTGAACGTCGAGCCGGCGGGGCGCGGCGGCGCGGGCAGGCTCTGCGGTGCGACGGCACCGGTGGGGGCTTGCGCGAGCGGGCGATCGCAGGTGCCGCAGGGGTCCTGGGTCGACAGCAAAGTGTTGGTATCGGACGCGTGCGTACGCTCGGCTGCGACCAGCAAGGTTGCACTGACCAAGGCTGTGACTGCGAAGGCAATCGGGGTGGGGCGTTGACTGGCGCGCATATGTCAGTGCTCCGTTGCGCGTTGCGTTGCTGGCTGTTCGGGGTGCGTGCACAGGCCACCGGGTACTCCCCTCCGCGAATGTCCACCGTCGGCGTGATCGCCCCCCAAACAGCGCTCTTCAAAAACAAGGCACGTCATCTCATCCCCCCACCGTAAGACGCCAGTTGCCGATCAGGTTGAACGGCGCCCAGAAGAAGGGATGGGACATCTTGGGGTCCTTCAACACCGCGAGTTGTCCGGCCTGCATGGCCTTCTGGATGTCGCGCCCCTTGGCCAGCTCGCCGTAGAGCGTGCTCATGAGCACCGCGGTCGCGTCGTCCGACACCGGCCACAGCGAGGCGATCAGGCTGGAGCTGCCGGCCGAGAGGAACGAGCGCGTGAAGCCCAGCACCTCGTCGCCTTGTGCGATGCGCCCGAGGCCCGACTCGCAGGCCGACAGTGTGACCAGCGCGGTGCCGTCCATCGGCAGCCCGAGGATCTCGTGCGCTTCCAGAAAATTCTGCTTGCCGCCTTCGTTGGCCAACAGGATGCGCGAGTACAGCGGATCGACCGCGTCGGCCTCGGCATGCGCCGCCACATGCATCAGCGGCGAGCGCGTGGCCACGTCGCGAAACTGCGTCTTGGTGGCGGCCGCGCCCATGTACACGGTGTTGCGCGGGAACAGCTGCGCGAGCTGCTTCACCTCGGTCTCGGCGCCGGGCAGGTCGTACTTGTCCTCGATGCGCGGATTGCCGAAGGCGGTAAGCGACGCGTTCACGCGCGGCGTGCGCTGCGCGAGCTGCACGGCGATGCTGATCGACGGCGCCACGGCCACCGGATGCTTCTCGATGACGTAACGGCCATCCAGCCGCAGCGCCTGGAACGGCAGGTAGTGCAGCGGCCCGTGCGGCACCACGATCAGCCGCTGCCCCGGCGCGAGGCCGAGCGGCCCGAGCAGCGCGGCGCCCAGCTTGTCTGCGTTGGTGATGGCGGCGCGGCGGCCGCGCACGATGGAATTGCGGAAGGTCTCGACCAGCTCGTTGAGGTCGTCGCGCTTCACAGCCACCGTCTTCTCGGTGATGTCGCCGGAACTCACGACCCACACCACGAGGCGGTCGGGCAGCGAGTGGAACTGCACCACGCGCTCGTCGGGTGCCAGCATGCGCTGCAGCGCGGCGAGATCGACGGTGTTGGCGGCCTGCTCGTTGATCTTGGCTCGGCCGCGCACCGCGTCGAGCAATGCGCGCGAGCGGCTGTGCTCGCTCACCTCGAAGGCCTGGCGCGCATCGCCCGCGTCGCTGTAGATGGCCACGCCGCGCTCGAACACCGATTGCAGGTCCGAGAACAGGCCCATCTTGAATTCCTCGCTGCGGAATTTGGCGCGCACCTTGTCGACGTCGCCGAGCGCGCGGCCCACGGCTTCGGCCGCGGCCTGCTTCTGGCCCAGCGCGAGTTCGCTGCGCGCCACGCCGTCCCAGGCCCAGAGGCGGTAGTACTCGGTGTCGGCGCCGACCTGCCGCGCGGTGAGTGCGCGGTACATGTCGCGCGCCTCGGCGGGCTTGTTCTCGGCCAGCAGCAGCCGCGCGCGGGTGCGGTCGAGCTGCGCGGTGAGCGGTGCGTCCTTCGGCGGCGCCATGGTGCCAAGCACTTCGCGTGCCCGCGCCGGGTCGCCCGATTCGATCAGCGCATTGACCAGCGAGGCCTGCACCAGCGGTGCATAGCGCGGCGAGCTGTTGGCCAATGCCTCGTCGTAGCTGAGCACCGCGCCGGAGAAATCGCCGCGGCGCGTGCGCACGTCGCCGATCACTTTCTGCACCGGGCCGACCACCAGCTTGGGATCGCGCGCCGGGTGCTTGAGCGCTTCGCGTGCGAACTCCTCGGCCTTCTCGAGCTGGCCCGAGTAGCTGTAGACGATGGCCAGGTCGCGGTTGGCCATGGCCATCAGGTTCGGATCGTTGGTGGCGTTGGCCAGGTGCAGCGCCTTGCTCGCGGCGCGCACGCTCTGGCGGAACTCGCCGGCCTCCGCCAGTGCGACGGCCTGGCTGCAGTATTGGTAACCCGAGAGCTTGACCGCGTCCTGCCCGTAGAGCACCGCGCCCTCGCTGGTCAATGCCAGCAAGGTGTCGGTGTCGTCCAGGCGGGCCTGCTCCATCTTGCTGGCTGCGGCTTCGGCATTCGACGACACCGCCGGCGCTGCTGGACGTTGCTGCTGCTGTGCCGATGCCGGAGGGCCGAAGCCCAGGAAAAGAATGCCTGCAAGACCGAGAGCACTCGCGACAGCTGCACGACAACGTGCCGGGCGCTGCCATCCCCATCTCGAAAACCAAGCCATTGGACCCCCGTGCGCAGCCCTGTGAGCCCGCGGTCAGCGGACCATCGACGTCGCGAGAGTGCGCGCCGTTCAGGCCTCGGGGGGAAAGTCTAGGAGCGGCCTCCTGCCGCGCCTATTCGCAATACGGTCTAGCGCAAATGGACTACGCGGGCACCGCGTCTACATTCGCGCGGTCCCAGTGCCGGTGCTTGGCGATGGCCGCGATGAAATCGTTCGCCACCTGCATCGCCGCCGTCGTGTCGCCCAGGTTGGTGACCGGCGTGGCCGCCACCACCACGCCCGCCGGCACATCGGCCGGCGGCGTGTCCGCGGCGATACCGAGCGTGGACAGCAGCCGCACGCCCTCGCCCACCGTGCAGATCGCCTTGCAGTGCTTGTAGGCCTCGAGCACGAAGTGCACCGCATCGCCGATGCCCGACATCGCGGCGGCGCTCTCGCTGCCGGCCGGCACGAGCACGGCGTCGAACATCACCGAGGGCGTGTTGGCGAAGGTCATGTCGACGTCGATCTGGCGCTTCGATGCGCTGGCGACAGTGCCCAGCTTCGGGCCCACTGTCTTGCATTGCGCACCGGCCTGCTCGAGCGCATCGCGGATCGGCTTCAGCGAAGCCGAATCGACACCATCGGCCACGAGGACCGCGACCTTGCGCGTGCGGATGGAGCCGTCGCCCGTGTCGGCCATGCGCAGCGCCGGCGACTCGTCGATGGGCAGCGATATGCGGTGGTCGCGAAAGCCCGCGCGCCCCGCCGCCGCCCTGGCATCGGGCTCGCCGATGCCCAGCGGCTCGGCCACGCGGCGTGCCAGCTTCTCGTCCACGTGCGCGAGGTTGTCGACCATGCGCTGGCGGATGGCCGGCACGTCGAGCTTCGACAGCTCGAAGCGGAAGGCCGCGATGATGTGCTCCTTCTCGGCCGCGCTCTGGCTGTTGAAGAACAGGCGCGCCTGCGTGAAGTGGTCGTCGAACGAGGGGCTGCGGCGGCGCACCTTGGGCGACTCGGTCTCTTCCGGAAACGACTGGAAGCCGTGGCTGCCGCCGTCCACGCGGAACTCCGTGCCGCTGCCCAGCGTGTTGGGCTCGTAGGCCACCTGGCCGCGCGCGATGGTCTGCCTGTGCATGCCGTCGCGCTGGAAGTTGTGGAACGGGCACACGCCCTTGTTGATCGGCAGTTCGTGGAAGTTGGCGCCGCCCAGGCGCGAGATCTGCGTGTCGGTGTACGAGAACAGGCGGCCCTGCAGCAGCGGGTCGTTGCTGAAGTCGATGCCGGGCACCACGTGGCCCGGATGGAAGGCCACCTGCTCGGTCTCGGCGAAGAAGTTGTCGGGGTTGCGGTTGAGCACCAGCCTGCCGATCTTCTGCACCGGCACCATTTCTTCTGGAATCAGCTTGGTGGGGTCGAGCAGGTCGAAGCCCAGCGAGTGCTCCTTGTCCTGCGCGATCATCTGCACGCCGAGCTCCCACTCGGGGAAGTCGCCGTTCTCGATGGCTTCCCACAGGTCGCGCCGATGGAAGTCCGGGTCCTTGCCGGCGATCTTCTGCGCCTCGTCCCACGCGAGGCCATGAATGCCGAGCTTGGGCTTCCAGTGGAACTTCACGAAGTGGCTCTCGCCGCGGCTGTTGACGAAGCGGAAGGTGTGCACGCCGAAGCCTTCCATCATGCGCAGGCTGCGCGGAATGGCGCGGTCGCTCATGGCCCACATCAGCATGTGGGTGCTCTCGGGCATCAGCGAGGCGAAGTCCCAGAAGGTGTCGTGCGCACTCGCGGCCTGCGGCATCTCGTGGTGCGGCTCGGGCTTCACGGCGTGGATGAGGTCGGGGAACTTGATCGCGTCCTGGATGAAGAACACCGGGATGTTGTTGCCCACGAGGTCGTAGTTGCCCTCGCGCGTGTAGAACTTGACGGCGAAGCCGCGCACGTCGCGCACCGTGTCGGCCGAGCCGCGCGAGCCGGCCACGGTCGAGAAGCGCACGAACACGGGCGTCTTCACGTCCGGGTCCTGCAGGAAGTCGGCGCAGGTGAACTGCGACATCGACTTGTAGACCTGGAAGTAGCCGTGCGCCGCCGAGCCGCGCGCGTGCACGGCGCGCTCCGGGATGCGCTCGTGGTCGAAGTGCGTGATCTTCTCGCGCAGGATGAAGTCTTCCAGCAGCGTCGGACCGCGCACGCCCGCTTTCAGCGAGTTGTGGTTATCGGGTACCTGCAGACCCTGGTTGGTGGTCAGGGTCGTCGGATGCTCGACGGTGAAGCCTTCGAGCTGCAGCTGCTTGGCGTTGCTGCCGCCGCCCGCCTTGGCGGCGCTGGCGCGGCGGCCTGCGGCAGCCTTGTTCTGCGGCGTCATCGTGGATCTGCTGGAGTCTTTCATGGGGTGGGCGTTCAGCCCGTTTCGTTGTTGTCGAGGAACATGTCGAGCACGTTGACCAGGGCGATCAGGCAAATGCTGCCCGCCGCGGCGGCGACGGTCCACAACAGGATTTCAGCGCCCCAGGTGCCGATGAACGAGTCGAAAAGCGATGAGAACTCCATGGATCACTCCGGGGCTGCAAGCGAAATGCAAGGTTATGTTTCGCGGCGCCCGGACCCCGTAGTGGCCGCCCTTCCACCGCTGTGGGAGAAGGCACGCGGACGAGGTAGGAGCGCACCGACAGCACCTCCTGCCCGCCTACGAAGCTTCGCGCGCCCTGGCCGTGGGATCGGGGAGCGCCGTCGCATAGCATGGGTCCAACACAGGGAAGAAAGAAAGAAGAAAAGAACCATGCTGATCAGAATCGGTTTCGACATCGAACTCGGCGTCACCGCCCCCACGGCCGTGATCTACATGCTCCAGGTGCATCCCTCGCGCGCCCGGGACCTGCAAGGGGAGGAGAACATCACGCTCAGCCCGCCACTGGCCACCGACCATTACCTGGACGGATTCGGCAACCACTGCGCGCGCGTGCACGTCCCCCCGGGAGTGAAGAGCGTGCGCCTGCGCAACCGCGCGGTGGTGTACGACACCGGCTGGCCCGACCCGGTGGACTTCGGCGCCGTCGGGCACATGGCGGCCGACCTGCCGGTGGACACGCTGCCCTTCGTGCTGCCGAGCCGCTATTGCGAGGTCGACAGCGAATTGCTGGAGTTCGCCTGGGCCAACTTCTCGAACGTGGCGCCGGGCTGGTCGCGCGTGCAGGCCATCTGCGACTTCGTGCACCGGCACCTGCGCTTCGACTACGGGAACGCGCGGGCCACGCGCACCGCCACGGAAGGCTTTCGCGAAGGCACGGGCGTATGCCGCGACTTCGCGCACCTCGCGATCACCCTGTGCCGCTGCATGAACATTCCGGCGCGCTACGTGACGGGCTATCTCGGCGACATCGGCATTCCGCCGGTGCCTTCTCCGATGGACTTCAGCGCATGGTTCGAGGTGTACCTGGGCAACCGCTGGCACACCTTCGACGCGCGCCACAACACGCCGCGCATCGGCCGCGTGGTGATCGCGCGCGGGCGCGACGCGGCGGACGTGCCGATCACGATGGTGTTCGGTGCGAACACGCTGGAGCGCTTTGAAGTGACGACCGAGGAAGTGCTTCAGTAGCGTCGGGTTTTGCTCCTTCCCCTCCCGGGGGAAGGCTGGGATGGGGGCAGGCCTTCGATGAGGCGCAGCGTTTTTTTCAAGCCGTCGTGCCCCCACCCCGACCCTCCCCCGGGGAGGGGAGGGAGGAATGCAGGGATGCCTATTTGCTGCTGTAGCCCAGCAGCTTCATCGCCGCGGCAAGCCCCTTTCGGCTGCGCTCCATGGCGGCCCAGGGCTTGTTGCCGGTCTCGAAGCGTTCGGCCGCATTGGCGACAGTCCACTGCGCGGCACTGGTCAAGGCCGGCAATTCGTCCCACGCAAGCGGCACCGACACGCCCAGCCCGGGGCGCGAACGCGCCGACCATGCGCTGACGGTGGTTGCGCCGAAGCCGTTGCGCAGGTAGTCCACGAACACCTTGCCCACGCGGTTGCGCGGGCCGCTCTTCGCCACGAAGCGCGACGGAATGGTTTCGGCCAGGTGCGCCACCACGGCCTGTGAAAAGCCCTTGACGGTGTCCCAGTCGTACTGCCGCCGCAGCGGCACCACCACGTGCAGCCCCTTGCCGCCGCTGGTCTTGAGGAAGCACGGCAGGCCCAGTTCGTCGAGCAGCGTGCGCACCAGCATCGCGGCCTCCTGGATCTGCGGCCATGCGACGCCCTCGCCGGGGTCGAGGTCGAAGGTCATGCGATCGGGCTTGCCGATGGCACGCGAGGTGGCGTTCCAGGTGTGCAGCTCGATGACGTTCATCTGCGCGGCGCCGAGCAGGCCCTGCTTCGTGTCGATCTGCAGCAGCGGCTCGTGGCCCGGATCGAGTGCGGGATCGAGCAGGCGCACGCCGGGGATCTCGCTGTTCTGCAGGTGCTTCTGGAAGAACAGCTCGCCGCCCACGCCCTCGGGCGCGCGCACCAGCGACACCGGCCGGCCGCGCAGGTGCGGCAGCATGAGTTTCGCCACGCTGTCGTAGTAGGCCGCGAGTGCGCCCTTGGTGATGCCGCTGTGCTTGTCGATCACGCGGTCAGCGTGGGTGATCTTCGGGATCATGGGTGTCTTTGCTTCCTGGTTCTTCGGCTTTGGTGCGGCCTCGATCTCCCTGATCCGCTGCGGCCGCTCGCGCCGGATGTCGCGCGCGGGCTTGTCGGCGCGCAGCCCCTGGAACACGGCCTGGCGCACTCGGTTTTCGCGCGTCCATTCGCCGAACGAGATTTCGGCCACGAGCGTGGGCTTGACCCATTGCGCCCTGACGCCGCGCGGCGCAGGCTCGAAGGGGCAGGCGTCGGTGGCCAGCCTGTCGAGGCGGGCCTTGACATCGGCGAGGCGGCCCGCATCGAAGCCCGTGCCCACGTTGCCGCAGTAGCGCAGCCGGCCGGTGGCCTCGTCGTGCACGCCCAGCAGCAAGGCGCCGAAGCCGGTGCGCGAGCCCTTCGGCGCGGTGAAGCCGCCGATCACGAACTCCTGCCGCTGCTGGTTCTTGAGCTTGATCCAGTCGGGTGAGCGGCGCGACACGTACGGCGATCCCTTGCGCTTGCCGACGATGCCCTCGAAACCGATGTGCGCCGACGACGCGAGCAGGTCGCGCGGCGAAGCGTCGAAGGCCTCGCTCAGGCGCAGCGGCGCGGGCGGCTTTCGGCCGAGCAGCTGCGCGAGCCGGGCACGGCGCTCCTCGACCGGCATGTCGCGCAGGTCTTCGCCATCGAGGAAGGGCGCGTCGAACAGCCAGTAGACGATGGATGAGGTCTTGCCGCGATCGAAGGCGTTCTGCAGCGCCTGGAAGTCGGGCGCACCGTTCTCTCCTTCGACGGTGATCTCGCCGTCGAGCCATGCGCCGGCCGTGGGCAGTTTCGCCAGCGCCTTCTCGAGCGCGGGCAGCTTCGCGGTCCAGTCGTGGCCATTGCGGGTGAAACAGCGGACCTTGCCGCGGTCGATGCGCGCCAGCAGGCGGTAGCCATCGAACTTGAGCTCGTAGAGCCAGTCGCCGGGAGATGAAGGCGGCGAAGCCGCGAGCGTGGCGAGCTGGGGCTGGAAAGTGGCCGGCAGCGGGGATTTCGCGGTCCTTTTCTCGGTTCTTCCTGCAAGCTTTCTTGCGGGCGCCTTGCTGGCGACTTTCTTCGGCGGCTGGTCCACCTCGTCCACGCCACGCCCGGTGATCACGCTCGCCGGCTGTTCTTCGACCACGTCGTACTCACCGATCGCCCGCGCCTCGCCGTCGCGTTCCTTGATGAGCAGCCAGGGCTCATGCTTGTCGTCGCCCTTGCCGTGCATGCGCACCAGCGTCCAGTGACCGTGCAGCTTCTCGCCACGCAGTTCGAACTTGAGTTTGCCGGCGGCGAGCGACTTGCGCGCGTCGCCCTCGGGCAGCCAGTCGCCGCGGTCCCAGACGATCACGGTGCCCGCGCCGTACTGCTTCGGCGGGATCGTTCCCTCGAAATCCGCGTACGAGATCGGGTGGTCCTCGACGTGCACGGCCATGCGCTTCACGGACGGATCGAGGCACGGCCCCTTCGGCACGGCCCAGCTCTTGAGCGTGCCGTCGAGTTCGAGCCGGAAGTCGTAGTGCAGATGGCTCGCGTGGTGCTTCTGGATCACGAAGGACAGCACGCCCTTGCCCGGCCGGCCGCCGGCCTCGGGCTCCGGCGTGCGCGAGAAATCGCGCTTGCCGTGGTAACGCGCCAGGGCCTTGCGCGCGGTCGATGCGGTGGAGCCCATCGCGGCCGGCCTCACTCAGGCGGCGCGGCGGTGGCGGGCGGGGGTCTTGCGCGCGGCTTTCGCGGCCGGCTTGCGCTTCTTCGCGGCGGCCTTGGGCGGCGGTTCCGGTTCTGCGTCCTCTTCCTCCTCTTCTTCCTTGGTGGGCTTGCCGCCACCCTTGCGCAGGCTGCGCTGCAGCAGCTCGGTCAGGTCGAGGATCTTGGCGCCGCGGCCTTCGCCGGTGCGCTGCTCTTCCTCGGGCTCGGGCTGCGTGACGGTCTCGGTCTGGCCAGCCTTCACCTTCTTGTCCACCAGCCGCATGATCTCGTCCTTGAACTCGTCCTTGAATTCGTCGGGGTCCCAGTCGGCGCTCATGTCGTCGACCAGCTGCGTGGCCATCTTGAGCTCACGCTCGCTCAGGCCGGCCTTCTTCGCGTCTTCCGAAGGCAGCGGCAGGTCGGTCCACGGCCGGATGTCCGCGCCCCAGCGCAGCAGGTTCAGCACGAGGCCGGGGCCCACGGGCACCAGCACCGCCAGGTGCTGCTTGGTCTGGATCACGACACGGGCCACGCCCACACGCCCGCTGCGCTGAAGGGTTTCGCGCAGCAACGCGTACACCTTCGCGCCGCGGTTGATCGGCGCCACGTAGTAGGGCCGCTCCAGGTACACGAAGGGAATGCCGTTGGCCGGCACGAAGGTCTCGATCTCGATGGTCTGCGTGGTCTTGGGATAGGCGGCCGCGATCTCCTTGTCGCTGAGCACCACGTACTCGCCGTCCTCGTACTCGATGCCCTTGACGATCTGCTCGCGCGCGATCTCCTTGCCGGTCTTCTTGTTGATGCGCTTGTAGCCGACCGGGTCCATGGTGCGCTTGTCGAGCCAGTCGAAGTCGATGCCGTGGTCGGTGGTGGCCGAGTACAGCGCAACCGGGATGTGGACGAGGCCGAAGCTGATGGCGCCCTTCCACAGGACGCGCGGCGCGGGGGCTTTTTTCGAGATGGACATGGACGCACTCCTTCAGGCTGGGAATGTGCGCCGCCCCTGCCCGGGCGGTGTAGGAGCGCGGCCCCAGGCGCCGTCAGGCCGCGCCGGCCACGGGTCCGAGCTGGCGCTCGCTCGGGCGCGCGAAGTAGAACCACTCGGCGCCCGGCAGCGCCACCGCGTTGGGAAACACGATGAAGCCGTCGTCGGGCGCGCTCACCAGCGTGCCGTCGTGGCGCATGCCGATGGGCTCGCCGCGCAGCACTTCGTCGAAGGTGGCCCAGTCGCGCACGAAGCTGTCTTCCTCGTGCAGGCGGTCGGTCACGCTGGCCAGGCGCAGCAGTTTCGGCGGCTGCGCGGGCCCGCCCGACAGCCCTTCGGGCAGCGCCGCCATGCCCAGCAGCGCGAGCGTGCGGCGGATGGCGCGCCATGCCACTTCGGGCGCCTGCGGGTCCAGGTGCTGGCCGCACTCGAGCGTGACGCCGTAGCCACCGCGGCTGCGGATGTATTCGTTGGTGCCGCGGCCGAAGTCGAGCGCGGCCTCGTCGGCCGGCACGCCGCCCGCGCGCTGCGCGAGGCCGGCGGCGTAGATGTCGAGCCAGCCTTCCACCACGATGGGCGTGCCGATGTGCAGCGCGAGCTGGCCTTCCTCGTACGCGCGTGCAAAGGGCTCCAGCGCGCCGGTGTTGTCGCGCGGGCCGATCATCGCGAAGGCCTCGCCCTCGCTCTGGAAGGAATGCAGGTCGAGCAGCACCTCGTGGCGCGCGATCAGCGGGGCCAGCACGTTGGTGATGCGGGCTTCGTAGTCGGCTGGTGCCTCGGTGGGGCGGAACAGCCTGTTGAGGTTGCGCTCGCCCTCGCGCTGCAAGCGGCGCCGGGCCAATGGATTGGCGACGGGCACCATCGTCAGTTCCCCACGCCGCAGCTGCAGCGTGCCGGCATCGAACTCGGCCAGGATGCGCTCGATGCCCAGGGTGCCGGAGATTTCGTCGCCGTGCACGCCACCCATCACGAGCAGCCGGGGACCGGGGTTCAACGAGGCGAAGGCGTGGATGCGCAGGCTGTCGGTGGCCACGCCGGCAAAAGGATCGGAGGACATCGGGGGATTATTGCGGAGGCCCTTCCATGCGTGCAAAGGCGCTACCCATTTCATAGCGCCGAGCGGACACCTACAGGGGCTGCCTCGTATTTCCTACCGCCCCGGCGGCAGCGGCGGCGCAGGCTCGTTCCTCATCGAAGGAGCCACGCATGACCCCCAGCAAGAGCAGCAAGAGCAAGACGACGCCGGCCGATCCCCTGAAGGACGCCGGCGGCGGCAAGACCAAGGTGGAGCAAGGCGGCGAATCGGCGCCGCGCCTGCCGCACGAGCGCGACCAGTCGTCCGACAGCCAGCAGACACAGGACGGCCAGCCACCCAGGGTGGGCCGCCAGGCCCAAGAAGACGTCGAGCGCGGACTGGTCGACACCGACCGCGCGCTGGAGGCGGACAGCGTCGAAGGCGGCGGAAAGGTCAGGCGCTGACGACGCCGGCCAGCTGCCTGCGCATGTCGGCGATGACGGCGCCGTAGTCCTTGGCGTTGAAGATCGCGCTGCCGGCCACGAAGGTGTCGGCGCCGGCCGAGGCCACGCGCGCGATGTTGTCGGCCTTGATGCCGCCGTCCACCTCGAGGCGGATGTCGCGCCCGCTCTGCTCGATGCGCTTGCGCGCGAGTTCGATCTTGCGCAGCGCCGAGTCGATGAAGCTCTGGCCGCCGAAGCCGGGGTTCACGCTCATGATCAGGATCAGGTCGATGTCGTCGATGGCCCAGTCGAGCGCCTCGAGCCCCAGCCCCGGGTTGAACACCAGCCCGGCCTTGCAGCCGGCCGCCTTGATGGCCTGGATGCTGCGGTGCGTGTGGGGCGAGGCGTCGGGGTGGAAGCTGATGTAGTCGGCGCCCGCTTGCGCGAAAGAGGCCGCCAGTGCGTCAACCGGCTGGATCATCAGGTGCACGTCGATGGGCACCGGTGCGCCGGCAGCGGTCTTGGCGTAGGGCTTGAGCGCCTGGCAGACCATCGGGCCGAAGGTCAGGTTCGGCACGTAGTGGTTGTCCATCACGTCGAAGTGGATCCAGTCGGCGCCGGCCGCGATCACGTCGGTGAGTTCTTTGCCGAGGTGCGCGAAATCGGCGGACAGGATGGAGGGCGCGATGCGGAACGGGGTGCTCATAACCCTTGATTCTCGCAGCCGCCGCAAGTCCGACCAACGGCCTCCGTTACCATGCGCCCATGCCGCACAGCCCCTTCAGCGTACAGGTCGAACCGCGCTTCCTGGCCGACCAGTCGTCCGCCAAGGACAACATCTACACCTTTTCCTATACGGTCACCGTCACCAACACGGGCTCGGTGGCCGCCCAGCTGATCGCCCGCCACTGGCTGATCAACGATGCCTCTGGCCATGCGCAGGAGGTCAAGGGCCTGGGCGTGATCGGGCAGCAGCCGCTGCTTGCGCCCGGCGAATCCTTCCGCTACACGAGCGGCTGCCGCCTGCAGGCGCCGAGCGGCACGATGCACGGCAGCTACTTCGTGGTGACCGAGGAAGGCGAGCGTTTCGACGTGCCCATTCCGATGTTCGTGCTCGAAGCCGACATCGGCGGCGCCCCCGTATCGCGCGTGCTGCACTAGGTAACCTCTTGCGCCGCGGCGTTCTCCGGCGATCAAATCGCCGGATGGACAGAAAACGCCTTTGTCCTGCACCCCATGGACTCGACCATGCGTTACAACCCCGCATCGGCGCCTTCCTCGGCGCCGCAGGGCTTTTTCCTTCTTCTGGATGAATTTGACTAGCTTCCTCAACGATCTGCTGGGCTTCTGGTCCGAATGGGTGCGCCCCTCGGCGGGCCTGCCAACCGTTCTATGGTCGCTGCTGCTGGCGGTGGCGGCGGCTTCCGGCCACCTCGTGCAACGCTACCTGGGGCTGCCCAAGGTGATCGGCTACTCGCTGGTCGGCGCGGTGGTGGGCTTCGCCGGCTTCGAAGGCGCGATCTGGCCGCTGCGCGGCATCAGCCTCTTCCTGCTCGAACTCGGCGTGGCCGTGGTGCTGTTCGAGGCCGGCGGGCGGCTGCCGCTGCGCTGGTTCCGCCACAACCCGATGGTGCTGGTGCAGAGCCTGCTCGAAGCCACGCTGACCTACTTCGGCGTGTACTGGGTGCTGACGCTGCTGGGCCTGCCAGAGCCGGTGGCCAACCCGATCGCGCTGATGGCCATCGTCGCCTCGCCCGCGGTGCTCAGCCGCGTGATCATCGACACCCGCGCCGCCGGCCCCGTGACCGAGCGCGCGATGACGCTGGCCACGCTCAACACCTTCTATGCGCTGGCGCTGGGCTACGCGCAGGCCGGGCTGATCGAGCGCGCGCCGCAGACGATGCTGCAGAAGCTCTATCCGGTGGCGGTGGTGCTGGGCCTCTCGTTCGTGGTCGGCGGGGTCATGGCGCTGGCGCTGCGCTCGGCGCTGCGGGTGATGAGCCCATCGAGCGAGAACACGTCGATCCTGCTGCTGGCGATCATCGCGGCGGGCGCCGCGCTCACCGCGCACATCGGCGGCTCGGCGCCGCTGGCGGCCCTGATCGGCGGCGTGCTGCTGAAGACGCTCAACCCCAAGCCGTGGGCCTGGCAGCGGCAGCTGGGCACGGCCGCCTCGCTGCTCACCATGCTGATGTTCGTGCTGGTGTCGATCGTGGCGGCCCAGGCCGACTGGACGTTGCCGGTGGCCAGCGTGGTGGTGGCCGTGATCGGCGTGCGCCTGCTGGCCAAGATCTCGGGCGTGGCCATTGCCAACCCGGGCAGCGGCGCGAGCTGGAAGCAGGCCTTCTGGGTCGGCTGCGCGATGTCGCCGCTGTCGTCGATCGCGCTGCTCATCGCCTCCAACTTCGCCACCGCCTCGCCCCTGCTGGGCACGATGATCACGCAGGTGGCCCTGCCCTCGATCCTGTTGATGGAGGTGGTGGGCGCGGTGCTCGCCACGGTGGCCATCCACGCGGTGGGCGAGAGTTCGGTGCCCTGGGCGCCCCAGGCCTTCAGCATCACGGAGGACACCCAGCGATGAGCGCCGCAGCCAGCAACACCCCTGTCGACCCGGACAGCGACGACGTCCGTTCGGCGCCGCTGCCATCGGACCCCGAAAGCCGCGCGGTCAAGCTCGAACCCTTCAACAAGTCGGAGGCGCTGTCGCTCGGCGTGGAGCTGGAACTGCAGCTCGTGAACACGCACGACTACGACCTTGCCCCCTACGCCGAAGACATGCTGCGGCTGATGGCGCAGACCCCGCTGCCCGGCAGCGTGGTGCCCGAGATGACCTCGAGCATGATCGAGATCTCGACCGACATCTGCCACTCGGCGCAGGACGTGATCACGCAGCTCTCGCCGATCCGCGAGGCGCTCATCAAGAACGCCGACAAGCTCAACATCGCGGTGGTCGGCGGCGGCACGCATGCGTTCCAGCAGTGGCACGAGCGGCGCATCTACGACAAGCCGCGCTTTCGCGAGCTGTCGGAGCTGTACGGCTACCTGAGCAAGCAGTTCACCATCTTCGGCCAGCACGTGCACATCGGCTGCCCCGACGCCGACGCGGCACTCTTGATGCTGCACCGCATGTCGCGCTACATCCCGCACTTCATCGCGCTGTCGGCGTCTTCGCCGTTCGTGCAGGGGCAGGACACGCAGTTCGACTCGGCGCGGCTGAACTCGGTGTTCGCGTTCCCGCTGTCGGGCCGCGCGCCTTTCACCACCAGCTGGAAGGAGTTCGAGGCCTACTTCGAGCGCATGACCCGCACCGGCGTCGTGCGCAGCATGAAGGACTTCTACTGGGACATCCGCCCCAAGCCCGAGTTCGGCACCATCGAGATCCGCGTGTTCGACACGCCGCTCACGGTGGAGCGCGCCGCCGCGCTCGCGGGCTACGTGCAGTCGCTGGCCGCATGGTTCCTGCAGGAGCAGCCCTTCGCTCCGACCGAGGACGACTACCTCGTCTACACCTACAACCGCTTCCAGGCCTGCCGCTTCGGCCTCGACGCGGTGTACGTCGACCCGGCCACCGGCCAGCACATGCCGCTGCGCGACCACATCCTGATGACGATGACGCAGCTCGAATGGCACAGCGAGGCGCTCAACGCCACGCAGGCGCTGGGCGAGCTGCGCACCAGCGTGGAGGCCAACCGCAACGATGCGCGGTGGCTGCGCGAGAAGCAGGGCAAGGAGCGGCTGCTGGCGGAGGTGGTGCGGCAGGCGGCGCTGCGGTTCAGGGGCGCGGCGGCCTGAGCGCGGGCCCGCTGCACCTGGAGCGGCGGCCGCGCGGCCTTCAGCGCGGGATGTAGCCCTTGTCGAGGATGCGGCCGTCGACCGCGTCGATCACGAAGCGCGCGCGCGCACCGAACGCCATCGCGTTGCTGTTGATCTCCCAACGCCCCGCGCCCTTGCCGAACCAGGGCTTGCGCAGCCGCGCCTGCACCGGCTCGACGAAGGCCCAGCCAGCCGCAGTGGCGGCGGCGCGCGCCAGAGCGACGGCCTCTTTCTCGTCGATCATCGCGACCCCGGCGGCGGCAGCGGTGGCAGCGCAGCGTTCGGCGGGATCGGCCCGTCGCTCACGCTGACCCAGAAGCTGGTGCCGCCCAGGATGATGGTGCCGATCGCCATGCCTTCGACCTGCATCTGCGAGACGGTGACATAGCCGAACTGGACCGGAAAGCGATAGGCCCCGAGCGCCTGCGCCAGCCCGTGCACGCGCAACTGGCCGTAGCCCTCGGCCATCGCCTCTTCGAGGTAGCGCAGCAGCGCCGACTTGGAATAGGCATTCCATCGCAGCTGCGCGCGCAATTGCCGCAGCGGACCGGTGCGCGGCGCGAAGTAGCGGTGCACGAGTTCATGGAACAGCGTGATGCGCTGCTCTGTCAGGCTCTGGTTGCGCGCGACGGTGACGGCGCCGTACATGTCGGTGCCGCCGAGCGCGCCGCCCGCCATCGAGCGCGGGCGGCTCAGCTGCAGGCGGGGGCCTCCGGCCGGCGGCGGCAGGCCGACATCGGGCAGCGGCTCGATCCTGGGCATGCCGCGGGCCACCACCGGCTTGACCGCGCCGCGCAGCAGCAGGGCCTGGATCGTGGAGATGCCGAGCAGCATCACCGCCTTGGCGAAGTGCTTCGCGGCCTCGTCGAGATCGGCGTCGGAGCCGGCGTCGACCGACTTCTGCGCGAAGTCGTAAAGCTCGCTGGCGCCCGAAAACACCGCCGTGCCGAGCGCGGCGAACCCCACCACGAGCAGGATCACGTCGACCACTTCGCCGACACCGAAGAAGTGCGAGCCGGCCCACACAACCAGCGTGGCGGCCACGATGGCCAGCGCGGCCGGCTCCAGCATGGCCTCGACGGTCTGGCGCGCCTCGCCGGGCAGCAGGGGCAGGGCCCTGCGCATCGCCTCGCCGACGCGCTCGGTCGTGGACATGGTGGCGGGTGACACGGAAACGGTTTCAGCCATGGTCGAGAACTTTCTATTTCAAGAAGATTTCGGCAGTGAAAGGCGGGCGCCACGGCGAATCTACCCGAACGCCGCCGCCGTGCCTGCAGGCCGGCGCCACGGCCACCGCTTATGCTCGCTGCATGGGTGAATTCGACCTGATCACACGCTACTTCAAGCGCCCCGCCACGCGCTCCCCGCTCGGCGTGGGCGACGACTGCGCATTGCTCGCGCCGGCACCGGGCATGCAGCTCGCGGTGTCCAGCGACATGCTGGTCGAGGGCCGGCACTTTCTCTCGACCGTCGATCCGGCGCGGCTGGGCCACAAGGCGCTGGCGGTGAACCTCAGCGACCTTGCGGCCTGCGGCGCGAAGCCGCTGGCCTTCACGCTCGCGCTGGCACTGCCGGGTGTCGACGAGCCCTGGCTCGAAGGCTTCTCGCGCGGCCTGTTCTCGCTGGCCGACGCGCACGGCTGCGAGCTGGTGGGCGGCGACACCACGCGCGGGCCGCTCAACATCTGCATCACGGTGTTCGGCGAGGTGCCGGCCGGCGCGGCGCTGCTGCGTTCGGGCGCGCGTGCGAGCGACGACATCTGGGTGAGCGGCACGCTGGGCGACGCGCGGCTGGCGCTCGAAGCCTTTCGCGGCACGGTCGCGCTGCCGGCCGAAGCCTTCGAGTCGGCCCGCGCGCGCATGGAGCAGCCCACGCCGCGCGTGGCGCTCGGGCTGGCGCTGCGCGGCATCGCCTCGTCGGCGGTGGACGTGAGCGACGGGTTGATCGGCGACCTGGGCCACATCCTCGCTTCGAGCGGTGTGGGTGCCACGCTCGATGCCGATGCGGCGACGGCCTTGATCGCTGCCGAAGTCCCCAGCCTGAGCACCGAGATCCTGCGCACCTGCGCGCTCTCGGGCGGCGACGACTACGAACTGGTCTTCACCGCTGCGCCGTCGGCGCGCGCCGCCGTCGAGCAAGCCGGAGAAGACAGCGCCACCTGCGTCACGCGCATCGGCCGCATCGAGGCCGATGCCGGCCTGCGCATCGTCGATGCAGCCGGCGCGCCGGTGTCACAGCGCTTCGGCTCCTTCGACCACTTTGTCTGAAGGCCTGAGCCGCACGCGGCTCAGGAGCCTTGCACCATCGCCTGCATTTTTCGCTGTGCCGCATTGATCGCAGCCGATTGCCCGTTCAGCTGCTGAAGCATCTTGTTGAGCTCGGCCTGCACGGCCGGGTCGGTCACGGTGACCGTGGTGCCCGAAACCTGGATCTTCGACTTGTTCTTCTCGAGGAAGTCGCCGATGGCCAGCGCGCTGTCGAACACCGTGTCGAGCGCGGGGAACACTTCCTTGAAGGTGCCGGCCGGCGTGGTCACGGTCTTGTCGAAGGCCTTGTCGTAGACCGGCTTCAGGTCGTCGGGCTGCTTGAGCTGCGCGTGCGCGGCATCGGCCTTGGCGGTCTGCTGGTCGAGCGCGCTGCGCAGGCCGTTGAGGCCGTCCTTCGCGGCCTTGAGGTCGTCGCGGCGCGAGGTCAGGTCGGCGATGGAACGCAGCGCGCCCTTGGCCATGATCTGCGTCATGGGCTGGCTCACCGACTTGTTCATGCCTTCGTTGAAATCGGTGATCACCGCGTAGTGCTTCGCGTAGTCGCCGAAGGAGGCTTTCTCTTCTTCCGTGGGCATCGGCACGCGCAGGCCGGGCTTGTCGAGCACGCGGGTCTGCAGGAAGGCCGTGAAGGCCTTGCGCTGCTCGGCTTCCTTGTTGCCGCAGGCGACCAGTGCAAGGCCGAAGGCCATGAGGAGCGACAGGGCCCCGAGACGTCGAATGAAAGTTCTCATGGGCAGAGGCCCTCCCGCGTGTTGTGGTGGCAAAAATTATAGGGAGCGCTTCGCGACGGCGCGGTATGCGAGCCACACCGCGGCGGCCGGCGCAAGCGCGAAACCCGCGAACAGCCAGAGGGCCGCCGATTGCGCGCCTTCGACACCGCCCGGCACGGCCAGCCCCGCCGCATTCGCCACCAGTCCGGCCACGGCCGCGCCCACGGCCATGCCGTAGAGCTGCACGGTGGTGATCGAAGCGGAGGCCAGGCCTTCGTCATCTTTGCGCGCCAGCGACATCACACGCGTGATCAGGTGCGGCCAGCCGATGCCCACGCCGAGCCCCACGGCCGCCAGCGCGACGGCGATCAGCAGGGTCTCGAAACCGGCACCGAAGAATTCCTGCGACGGCAGCAGCCACGCGAGTGCCAACAGCCCCAGCGTGCAGATCACCGGGCCGGCGCGCAGCATGCGGTCGGCTCCCGCGCCACTGCGGCCCGAGGACAGCAGCGAACCCGCGCTCCAGCCGCCCGCCATCGCGGCCGCGAGGTAACCCGCCATGAGCGGCGAATGGCCGTGCAGCAGTTGCAGGAAGTACGGCACGAAGATCTCGGTTTCCGTGCCGATCAGCAGCAGCGCCACGCTCGCGTAGATGGCGCCCAGCGGCGCGCTCATCGCATACGCGCCGCGCGGCAGCACGCGCACGGCGGCGCGGCTGTCGATGCAGGCGGCCGCGAAGCCGATGGCCAGGCCCAGTGCCAGGCCGGCGGCCTGCCGGAGCAGGTCGGCCCACAAACCACTGGCTGCGATCACCAGCACCGAAGCCGCGAGCAGGCCGATCTGCAGCATCGGCACACGCGGCGGCGTGGCGGGCCGCGCGTACTTCACGCCCATCCCGGGCCGCAATTGCACGAGCACCAGCAATGCCTGCGCCGCCGCCACCGGCAGCAGGAACCAGAAGGCCCAGCGCCAATGCCCGGCCTGCGCGAACAGCCCGCCCACGGCCGGCCCGCACAGCGTGGCGACGCCCCACATGCCCGACACCAGCGCCACCGCGCGCGGCCACAGCCGCTGCTCGAACACCAGCTGGATCAGCCCGTAGCTCAGCGCCGCGAGCAACCCGCCGCCCAACCCCTGCACCGCGCGCCCCGCGAGCATCCACGGCATGGCCGGCGCGAGCGCGCAGCCTGCCGAACCGGCGCCGAACACCGCCAGCGCCGCCAGGCACGCTCCGCGCGGGCCCAGCACCGCGAGCAGCCGCACCGACAGGGTTGCGCCGAGGATCGAGCCGACCACGAAGAGCGTCGTGCTCCAGGCATACCAGTCGAGCCCGCCGATCTCGCGCACCACCGACGGCAGCACCGTGGTCACGATGTGCACGTTGACGGCGTGCAGCGCGACGCCGCCGGTCAGCGCGAGCGCGCGCCAGCCGTTGCGGCCACTGAACAGCTCGCTCCATGCGGCGATGGGAGGTGGGGAGCGCAGCGCGGAGGAGGAGGAGGAGGACATGGCAAGCAACGAAGTCGGAAAGAAGCCCGGATGCTAGGTGCGCACGGCCAATTAAACAAGCTATTGCTTTGATAAATAAAAACTGCGCCGAACCGGTGCCGGCCCGGATGCGCGACACTCCTGCCCCGATGCAAGCCGCTTCTTCTTCCTCCACGACCACCACCTCCGGCGCCATGCCCCAACCCTCGATGCGCCGCGCCACGCTGCGCTTTCTGCTCTCGCATCCCGCGCACTTCATCGCGCTGGGCTTCGGCTCCGGCCTGCCGCGCATCGCGCCGGGCACCGTGGGCACTCTGTGGGCCTGGGCGGCGTTCTCGGTGATGCAGCTGTGGTTCACGCCGGCCACCATCGGCTGGATCATCGCGGCCTCGCTGCCCATCGGCTGGTGGGCCTGCACCGTGACTGCGCGCGACATGAACGTGGCCGACCCCGGCGCCGTGGTGTGGGACGAGGTGATCGCCTTCTGGATCGTGCTCTGGCTGGTGACGCCGGCCGGCCTCCTCGCGCAGGCCGTCGCCTTCGCGCTGTTCCGTTATTTCGATGCCGCCAAGCCCGGCCCGGTGGCCTGGGCCGATGCGCTGTTCAAGCAGCGCGACGCGGCGCAGGTGCGCTGGTGGCACGCGGGCTTCGGCATCATCCTCGACGACCTGGTGGCGGCGTTCTGCACGCTGCTGGTCATTGCACTCTGGCGCGCATGGTGAACCCGATGGACTCTTCCTCTTCTTCTTCGACGTTGCCGACGCTCGCGGACCACGACACGCCCGCGCTGGTCGTGGCGCTGGCCGGCCTGCTGCAGAAAAAAGGCTGGATGCTGGCCACCGCCGAAAGCTGCACGGGCGGGCTGATCGGCGCGGCCTGCACCGAGCTGGCCGGTTCCAGCGCGTGGTTCGAGCGCGGCTTCATCACCTATTCGAACGAGGCCAAGACCGAGCTGCTGGGCGTGGACGCGGCGGTGATCGCGGCGCACGGCGCGGTCAGCGAGCCGGTGGCGCGCGCGATGGCCGCGGGCGCGATCGCGCATTCGCCGCCGTCGCGCGTGGCGCTGGCCGTGACCGGTGTGGCAGGGCCGACCGGCGGCACGCCCGACAAGCCGGTGGGCACGGTGTGGTTCGGCTGGTCGGTCGATGGCGACGTGCGCACCGAGCGCCGCCGCTTCGACGGCGACCGCGCCACGGTGCGCGCGGCCACGGTGCGGTACGCACTGCAGACGCTGGTCGAGTTGCTCGGCCGCTGACCCGATTTTTCACAAACCCGAGAGGACTCATGACAGCAGCCACCAACGCCCAGACCATCGAGCGCTTCTACAGCGCCTTCGCGAAGCTCGACGGCGCCGCCATGAAGGCCTGCTACGCAAGCGATGCGGTGTTCGACGACGAGGCCTTCTCGCTGCGCGGGCAGCGCGAGGTGGGCGGCATGTGGCGCATGCTGACCTCGGCCACGAAGGCCAAGGGCGCCGACGTGTGGCGCCTGAGCTGGCGCGACGTGAAGGCCGACGACACCAGCGGCAGCGCCCACTGGGATGCGCACTACCGCTTCGGCGCCACCGGCCGCCTCGTCGACAACAGCATCGACGCGCACTTCACCTTCACGCCCGAGGGGCTGATCGCGACGCACCGCGACAGCTTCCCGTTCTGGACCTGGTCGCGCCAGGCGCTCGGCACGCCGGGCCTGCTGCTGGGCTGGACGCCCATGCTGCGCAACAAGGTGCGTGCCACCGCCGCGGCCAATCTCGCAACTTTTCTTGCACGCCAGCCATGAGCCACAACACCGCCATCGCCTTTTCCAACAACGAAGCGCAGCACCGCTACGAGGCCGTGCTCGACGGCAAGCTCGCCGCCTACGCCGAATACAACCTGCTGACCGACGCGATCATGTTCACGCACACCGAGGTGCTGCCGGAGCACGAAGGCAAGGGCGTGGGCTCGGGCATCGCGAGGCACGTGCTCGACGAGGCGCGCGAGAAGGGGCTGCATGTGATCCCGGTGTGCCAGTTCATCGCGGGCTACATCCGCAAGCACCGCGAGTACGCTGACCTCGTGCGGCCGGACATCCAGCGCGCCTTCAAGATCTGAACGGGGCTCGCTCCCGGGCTGCACTGTTTGTGTTCCGGGAGTTCTTGTTCAGCGCGCGTGCGCAGGGCACCGGGTGCTCTGAACGATCGCGCCCCGAAGAGGACGCCCCGTCAAAAGCCCCAGGTCATTCACCGTGGCATTTCTTGTACTTCTTGCCGCTGCCGCAAGGACACGGATCGTTGCGCCCGGGCGTGGCTTCCTTGCGGATGGTCTCGGCTTTCGGGCCCAGGCTCTTCCAGAGCTGGCGCAGGTCGTACACGGCCCAGATGGCGGCGCCGAAATCGTCGAGCCGCTGCTGGCTCACGCTGGGCGGGGCGTCGTCGCTGTACATCGACAACGTGGGCTTGGCGGTGTCGTCCTCGGTCAGGGCGACGATGTTGTCGAGCGCGTCGTCGAGCATGCGCGCGGCGTCCTTGTCGCGCGGCGTGGCCCAGTCTTCGGGCCAGTTCTCGACCGCGTACATGAAGCCCAGCGCCCAGACCTGCGCGAAGGACGGAATGGCTTCTCCGGCGACTTCGGCGCGTTCTTCCTCGGACAGCGAGGCAATGGCGCCGCGGGTGTCGAGCACCTCGGGCTGCCAGCTGCGTTCGTCGTCGAGGGTTTCGACCGGGGCGTCGAGGCCCTCCTCGATCTCGATCCAGCGGCGCTTCCAGTTCCAGACGAACTCCATGTGCTGCGCCGAGGAGAAGCTGTCGCCCAGCAGCACGGGCCAGTATTCGGAGGGCATGATGGGCCGGCGGGTGCAGATCAGCGCGGCCATGAAGCCTTCGCAGAACTCCCACTGGGGGATTTCCTCGTCGTGCTCGCGCATGGCGTCGAGCGCCTGGTCGAGAGCGTCGAAATCGTCAGGGCCGAGGGGTGTACGGGCTGCGGAGGGGGCCTCGGAAGGCGAAATGGAGTCGGGAATGGTCGTCATGGCAAGTTCGGGGCAGCCCTCTATGATGCAGCAGGCTCCGGTCGAGACTACTTCTATGCCCACGATTATTCCGTTTCCGGCGCGCTACAGCGCCTTCGCCCTGTGCGTGGCCGGTCTGGCGGCCTGCCTGGCGTTCGTGCTGGTGTCGCCGCACCTGTGGCTGGCCTGGACCGGTGTGGCCGTGTTCGCGGTGCTCACGGGTACCGGCGTGCACGACCTGCGGCAGGCGCGCCACGCGATCCTGCGCAACTACCCGGTCATCGGCCACCTGCGCTTTCTGCTGGAATTCATCCGCCCCGAGATGCGGCAGTACTTCATCGAGAGCGACTCCGAAGCCGCGCCGTTCTCGCGCGCCCAGCGCTCGCTGGTGTACCAGCGCGCCAAGGGCGACCCGGACAACCGGCCCTTCGGCACCCAGCTGAACGTGACCATCGCGGGCTATGAGTGGATCAACCATTCGATGCAGCCCACGAAGCTCGCGAACCACGACTTCCGCATCGTGATCGGCGGCACGCCGCAGCCGGTCGGCGCCAATCCGGAGCAGCTCTGTACACAGCCCTATAGCGCCAGTGTGTTCAACATCTCCGCCATGAGCTTCGGCGCGCTGTCGGCCAATGCGATCCTCGCGCTCAACAAGGGCGCGCAGATGGGCGGCTTTGCGCACGACACCGGCGAGGGCTCGATCTCGCAGCACCACCGCGTGCATGGCGGCGACCTGATCTGGGAAATCGGCTCGGGCTACTTCGGCTGCCGCAACGACGACGGCAGCTTCAACGAGGAACGCTTCACCGCCAACGCGCGCGACCCGCAGGTGAAGATGATCGAGATCAAGCTGAGCCAGGGCGCCAAGCCCGGGCACGGCGGCGTGCTGCCCGCCCCCAAGGTCACACCCGAGATTGCGGCGGCGCGGGGCGTGCCGGTGGGCGTGGATTGCATCTCGCCTTCTTCGCACAGCGCGTTCTCCACGCCGACCGAGATGATGCATTTCATCGCCCGGCTGCGCGAGCTGTCGGGCGGCAAGCCGACCGGCTTCAAGTTCTGCCTGGGCCACCCTTGGGAATGGTTCGGCATCGTCAAGGCGATGCAGGCCACCGGCATCACGCCCGACTTCATCGTGGTCGACGGCGCAGAGGGCGGCACCGGGGCGGCACCGGTCGAATTCAGCGACCACGTGGGCGCGCCGCTGCAGGAAGGCCTGCTGCTGGTGCACAACACGCTGATCGGCGTGAACCTGCGCCACCGCATCAAGATCGGCTGCGCCGCCAAGGTGATCACCGCCTTCGACGTGGCCCGCATGATGGCGCTGGGCGCCGACTGGTGCAACGCGGCGCGCGGCTTCATGATGGCGCTGGGCTGCATCCAGGCACAGAGCTGCCACACAGGCCATTGCCCCACGGGCGTGACCACGCAGGACCCGTTGCGCCAGCAGGCGCTGGTGGTGCCGACCAAGGCCGACCGGGTGCGCAACTTCCACCGCAGCACGCTGCATGCGCTGCAGGAGCTGGTGCAGGCTGCGGGCCTCGACCATCCACAACAGATCACCGCGCACCACATCGTGCGCCGCATCTCCGACACCGAGGTGCGCCTGTTGAGCAACCTGGTGATGCAGGTGCAGCCGGGCGCCCTGCTCGGCCCGCTCGACGAGCAGCACAATGTTTTCCGAACCTACTGGCCGCTGGCCAGCGCAGAGAGCTTCCAACCCGTGACGCAGGCCCCGCACGGGCTGGTGGCGGGCTTCGCACTGGCCGCATGAATCCTTTGAGACGAGGCGCCAATGGGCGCCTGCAATCGCGCAAGGGCGCAGCTTCGGCGCCCGCTCCCCTCGACGCGCTCCTGCCGAACCCGCCGGCACCCGGCGACTACGCGGAGTTCCTGCGCACCACCCTGCCGCGGCAGGAGAAGAACGTGGCGAGCCACCGCTTCGGCAGCGAACGCGTGTGGCTCAAGAAGGCCGGGCCCCGGCACGGCAAATGGGGCTATCGCGTGATGGCGGCGGTCGCGCGCATGGCGGGGCTGGACATCATCAAGCCGGTGCCCAACCCGGGCGGCGAGGCGGCCATCGCGACCGAGGCTCGGCGGCTCAAGCAGCTCGCGGCCGCGGGCCTGCGCGTGCCGGTGGTGCTGGCGCAGCAGCCGGATGGCCTGCTGATCTCGGACCTGGGCGAAAGCGGCCGCGCGACGGTCGTGCTGCAGGAGCGGCTCGACCAGGCCGCCGCCGCCGGCCCCGCCGCGCTGCTGGCCGTGTGGCGCGAAGGCCTTGCCGCGATTGCCGCCGTGCACATGTGCGGCCAGCACCTGAGCCAGGCCTTCGACCGCAACCTCGTGCAGTGCCCCGACGGCGTGATCGGCTACATCGACTTCGAGGACGACCCGGCCGAGGTCATGACGCTGGCCGAATGCCAGGCGCGCGACTGGCTGAGCTACCTGCACTCCACGGCCATGATGCTGGAAGCCGCCGCGCCGCAGGCCGCGGGGCAGCACTGGCATGCGGCGCTGGCCGGCGTGAACGAAGAGGTGCGCGAGCGCATCGCGAATGCAGCCCGGCGCATGAAGTGGGCGCAGAAGCTGCCGGCGAGCCGGCGATGGGGAAGGGATACGCAGCGGGTGCGGGCGGTGGCGCGGTTGCTGGGGCAGTGGCACCTGGCGCCGCCCGCGCTCCCGAACTAAGGTGCGAACGCCGCCTGCACCGCCACACCGCGCAGTGCCAGCCGCTTCTTCATCGACAGCACCGCCCGGTCCTTGCTCAGCAGCAGTGCGCCGTGCGCCACGGCCAGGTCGATGAACACCTGGTCGTCGGGGTCGCTGCACACGCAGGGCGCGCGCGGCGGAGTGCCTTCGACCATCCGCACCCGCGCATCGAAATCGGCCAGCACCGCCGGCGCTTCCAGCCCGCGCTGCGCCATGCGCCGGGCGATCAGCGGGTAGCCCAGCACGCGTTCGAGCTCGGTGCGCATGGCGGCCGAGGCCAGCCAGTGCAGTTCGCCTGCGGCAAGCCGCACGGTCAGCGGTCCCCAGGCGGGATCTTCGAAGACCAGCAGGTCGAGCGCGATGTTGGTGTCGATGACGACGGGGCCGGATTCTGTCAGGGTCATGGAATGTGCGGGGGAATATCGCCGATGTTGCACCATGCAGGGCCGGAGTCAGGCCCTTGTCGGCCCGCCCGGCGAAAATGGGCCGTTGCCTGCCCACCCCCGCCCTTCCTTCATGAAACGTCTCCCGCTGCTCTGTCTCGTCGTGCTCGCGTCCACAGGAGTGCGGGCCGAGTGGCTGACCCTGTCGGGCACGCCCGGCGATGCCGCCAGCAGCTACGTGCAGGTGGAGCCGACCAGCGTCGAGGTGGAAGGATCGAACCGGCTCGTGAGCCTGCGCATGAGCCTGCCGGAGGACCGCACGGAACGCGAGGGCATCCGGTTCCGCTCTTTCCAGGCCCGTGCCAAGGTCGATTGCGAGACCCGCAGCGCGCGCTACGTGAGCACCACCTACTTCGGCCATCCGGACTTCGTCGGCGAGCCCGTCGCGGTGAGGCATTTCGAAGAGGACGACATCCATCCCCTGACGCTGGCCGGCGCGCGCGATATCGTCATGCGCACAGTCAACGCGGCCTGCGCCGTCCGGCCCAAGGAAGCCGCCAGGGAGCAGCCGCGGCCCGAAGGCTCGCTACTTCCGCGCTGAGCCCGCGACCATATCGAAGCGGAACAGCCGGCACTCGATCGGCCCGTTCCACATCGGCACGCGGCGCGACTCCTTCAGCCGCATCTGCCTGGGCAGCTTCAGGTCGGGCGTCAGCACCCAGGCGGTCCAGCCGGCGTAGTTCTTCTTCCAGTGGGTGGCGAGTTGCGGGAAGAACTCGCCGCCGTCGCCCCCCTCGCCCTGCGCGGTCTGCGCCGATTCGCGCGCGCCGGAACGGCCCGTGCCGGCCACGCCGCCCACTTCGATGCGCTCGCCGTACGGCGGGTTGAGCACGATCACGCCGCCTTCGGCCGGGGGCATGCGCTGCAAGGCATCGCCGCCGCGGAACTCGACCGCTTGCGCCACACCGGCGCGCTCGGCATTGCGTTCGGCGAAGTCGACCATGCGGTGCGACACGTCGGAGCCGAAGATCGCCACGCTGCCTTCGCGCACGGTGGTCTCGGCTTCCTGCCGGATCGCGTTCCAGACATGCGCCTGGAACGGCAGCAGTTTCTCGAACCCGAAGCGCCGCAGCGACCCGGCCGCGATGCCGCGCGCGATCTGCGCCGCCTCGATGGCGATGGTGCCGCTGCCGCAGCAGGGGTCGTACAGCGGCTGCGTGGACACTTCGCCGGTCTCGGGGTTCCACCAGCCGCTGGCGGCCAGCATGGCGGCGGCCAGGGTTTCCTTCAGCGGGGCGTCGCCCTTGTCCTGGCGCCAGCCGCGCTTGAACAGCGGCTCGCCCGAGGTGTCGATGTACAGCGTGCAGGTGTCGGTGGTCAGGTGCGCGAACACGCGGCAGTCGGGCCACTGGGTCTCGATGCTCGGGCGCACGCCGTTCGCCTTGGCGCGGAAGCGGTCGGCAATGGCGTCCTTGATGCGCAGGGTGGCGAAGTTCAGGCTCTGCAGCGGGCTGTGCTGGGCAGTGGTCTCGATCTTGAAGGTCTGCTTCGGCGTGAACCAGATCTCCCAGGCCACGCCGTTGGCGATGGCGTAGAGGTCGTTCTCGTTGCGGTAGGGCGCGTGGGCCAGCTCGACCAGCACGCGCTGCGCGAGCCGGCTGTGCAGGTTGAGCTTCAGGGCGTCGCGCCAGTCGGCGCGCACCCGCACGCCGCCGCGCAGCGTGAGCAGGTCTTGCCCGGCGCGGCCGGTCAGGGCGTGCACCTCCTGGGCGAGGAATTCCTCGACGCCGGCGGCGCAAGGCAGGAAAAGAGAGAGATCGTTCACAAAAAATTGGCCATCGGGAAGCCCGACTAGGGGACTCCATTGTCGCCGCGTCACGCACCTTCTCTATATAGTCGATTTGCCGATGACTCCCACCCCCGCATCCCCGGCCGCCGCCGGCAGCAGCGACCGCTTCGCGATCCAGTGCGAGGTGCTGCGGCTGTCCATCCGGCCCATCGGCCCGGTGCTGCTGGTGCAATACCTGCTGAACTGCGGCGTGGCGGCGCTCTTCGCCTGGCAATACTCGGTGCCGCGCGCGCTGGCGTGGATCGCACTGGTCACCGGGGTGACGGTGATGCGCGGCTTCCTCCCGCAGCGCCTGCCCGAGCCCTTCACGCCCGAAACCCTGCGCGAGGAACAGCGCACGCACACGCTGCGCACGGCCATCTGGGAACTGGCGCACGGGCTGGCCGGCGTGCTGCTGTTCGACCCTGCGCGCGCCGACCTGCAGCTGCTGCTGGGCCTGATCCTGATGGGCATGACGCTGTCGTCGGCCTTCTCGGTGTCGTTCTATACGCCGGCCACCCAGTTGGCGATCACGCTGCTGCTGGCGCCAATCATCGTCACAGGCCTCTGGCTGGGTGCGCCGGTGATGATGGCCGTGGCGGTCATCGGCATCGGGCTGATCGCGATGATGTGGAAGCTGGTGGCCGAGCGCTCGCGCCAGCTCGAGGAGAACATCGGCCTGCGGCTCAACGAGCGCACGCTGCGCGAACAGGCGCTGGCCGGCCTGCGCGCCTCCGAGCAGGCGCAGGCCGAGCGGCTGCGCTTCTTCTCTGCCGCCAACCACGACCTGCGCCAGCCGGTGATGGCCATCGGCCTGCAGGCCGAAGTGCTGCGCCAGCAGCTGAACAGCGGCGCGGACATGGAGGCGGTTCAGTACACCGTGGGCTCGCTGGCGCGCGCGCAGCAGGCGCTCGAAGGGCTGACCAACCAGCTGCTCGAAATCGGCCGCATCGAGGCCGCGGTCGATCCGCTGCGTCCGGCGGCAGTGGCTCTGGCGCCCCTGCTGCTGGGGCTGGCGCGGCAGGCAGGCGACGGCCGGGTGCTGGTGCGCTGCCCGCACGACGCCATCGCCTGGAGCGACACCTTGTCGGTGCGCCGCGTGCTCGCCAACCTGGTCGACAACGCCGTCAAGTTCACGCCGCGCGGGCGCGTGCTGCTGGCGGTGCGGGCGCGCCGGCGCGGGACCGGCCGTGCCTGGCGCGTCGAGGTGCGCGACAGCGGCATCGGCATCGCGGCCGACGCGCAGCAGCGCGTGTTCGACGACTTCGAGCAGATCGGCAACGTCGAGCGCAACCTGCAGCGCGGCCACGGGCTGGGCTTGGCGATCGTGCGGCGGCTGGCGGCGCAGCTCGGCATTGCGGTGTCGCTTCGCTCGGCGCCGGGGCGGGGGTCGGTGTTCAGCTTCGAGCTGCCTGCCGCGCCCGACGGCGCGATGGTGGCGGCGCGCCCTGCTTCCGCGCCGCAGGACGACGGCGCCGATGCAACGCACACGCTGCGCCCCGGGCTCGCAGTGCTGGTGGTGGAAGACAACACGGTGGTGGCCGACAGTCTCAGTGCCCTGCTGCGGCAATGGGACGTGGAGCCGCGCGTCTATGCCAGCGCCGCCGAGGCGCTGGCGCTGGCCGACCTGCGCGCGCTCGACGCGGCGCTGTGCGACATCCGCCTGCCGGGTGCGCTCGACGGCATCGCGCTGGCCGACAAGCTGCAGCGGCAGAAGCCGTCGCTGGCGATCGCGCTGATTTCGGCCGACATCAACGAAGCCACCCAGCGGCTCGCCGCCGAGCGTGGCTGGCATGCGCTGCGCAAGCCGGTGCAGCCGGACGAACTGCGCGGGGTGCTGCTGAGGGCGCAACAGCCGTCGCAGGGCTGAGGCCGGCAGGGCGGCGGGCTGGCACGGGCCGTGCGGTGATGTCATCGCTTCCGATATATGCTCCGCGCACAGGCCGCCTGTCCTGCTCACGATGTCCTCCGACACATCTTCATCCCCCCTCGCAGCCGACGCGCGCTACGACCCGTTCACGATGGCGCTGCACTGGCTGCTTGCGGCCCTGATCGTGGGCTCGTTCGGCGTAGGGCTCTACATGACGGGGCTGCCGTTCTCGCCGCTGCGCCTGAAGATCTACAGCTGGCACAAGTGGGCGGGCGTCACCATCCTCGCGCTGTCGGCGCTGCGGCTGCTGTGGCGGCTCGGGCATCGTCCACCGGCGCTCCCGCCGGGCATGTCGGCGCTCCAGCTGGCGAGCTACCGCATCAGCCACACGCTGATGTACCTGCTGTTCTTCGCGGTGCCGCTGTCCGGGTGGGCCTACAGCTCGGCCATGGGCATGCCGGTGGCGTGGTTCGGCGTGCTGCCGCTGCCCGACTTCGTGCCGGTCGACCACGCCTTCGCCGAGGCGGTGCTGCAGCCGCTGCACCGCAACTGCGCCTTCGTGCTGGCAGGCGTCACGCTGCTGCACGTGGCGGCGGTGCTCAAGCACCACTGGATCGACCGCGACGGTCTTCTCAAACGCATGTGGCCCCGGCCACGCAAGGAACCAGCTCGATGATCAAGCGCCTGTTTTTCCGTCTCGCGCCGTCGCTCGCGGCGCTGGCTTTCGCCACCCTGGCGCTGCCGGCCGGCGCCGAGCCCGCAGCGGCAAAGCTCGTGGCCGACAAGAGCCAGATCGTCTTCGTCAGCAAGCAAATGGGCGTGCCCGTGGAAGGCACGTTCAAGAAATTCGACGCGCAGGTGGCCTTCGACCCGAAGAAGCCCGAGGGCGGCACCGTCGCGCTGCAGATCGACACGGCCAGCGCCGGCTTCGGCGTCCCGATGAGCGATGCGGAACTGCCCAAGCAGCCGTGGTTCGACGCCGCGCACTTCCCGCAGGCAAGCTTCCAGTCGAGCGCCATCAAGGCGCTGGGCGACGGCAAGTTCGAGATGGCGGGCAAGCTCACCATCAAGGGCATCGCCAAATACGTGACGGTGCCCGTCAGCATCGCCGCGGCCGGCGGCAAGGAGGCGGTTGCCACGGGGAGCTTCACGATCCAGCGGCTCGACTACAAGGTGGGCGAAGGCGAATGGACCGACACCTCGACGGTCGGCAACGACGTGCAGGTGCGCTTCAGGTTCACGCTCACGGGCTTCGGGCCGTTGTGAAGCGCCAGGCTGTCCGCCCCTCACTCACTTTCCTCTTTCCTCCCGCATCCAACACCATGAAAAAGCTCCTTCTCGCCGCGGCCCTGTCGGCCGCCGCATTCACCGGCAGCGCCACGGCGCAGCAACAGCAACTGCCAACGGAATTCGCCCCGGCCGTGGCCGCCAAGCCCGCGGGCGGGCCGGCGAAGAACGCCAACTACGTGATCGATCCGACTCACACCTTCGTGATGTACGAGATGGGGCACTACGGCACCACCACCAACCGCGGGCGCTTCAGCACCAAGGACGGCTCCGTGCAGATCGACGGCACCGGCGCCAGCGGCAAGGTCGACATCACGATGGACATCAGCTCCATCAACACCGGCGTCGACCTGCTCAACCGCCATGTGCAGAGCAAGGATTTCTTCAACGTGGCCGAGTTTCCGATCGGCCGCTTCGTGGCCGACCGCATCGATTTCAGCGGCGGCAAGGTGACCGACGTGCCCGGCACGCTCACGCTGATGGGCCAGACCAGGCCTGTGACGCTGAAGGCCGTGCGCTTCAACTGCTACCTGAGCCCGCTGATCAACCGCCAGGTGTGCGGCGGCGACTTCGAGACCACGGTGGAGCGCAGCGACTGGGGCATCACCTGGGGGCTGAACTTCGGCTTCGAGAACAAGGTGAAGCTGCTGGTGCAGGTCGAAGCGGTCAACGTGCAATGACACCGCTGCCCGGCCTGGCCGGCGCCACGAGCACCAGCTAGAGCAGGCTCTCCGGCGTCAGCGGCGCCAGCAATTCGAGCATGACCCGGCCCCAGAAACTGGAGTCGGGCTCCTCGGTCAGCACGGTGAGCTTGCCGGCATCCTCGCTGACCCATTCGATGCGCGACTCGTTGCTGCCTTCGGCAAAGCGCAGCCGGTAGGCGCCCTGCTGCTTGAGCACGTCGATGAGTTTCAGCGCCTGCTGCGCCATCTCGGCGCTGTGGATGATCAGCCCGATCTCGGTGTTGGCCGACTCCGAGCGCGGGTCGAAATTCATCGAGCCGACGAACAGCGTGCGCCGGTCGATCACGGCCGACTTGGCATGCAGCCTGCCCACCGAGGTGCCGAACAGGCCCAGCCGCACGCTGCGCCGGGTGCGCGTGGAGCTCAGCTCGTAGAGGTCGGCGCCGAGCTTGAGCATGTCGGGCCGGTAGCGGCGGTAGGCGGTGTGCACCAGCGGCTCGTCGGTGGCGGCCAGCGAATTGGTGACGACGCTGATCTTCACGTTGCGGTTGCGGATCTCGCGCATCACCTCCAGCCCCGTGGCGCCCGGGATCAGGTAGGGCGAGACGATGGTCACTTCGGAGCGTGCACGGCGCATCTGCTCGACCACGTTGTAGCGCACGCTGTCGACGTCGAGCAGCGGCACGCCGCCGTAGGAGGCGGTCTTGCCGATCACGCGCTCGGGCGAATCGGCATAGGCCTCGGCGGTGGTCCAGATCAGGCCGAGCTTGCCGGCGTTCAGGTCTTCCACCATCGGGCTGTAGCCGAGCAGGTCGTTGGGCGCGGGCTTCGGCGGCGGTGGAGTAGTGTCGGGGCCGGTGACCGCGTCGAAGCGGCGCTGCAGCTCTTCGGCCGACAACTCGCTGCGCACCACCGACTGGATCGGCCGCACGTAGATGCTGTTCCAGTACTGGTCGAACAGGCTGCCCAGCCGCGGGATCAGCGCACCAGTGACGAAGGTGTCGAGGTCGAGAAAATTCTCGCCCGCGGTGCGCGTGAAGTACTGGTTGCCGATGTTGCGCCCGCCCGCCACCGCCATCGCGCCGTCGGCGATGAACAGCTTGTTGTGCATGCGCCGGTTGACGCGGCTGAAGTCGAACAGCGAGGCAGTGAAGCGCTTCAGGATGCTCGCGCGCCCGGCCGGGAACGGGTTGAACAGGCGCAGTTCGACGTTGGGCGTGGCGGCAAAGCCGAGCAGCAGTTCGTCCTCGCCCGAGGTGTAGAGATCGTCCATCAGCACCCGCACGCGCACGCCGCGCTGGGCGGCGTCGCGCAGGGTGCGCAGCAGGTAGCGGCCGGTCTCGTCGTTCTCGATCTGGTAGTACTGCACGTCGAGCGTGCGCTGGGCACGGCGGGCCAGCTGGATGCGGGTGTCGAAGGCGAAGTCGCCACCGGGCATCAGGCGAAAACCGCTCAGGTCGGGGTCGGGCTGCGAGGCCAGCGCGAGCTTGCCGAGTGCGGTGTCGGCCGAGACGGCCATGGCCTTGGTGGGTGCGCGCGGGGCCTCGTTGGGCAGGGTGGCGCAGCCGGTGGCGAGCAGTGCGAAAGCCGCGAACAACAGCGCCAGGCCCCAGCGCCAATACGGTCCAGGTCCGTTCGGGGAACACCGCGGAACCGGCTCCGCCGGGCCGCAGGTGTTGCCCCCTGCAAGGGGGTTGGCGAAGCGACACGAAGTGCGCATAGCCTGGGGGTGTGCCAAGTTACAGGGCTTTGCGCAGGTTCGCGGGCGCGATGCGCAGCGCCTCGCGGTACTTGGCCACGGTGCGCCGTGCGCACTCGATGCCCTGCTCTTTCAGCATCTCGGAGATCTGGCTGTCCGACAGCGGCTTCTTGATGCTCTCGGAACTCACGAACTGCTTGATCAGCGCGCGCACCGCGGTGCTCGACGCATTGCCGCCCGTCTCGGTGCCCAGCGCCGAGCCGAAGAAGTACTTGAGCTCGACGGTGCCGAACGGCGTGGCCATGTACTTGGCGGTGGTCACGCGCGAGATGGTCGATTCGTGCAGGCCCAGCTCGTCGGCGATCTCGCGCAGCACCAGCGGGCGCATCGCGAGTTCGCCATGCACGAAGTAGCTCTTCTGCCGCTCGACGATGGCGTTGCTCACGCGCAGGATGGTGTCGAAACGCTGCTGGATGTTCTTGATGAACCAGCGCGCCTCCTGCAGCCGCTGCGACAGCGCCTGGCTGCCCTCGCCCTTGTGCGACTTGAGCGCGCCGGCATAGATGTCGTGCACGCGCAGACGCGGCATCACCTCGGGGTTCAACATGACGCGGAACTTCACGTTGGTGCCGCGGCCGGTCTTGGTGACGATCACATCGGGAATGACGATGTTGCGCTCCACGTCGACGAAGCGCCGGCCCGGCTTGGGCTCCAGCCGCGCGATGATCTGCAGCGCCGAGCGCACCAGCTCCTCGCTGCTGCGGGTGAGCGTGGCCAGGCGCTTGAAATCGCGGCGCGCAAGCAGCTCCATCGGCTGCTTGCAGACGGTGATGGCGGTCTTGCGGACCAGCGCCTCTTCGTCGGTCTCGTCCTCGCTGGCCATGGCGCGCAGCTGGATGCCCAGGCATTCGCCGAGGTCGCGCGCGCCTACGCCCACGGGCTCCAGGCTCTGCAGCAGTCCGAGCGCCACCTGGAAGTGATGCACGAGGTCGTCGAACTGGTCGTTGTCGTCGCCAGCCAGGCCCGAGGCCAGCGCGGGCAGCGAGTCTTCGAGGTAGCCGTCGTCGTTGAGAGATTCGATGAGAAAGCGCAGCGCGGCGCTGTCGTTCTCGTTCAGGCGCAGGCTCAGCGCCTGGCGGTGCAGGAACGACTGCAGCGACTCCTGGCTGCGCGCGAGTTCAGTGGCGTCGGCACGTTCGTCGTCGCCGAGGTTGTTCTGGCGCGCGGGCGCGTCGCTGCCCCACTCGCTGTCGTCGGGCGCCGCCATGTCGACGGTGCCGTCGCCTTCCCAGTCGGGCTCACGCTCGGTGATCTCGGCAGCTGGCCCGTCGGTATCCGCCGTGGTGGTGCTGGTGGTCTCGGCGGGCGCACTGGCGGCCGAAGGCGCGAAGTCGCTCTCGCCCTCATCGCGCGGAACCGGCGCATCAGCCGTGTCGAGCCCGAATTCCTCGCGCGCCGCTTCTTCCGCGGTGCGTTCGAGGAACGGGTTTTCGTCCAGCATCTGCTCGACTTCCTGGCTCAGTTCGAGCGTGGAAAGCTGAAGCAGCCGGATGGACTGCTGCAGCTGTGGCGTCAGTGCCAGATGCTGCGAGACGCGAAGGGACAGCCCTTGCTTCATGAGGAAATGGCCCCCCCCCAGGCTGCGCGCTTCGCGCTACGCCAACCCCCTACCGGGGACGGGCCGGCCGCTTCGGGCGGCCGTGCGCGGCGGCCCCCGCGAGGAAGCTCCGCGCGGACGGTGGCCACGATGATCCTTGACCCTCGCCGCACGATCACATCCGGAAGTGTTCGCCCAGGTACACCCTGCGTACTTCGGCGTTGTCGACGATCTCCGAGGGTGTGCCTTGTGCCAGCACATGCCCGTCGCTGATGATGAACGCATGATCGCAGATACCCAGCGTTTCACGCACGTTGTGGTCGGTGATGAGCACGCCGATGCCGCGCTCCTTCAGGAAGCTGATGATCCGCTGGATTTCGATCACCGCGATCGGGTCGATGCCGGCGAAGGGCTCGTCCAGCAGGATGAAGCGCGGCTGGGTGGCCAGCGCGCGCGCGATCTCGACGCGGCGGCGCTCGCCGCCCGACAGCGCCAGCGCGGGCGAGTCGCGCAGGTGGTCCACCCGCAGGTCGGCCAGCAGTTCGGACAGTCGCTCTTCGATGTGCTGCTTCGACAGTGGCGCCATCTTGCCGTTGGCATCGGGCTCGCTCTGGAGCTCGAGCACGGCGCGCACGTTTTCCTCGACCGTGAGCTTGCGGAAGATCGAGGCCTCCTGCGGCAGGTAGCTCAGGCCCATGCGGGCGCGGCGGTGGATCGGCATGTGGGCGATGGGCTCGCCGTCGATGGTGATGTCGCCCGCATCGGCGCGCACCAGCCCCACGATCATGTAGAACGAGGTGGTCTTGCCCGCGCCGTTCGGCCCGAGCAGCCCGACGACTTCGCCCTTCTGCACGTCGAGCGAGACGTCCTTCACGACCGTGCGGCTGCCATAGCTCTTCTTCAGGCCGCGCGCGACCAGGCGGCTGCCCGGCGTGCTGTTGGCGTCCTGCGATACAACGGATTCGATCACTTGCGGGTTTCTCCCTCGTCACCGAGCGTGGTGCTCGGGCGCAGGCCCTTGCCGGGCGCCGGGG
>NZ_JBFTJJ010000019.1:0-103324 GCF_056395365.1 Variovorax sp. 10L421
AGCCCCCACCCCAACCCTCCCCCAGCGGGGGAGGGAGAGGAAACCCATGCCTGCCTCTACCATCCGCCACCAGCTCTTCATCGACGGCCGCTTCGTCGACGCCGAGTCCGGCGAAACCCTCGCCACGCTGAACCCGCACGACAACACGCCCATCGCCAACGTCGCGCTCGCAGGCCAGGCCGACGTCGACAAAGCGGTTGCGGCTGCGAAGCGCGCTTTCCCCAAATGGAGCCGCATGGCCGCCGCAGACCGCGGCCGCATCCTGCTGAAACTCGCCGACCTCATCGAGGCCAACGGCGAAGAACTCGCGCGCCTCGAATCGCTCGACACCGGCCACCCGATCCGCGATTCGCGCCGGCTCGACGTGCCGCGCACCGCCGCGTGCTTCCGCTACTTCGGCGGCATGGCCGACAAGTTCCAGGGCGAAACCATTCCGGTCGAAGAAGGCTTCCTCAACTACACGCTGCGCGAGCCGGTCGGCATCGTCGGCCAGGTGGTGCCGTGGAATTTCCCGCTGATGTTCACGAGCTGGAAGATGGCGCCCGCGCTCGCGGCCGGCAACTGCATGGTGATGAAGCCGGCCGAGATCACGCCGCTGAGTTCGCTGCGCATTGCCGAGCTGATGGCCGAGGCGGGCCTGCCGCCCGGCGTGGTCAACATGCTGCCGGGCCTGGGCAGCGTGGCGGGCCAGTACATCGCCGAACATCCGGAGATCGCGAAGATCGCCTTCACCGGCAGCACCGCCACCGGGCGGCGCATCGTGCAGGCCAGTGCGGGCAACCTGAAGAAGGTGCAGCTCGAACTCGGCGGCAAGGGGCCGAACATCGTGTTCGAAGATGCGAACCTGCAGGCCGCAGTCAACGGCAGCGCGTGGGCCATCTTCCACAACCAGGGGCAGGCCTGTATTGCGGGCTCGCGGCTGATGCTGCACGAGAAGATCGCCGATGCCTTCCTCGAGCAGTTCATTCCGCTTGCGAAGTCGATCCGCCTGGGCAACCCGCTGGACGAGGCGACGGAGATGGGCCCGCTCACCAGCGCGCAGCATCGCGAGCGCGTGCTGAGCTATGTGGAAGTGGCGCAAGGCGAGGGCGGTGAACTGCTCGCTGGCGGCAAATCGCCTGGCGGCGATCTCGCGAAGGGCTGCTACGTCGAGCCGACCGTGATGCGTGCGAAGTCCTACAGGGACCGCGTCGCGCAGGAAGAAGTCTTCGGCCCTTTCGTCACCGTGCTCACCTTCAAGAACGACGAAGAGGCGATGCAGATCGCCAACGGCACCGACTACGGCCTCGGCAGCGGCCTGTGGACCAACGACCTGCAGCGCGCCCACAAGGTGGCGCGCGACCTGCACGCCGGCATGGTCTGGATCAACAGCTACAAGCGCGTGAATCCCGGCTCGCCCTTCGGCGGCGTGGGTCAGAGCGGCTACGGCCGCGAGATGGGCTTCGACGCGATGCGCGAATACACGCAGGTCAAGAGCGTGTGGGTGAATGTCGACGCGCAGATACCGCCGCATTTCGTGCGCTGACCCCGGTCGTTGCGGCAATACAAACACAAGAGACGGAGACAACCATGGCATTCAATCGCAGACAGTTCACGCAGGCCACGGCCGCGCTGGTCGCCTCGGGCGCAAGCCCGTTGGTGTTCGCGGCCGACACGCTCAAGATAGGCTATGTCTCGCCGCAGACCGGCCCGCTCGCACCCTTCGGCGAGGCCGACAAATGGGTGATCGAGCAGATGAAGACCGCCTTCAAGGACGGCATCAGCCTCGATGGAAAGAAGTACGCCGTGCAGATCGTGCTGAAGGACGGCCAGTCGAACCCCAACCGCGCGGGCGAGGTGGCGAACGACCTGATCCTGAAGGACAAGGTGGCGCTGGTGCTCACCGCCGGAACGCCCGAAACCGCCAACCCGGTGAGCGATGCCTGCGAACTCAACGAGGTGCCCTGCATCTCCAGCGTGGTGCCGTGGCAGCCCTGGTTCTTCGGCCGCAAGGGCGATCCGGCGAAGGGCTTCAACTGGACGTACCACATGTTCTGGGGGCTGGAGGACGTCATCGCCAACTTCACCAACGGCTGGAAGACGCTCGCCACCAACAAGAAGGTCGGCGGCCTGTTCCCCAACGATGGCGACGGCAATGCATGGGGCGACAAGGAGCTGGGCTTTCCGAAGCCGCTCGCGGCAATGGGCTTCACGCTCACCGACCCGGGCCGCTTCCAGAACGGCACGCAGGACTTCAGCGCGCAGATCGCGGCCTTCAAGAAGGAGGGTGTCGAGATCGTCACCGGCGTGGTGATTCCGCCCGACGCCAAGACTTTCCTCACGCAGGCGCGGCAACAGGGCTTCAGGCCGAAGGTCATCACGCTGGGCAAGGCGCTGCTGTTCCCGGGCGCGATCGAGGCGCTGGGCGACCTGGGCGACGGCCTCTCGACCGAGGTGTGGTGGAGCCCTTCGCATCCCTTCACTTCGAGCCTCACGCAGCAGAGCGCGAAGGCGCTGGCCGAGGCCTACGAGGCCGGCACGAAGAAGCAATGGACACAGCCTATCGGCTTCGCGCACGCGCTGTTCGAAGTGGCGGCGAATGCGCTGGGCCGTGCGAAGTCGCTGAAGGCATCGGATGTGCGCGATGCGGTGGCGTCGACCTCGATCAACTCGGTGGTCGGCCCGGTGAAGTGGGGCGGGCAGGGGCCGTTCAAGAATGTCAGCAAGACACCGCTGGTGCTCGGCCAGTGGGGCAAGGGCAGCAGGTACAAGGTGGAGCTGACCATCGTGAACAACGAGGCGGCGACGAACATTCCCACCGGCGGCAAGCTGCGGCTGCTCTGAAGAGCGAACGCAATGACGCTGCTGGCACTGCATGCCGTGAGCAAGTCCTACGGCGCGCTCAAGGTCACCGACGACATCACGCTGTCAGTGACCGAGGGCGAGACACTGGGCATTCTCGGGCCCAACGGCGCGGGCAAGACCACGCTGTTCAACCTGATCTCGGGCGACGTACGTGTCGACGCGGGGCGCGTGGAGTACGCGGGCCGCGACGTGACGCGACTGAAGCCGCACCAGCGCTGCCATGCGGGCATCGGCCGCAGCTACCAGGTGCCGCAGCCCTTCGGCAACATGAGCGTGTTCGAGAACCTGGTGACCGCTGCCTGCTTCGGCGGACAGCAGACGGAGCGCGAGGCCTGGCACACGGCGCACGAGGTGCTGGAGCAGACGGGCCTGATGGCGCATGCGAACAAGCCGGCGGGCGGGCTGACCCTGCTCGACCGCAAGCGGCTGGAACTGGCGCGCGCGCTGGCGACGCGGCCGCAGCTGCTGCTGCTCGACGAGATCGCGGGCGGGTTGACGGAGCCCGAGGCCGCGCTGCTGGTCGGCGAGCTCCAGCGCATCAAGGCGCGCGGCGTGACGATGATCTGGATCGAGCATGTGGTGCATGCGCTGCTGTCGCTGGCGGACCGGTTGTTCGTCATCAACTTCGGGCAGAAGCTGGCCGAGGGCGCGCCGCGCGCGGTGATGAACGACCCGGAGGTGCGGCGGGTGTACATGGGGATGGAAGCATGAGTGCGCGTCGACTTTGTATTGCTCCTTCCCCCTCTGGGGGAAGGCCGGGATGGGGGCATGACGGCGCCACCATTTCAACGCAGCTTGCCCCCACCCCAACCCTCCCCCAGAGGGGGAGGGAGCAAAGACCATGAGCGCGCTGCTCTCCACCCACGCCCTCGCGGCCTTCTACGGCGACGCCCAGGCCCTGTTCGGCATCGACTTCTCGCTGACCCAGGGCGAGCTCGTCGCCATCATCGGCGCCAACGGCGCCGGCAAGTCGACCTTCCTCAAGAGCCTGACGGGCCTGGTGCGTGCGCCCGGTGAGGCGATCCGCTTCAAGGGCGAGCCCATCGGCGGGCTCCCTCCCGGCGATATCGTGCGCCGCGGCCTTGCCATGGTCCCCGAGGGCCGCAGGCTGTTTCCGAGCCTCAGCGTCGAGGAGAACCTGCTCATGGGCGCCACCGCCGCGCGCAAGGGGCCGTGGAACCTGCCGCGCCTCTACGCCCTGTTCCCCATCCTCGCCGAAAAACGCCACCAGCCGGGCACCTCGCTGTCGGGTGGCCAGCAGCAGATGGTCGCGCTCGGCCGCGCGCTCATGAGCAACCCCGAGGTGCTGCTGTGCGACGAGCTGTCGCTCGGCCTCGCGCCCATCGTCATCCGCGAGATCTACGCCGCCATGCCGGCCATCACCGCGGAAGGCATGACCGTCGTGATCGTCGAGCAGGACGTGACCATGGCGCGGCAGGTCTCGCGGCGCATCTACTGCTTCCAGGAAGGCCGCGTGTCGCTCGAAGGCAACTCCGCCGACCTCACGCGCGAGCAGATATCGCAGGCCTACTTCGGCATGGAGGCTGCCCATGCTTGAGACCCTCGTTCAGGGCGTGCTGCTCGGCGGCCTCTACACGCTCTTCGCGCTGGGGCAGTCGCTGATGTTCGGCGTGATGCGGCTCACCAACACGGCGCAGGGCGACTTCATCATCCTCGGCGCCTTCGCGGTCATCGCGGGCGTGTCGCTGACGGGAGATGCGGCGCCGTGGCTGGTCGCGCTCGCGGTGCTGCCGGTGGCCTTCGGCTTCGGCTACGCGCTGCAGCGCTACGTGCTCAACGGCACGCTGGGGAAGGACCCGCTGCCTTCGCTGGTCGTCACCTTCGGTTTGTCGATCGTGATCCAGAACCTGTTGCTCGAACTGTTCTCGGCCGATCCGCGCGCCATAGAGACCGGCGGGCTCAATACGCAGGGCATTGCGCTGGGCGATGCAATGTCGCTGGGCGTGCTGCCGCTGATCGTGCTGGCCATCGCGGTCGGTGCGACGGGGGCGCTGCAGTGGCTGTTCGCGCGCACGGCGCTGGGGCGTTCGTTCCGCGCCGTGTCCGACGACCGCGAGATCGCGGAGCTCATGGGGCTCAATGCGAAGAAGGTCTATGCGCTGGCAACGGCGATTGCCTTCGTGCTCATCGCCATCGCAGGTGCGCTGCAGGGCATGCGCACCACGGTTTCTCCTTCGGACGGCCCGCTGCTGCTGCTCTTCGCATTCGAGGCCGTGATCATCGGCGGCATGGGCTCCTTCTGGGGCACGCTGGCCGGCGCGATGATCCTCGGCGTCACGCAGCAGATCGGCTTCCGGCTCGACCCGGGCTGGGGCATCTGGTTCGGGCACATCGTGTTCCTGGTCGTGCTGGTGCTGCGGCCGCAAGGCCTTTTCCCCAAGACACGTGGATGAAGCGGATGACGAACATGCCCCCACCCCTCATTGCCGTCGAGCGCGCCACCGCTGCGAGCCGCGCTGCACTCTTCGCCGGCATCGCCCTCGTGCTCGTCGCCGCCAGCCTGCCGTGGTGGGGCGAGTCGAGCTGGATGCGCGAGTTCGTCGAGATCGCCTGCTACTTCATCTTCGCGATGATGTGGAACCTGCTCGCGGGCTACGGCGGCATGGTGAGCATCGGGCAGCAGGCCTTCTTCGGTTTCGGCGGCTACGTGATGCTGATGCTCGGCAACTTCGCGGGCGTCAATCCTTTCGTGGCGATACCGCTGGGGGCGCTGGCGGCGGGGCTTGTGGCGATACCGGTGTCCTTCGTCGCGTTCCGGCTTTCGGGCGGCTACTTCGCCATCGGCACCTGGGTCATCGCGGAGGTGTTCCGGTTGAGCTTCGCCAACGTGTCGGCGGTGGGCGGCGGCTCGGGCACCACGCTCACCGCGCTGCGCGGCATCGACAAGGCGACACGCGAAAGCACCACCTACTGGATGGCGCTGGCCTGCGTGGTTGCGGCGGTCGCGCTGGTGTATCTGTTCCTGCGCAGCAAGCGCGGGCTGGCGCTGCTGGCGATTCGCGACAACGAAGTGGCAGCCGAGTCGCAGGGCATTCCGGTCGCGCGCATGAAGCTCGCGGTGTACGTGGTCGCGGCCTTCGGCGCGGGCCTCGCGGGGGCGCTGTACTTCGTGGGCAACCTGCGCATCAGCCCCGATGCTGCCTTCAGCGTCAACTGGACCGCCTTCGCCATCTTCATGGTGGTGATCGGCGGCATTGGCCGCATCGAAGGGCCGCTGGTGGGAGCGCTCATCTTCTGGGCGCTCAACAAGTTCCTGAGCGACTACGGCACGTGGTATCTGCTCGGACTCGGCCTGATGGCCATTCTCGTGACCCTGTTCTTCAAGCAGGGACTCTGGGGCTACGCGCAGCACCGCTGGGGCTGGTCGCTGTTTCCCACGCAGCGCAAGCTGCTGCACGCGCCCGGCAAGCCCGCGCGATAGACGCCATCCGATGTGAAAACCCCAGCGTCGTGTCCGTTGGGACTTGCGCAACGCAGCCCGGTCCTGTAACGTGTTGTAAATGCGATGGTCAGCTGGCGTTCAGACAGCGTTCCGCATTTCCTGGTTTTCACTCTCTCTGGAGTCACCTTGACAATCACCAAACGCCGCCTCCTCGAGGGCGGCGCGGCAGCCGTTGCCGCCTCGTTCTTCGCGAAAGCTTCGTGGGCCCAACGCACCGCTCCCGCCGGCGAAGCCGCCTGGCCGACCAAGCCCGTGCACATCCTCGTGGGATTTCCCGCCGGCGCGTCGCCCGACCTCGCGGCCCGCGCCATCGCCGAACCCCTGTCGAAAATCCTGCGCCAGCCGGTGGTGGTCGAAAACAAGCCCGGCGCCAGCGGCAACACCGTGGCCGACCTGGTGGCCAAGGCCACCGACGACCACACCGTCGGCGCGCTGATCAACGGCAACCTCACCATCGCGAAGCTGCTCAATCCGTCGCTGCCTTTCGACCCCGAGAAAGACTTCGCGCCGATCGGCCTCATCGGCACCGCACCGCTGGTGCTCGTGGTGTCGGGCAGCGCCTCCGGCAAGACCGCGGCCGAACAACTGCTGTGGGTGCGCAACCTCGGCACCGGCGCCAGGTACGGCACGCCGGGCGTGGGCACGGTGGGCCACCTGGGCATGGAGCTGCTGAAGAGCCGCGCCGCCATCACCGCGCAGCACAAGCCCTACACCGGCAACCCGCAGGTCATTGCGGGCCTGCTGGCCAACGAGATCCAGCTGGCGCTGCTGCCGCCCGGCCTGGCCTTGCCGCACATCAAGTCGGGCAAGGTGAAGGCCATCGGCGTGACCTCGCCCGAGCGCAGTCCGCTGGCCGGTGAACTGCCCAGCATCCGCGACGCCGACGTGCGCGGCGCCGACCTCGAGATCTGGACCGCGCTGGCCGCGCCCGCGGGCATGAAGCCCGCGGCCGTCACCAAGCTCAACGCGGCGCTGGTCGAGGTGATCAGCTCGACCGACGTGAGCCAGGCCCTGCTCAAGACCGGCTGGCAGGCGCAGCCCGGCTCGCCCGACACGCTGGCCAAGCGCATGCGCGCCGACACCACGCGCCTGGGCGGGGTGATCCTCATGAAGGGCATTCACTCCGAGGGCTGAGCTCGCCCCCAGGCTTCGCGCACTTCGTGTCGCTTCTCCTACCCCCTCACCGGGGGCAACACCAGCGGCCCGGCGAAGCCGGTTCCGCGGTGTTCCTGGAAAGGGCCAACGGCTGCGTGCGGTTGCCTAAAGAAGCTGCGAGACTTTCTTCGCGGCATCGACCAGGGCCGGCAGCATCGTCTCCTGCATCACCTTCGCGCTGGTGCGGTTCGCCTGCCCGCTGATGTTGAGTGCGGCCACCATGCGGCCGTGCCGGTCGACGATGGGGGCGGCCACCGAGATCAGGCCTTCTTCCAGTTCCTGGTTCACCAGGCACCACTGCTGCCTGCGCGCTTGCGCCACCTTGGCCATGAGCACCTCGATGTCGGTCACCGTGTGCTTGGTCAGCGCCTGGATGTCGGAGGCTTCGAGCCGTGCGCGCACCTCGTCGTCTTCCAGGTCGGCCAGCAGCAGCCGGCCCAGCGACGTGCAGTAGGCCGGCAGGCGGGAGCCCACGCCCAGGCTGATGCGCATGATCTTCTGCGTGGGCACGCGCAGCACGTAGACGATGTCCGTTGCATCGAGCACGGCGGCCGAGCATGACTCCTGCACTTGCTGCACCAGCGCCTCCATCACCGGCTCGGCGCGGTTCCAGATCGGCATCGACGACAGGTACGCGAAGCCGAGGTCGAGGATGCGCGGCGTGAGCGTGAAGAGCTTGCCGTCCGTCACCACGTAGCCCAGCGTCTGCAGCGTGAGCAGGATGCGCCGCGCCCCCGCGCGCGTGAGCCCGCTGCCGGCCGCCACCTCACTGAGCGTCTGGTGCGGCGCTTTCGCGCTGAATGAACGGATCACCTGCAGCCCCCGCGCAAAAGACTGGACGTAGCTGTCGCCGGGCGCGGGTGTGTCGGTTTGTGCGGGGTGGGTTGCCATGGTGGTCGATCCTCTTTAGAATTCATTATACGAACAAATGTTCTTTAGACGAACAAATCGGCGGTTCGCAGAATCGATCGGCGTGTTCAGGTGGTTCGGTTTCTTTTCCTCACTCCCGGAGACAAGCTTCATGATCAACAAGATCGCGCGCTCGGTCGCCGATGCCCTGGCAGGCATCCAAGACGGCGCCACGGTTCTCATCGGCGGTTTCGGCACCGCCGGCATTCCCAACGAACTCATCGAGGGCCTCGTCGAACAGGGCGCCAAGGACCTCACCGTCGTCAACAACAACGCTGGCAACGGCGAGACCGGCCTCGCGGCGCTGCTCAAGGCCGGGCGCGTGCGCAAGATCATCTGCAGCTTCCCGCGCCAGGCCGACAGCCAGGTGTTCGACGGCCTCTACCGCAGCGGCAAGATCGAGCTCGAACTGGTGCCCCAGGGCAACCTGGCCGAGCGCATCCGCGCCGCGGGCGCCGGCGTCGGCGCCTTCTTCTGCCCCACCGGCTACGGCACGCAACTCGCCGGCAACCGCGAAACCCGCGAGATCGACGGCGTGCAGTACGTGCTCGAGTACCCCATCCGCGGCGACGTGGCGCTCATCAAGGCCGAGCGCGGCGACCGCTGGGGCAACCTGGTCTACCGCAAGGCCGCGCGCAACTTCGGCCCGGTGATGGCCATGGCCTCGAAGAAGACCATCGCCACCGTGCACGACATCGCCGAACTCGGCACCCTCGACCCGGAGACCATCGTGACCCCGGGCATCTTCGTGCACCAGGTGGTGCGCATCGAACGCGTGGCCACGCAGGCCGGCGGCTTCAAGAAGGCAGCATGACCATGAGCTACACACGTCGCACCAAGGACCAGCTCGCAGCGCGAGTGGCACAAGACATCTTCGACGGCGCCGTCGTCAACCTCGGGATTGGCCAGCCCACGCTGGTGGCCAACCACCTGCCCCAGGGCCGCGAGGTCATCCTGCAGAGCGAGAACGGCATCCTCGGCATGGGTCCTGCGCCCGAGGCCGGCGAGGAAGACTACGACCTCATCAACGCCGGCAAGCAGCCCGTCACGCTGCTGCCGGGCGGCTCGTTCTTCCACCACTCCGACAGCTTCGCGATGATGCGCGGCGGCCACCTCGACATCTGCGTGCTCGGCGCGTTCCAGGTGTCGGCCACCGGTGACCTCGCCAACTGGCACACCGGCGAGAAAGACGCCATTCCCGCGGTGGGCGGCGCGATGGACTTGGCTATCGGCGCCAAGCAGACTTGGGTCATGATGGACCTGCTCACGAAGCAGGGCGCGAGCAAGCTGGTGAAGGAGTGCACCTATCCGCTGACCGGCATCGGCTGCGTCAAGCGCGTGTACTCCGACCTGGCCACGCTCGAATGCACGCCCGAGGGCCTGAAGCTCGTCGACCTGGTCGATGGCCTGAGCCGCGAGGAACTCGAGAAGCTCGTGGGCTTGCCGATCGCCGCCTGAGGCGGACTTCCGGTACCCGAATCAACATCCTTCCAAAAGAGACAGACCATGACCAACCACGCCTTCATCTGCGACGCAGTCCGCACCCCCTTCGGCCGCTACGGCGGCTCGCTCAGCAGCGTGCGTGCCGACGACCTCGGCGCCGTGCCCCTGCGCGCGCTGATGGAACGCAACAAGAACGTCGACTGGCAAGCCGTGAGCGACGTGCTCTACGGCTGCGCCAACCAGGCCGGCGAAGACAACCGCAACGTCGCGCGCATGTCGGCGCTGCTGGCGGGCCTGCCGCTCGAAATCGGCGGCGGCACCATCAACCGCCTGTGCGGCTCGGGCCTCGACGCCGTGGGCACCGCGGCCCGCGCCATCCGCGCCGGTGAAGCCGGCCTGATGATCGCCGGCGGCGTGGAAAGCATGAGCCGCGCGCCCTTCGTCATGCCCAAGGCCGAGAGCGCCTTCAGCCGCAACAACGCCGTGTACGACACCACCATCGGCTGGCGCTTCGTCAACAAGCTCATGAAGGCGCAGTACGGCGTCGACTCCATGCCCGAGACGGCCGAGAACGTGGCCACCGACTACAAGATCGAGCGCGAGGCGCAGGACCTGATGGCGCTGAACTCGCAGCTGCGCGCCGTGGCCTCGCAGAAGTCCGGCTTCTTCGACGCCGAGATCGTGCCCGTGACCGTGCCGCAGAAGAAGGGCGACGCGATCATCGTCAACAAGGACGAGCATCCGCGCGAGACCAGCCTCGAATCGCTCGCCAAGCTCAAGGGCGTGGTGCGCCCCGACGGCACCGTCACCGCCGGCAACGCCAGCGGCGTGAACGACGGCGCCTGCGCGCTGCTGCTGGCCGACGAAGCCAGTGCCGCCAAGCACGGCCTGACGCCGCGCGCCCGCGTGGTCGGCATGGCCACCGCCGGCGTTGCGCCGCGCGTGATGGGCATCGGCCCCGCGCCCGCCACGCAGAAGGTGCTGGCGCTGACCGGCCTCACCATCGACCAGATCGACGTCATCGAACTCAACGAAGCCTTCGCCGCACAAGGCCTTGCCGTGCTGCGCCTGCTGGGCCTGAAGGACGACGACGCGCGCGTCAACATCAACGGTGGCGCCATCGCGCTGGGCCATCCGCTGGGTGCCAGCGGTGCGCGCCTGGCCACCACCGCAGTCAACCAGCTGCACAAGGGCGGTGGCCGCTATGCGCTGTGCACGATGTGCATCGGCGTGGGGCAGGGCATTGCGGTGATTCTCGAACGCGTCTGACCGGCAACCCCACCGCGGACGCGATGCCCCGATCCCGCGCCGCTACGCATTCCGCTCGCGGCGCGCGGGCTCGGCCTGGTGCAGATAGCCGGTGAATGTGTCGGGTGGCGACGACCCCGTGAGCCGGGTCATGATCTGGCCGGCCTCGCCCCGGTGATAGCCGCCATGGGCCACCACGTGGCCCAGCATCTCCTCGCGTGACATGCGGCCCGGGCTGCCGTCGGTGAACGTGAACTCGATGCTTTCCGCAAGCTCCTCCGGACTCAGGCGCGCGACGTAGTCGACGTACCAGCGGTCCGTTTCCCTGACCGATTCGGCCAGCGCTTCCAGGGCTGGCGGCTCGCGCGAGCCCGTCGCCGTGTATGCGTGCGCCTTGCGCTGGAGATTCGCAACGAAGATGCGGTCGACGATGCAGGCGTGGTTGAACACGCGCATTGCGCAGCGGTACTCGTCGGCCGGGCCCTTCGCGGCCAGGCCTGCGAGACCTGCCAGGAGCCCTTCGTCGGCCCAGGCCTTGTACCGGAACAGCGAAGCCAGAAGCGTCTGCGTACTCATCACAATCTCCCCTTGAACGGTTGAATGCACGCGTTGCGTGCGGTCCTATTCTTGAGTGGAGCCTCGAACTTGGGTACTCGCATTCCCCCACAGCGCAGGACCATGCGCAAAGCGCCCCGGCAGCAGCGTTCGCGCGTCACGGTGGACGCGATCATCGAGGCCGCAACTCGCGTTCTGGCGCACCGCGGATGGGCGCGGTTCACCACCAACGAGATCGCGGCGGTGGCCGGTGTCAGCGTCGGCTCGCTCTATCAGTACTTCCCGGACAAGCTGGCCATCGCCGAGGCGATCCGGCAGCGCCACCTCGACGAAGTGCTCGTGGCGCTGTCCGGCACCGACGATGAAGTCGAGCAAGAGGGCGATGCAGTGGCCATGCTGCCGCGTCGGGTGGAGCGCTTCGTCGACGGCGTCATCGCCGCCCACTCGGTCGATCAGGCGCTGCACCGCGTGCTGATGGGCGAGGTGCCGCTCGCCGCGCGTTCGAGCTACCCCGAGTTCGAGGCGCAATACCAGCGGCGCTACCGGGCCCTTGTCGCCGAAAGCCGGGGACCGGGAGAAAGCGCCGATACCGAGGTCGCGGCCCGCATGCTCTCGTCCGCGGTCGAAGGCGCGGTTCATGCGGCAGCACAGCGTGGTGACCTGGAGACCCCCGTGATGAAGACCGAGCTCGTCAGGCTGGTTCTCGCCTACCTGAGCGACCGCCAGCGTGCGGGCCGAGGCTCCATCGGCATGCGGGTTGCCGGTGTGGACACAGCCTCGGACCCTGACCACAATGCCCCGACCCCGCGCCTTCGCGGGTGCTGAAAGGTCATCGCAATGAAAAATATGCTCGTGCCGGTTTGCCTGGCCCTGGCTCAGATGATGGTCGTGCAGGTGGCGTCCGCCCAGTCTTCCGGCGAAGTCGACCCGGCGCAGGGCAAGGCGCGGCCCACTGCGCCCACCACCAAGGCGGAACGCGCCGAGGCCCGCAAGGAACGCCGCGCGGACGGCGCCGCTGCCGCACGCGGACCGCAGATGCAGGAAGGCGAGGTCCGCCCGACGACCGCGCCGACGATGTCGAGGGAAGAGCGCCGCGCCGCGGCGGCCAAGCGTCGCGCGGCGAACCGCGAAGCGATGAAGGCGGGTCAGCTCTCGCGCGGCGGCAGCAACGACGCGCCGGAAAAGCAGAAAAAGCCCTGAAGCTGAGCGGGTGCCTGGCCGGGCCGTCAGGCGCAGGCCTTGGCTGAGCGCAACTGCAGCAAGGCCAGCATCCGCGCCTCCTCCGCGTCCCGCAGGCTCTTGGCGGCGCGGCTGGCGGAGTACGACACGTAGAGCGTGTCGATCGCCTTCTCCCAGCATTGGGCCGTCTGGTGGATGCAGTCGGCACTCCCCGGTTCGGCCGGCACGGTGTATCCGGCCTTGCGGAGGATGTTGGCTTTGTGTTGGGTGCTGAGCATGTGGCCCCCGTCGGTAGTTCAGGAGCACGATAGCCGCAATGCACAATATTTACTATTGGCTACAAGTCGTATCCGGATGTTGGAAAAATCCGTCCTGACAGGGGTTTTTTCGCCAAAGACTAAGCCATAAGGATTAGGCCATGTCTCTCGATTGCCACACCAGGGTGGCGGCGGCCAGGTCTTCGAGCGCGCTTCCGACGGCCTTGAACACGGTGCGCTCCTCGGCGCCGGAGCGGCCCGGGCGCTCTGCGCGGCAAAGGGCGGCGAGGGTGCCGCCGACGCCTTCCGCCCGCAGCGTGCCGGCGGCGATCGCATCGAGCAGGTCGCCGGATTTCTGCAGCGCCTCGTCGGTGTCGACGAAGGTGCGGGCACCCGCAAAGCACTGCGCATCGGCCTCGCGCATGGCCGGAGTGAAACTGCCGATCAAGTCCAGGTGCGAGCCCGGTGCCAGCCATTCGCCGCGCACCAATGGCGAGGTGGCCAGCGTGGCGCAACTCACAATGTCGGCTTGGCGCACGGCCGCTTCCAGGTCGGTGACGGCTCGCGCGTTCCGGCCCTCGGCGCGCCACTGTGCGGCCAGCGTCTCGGCGCCTTCGGCCCGGTGGTTCCACACCCACAATTCGTCGATGGGCCGCACGCTCGCATGCGCGGCGGGAAGCATGCGCGCGATGCGGCCGGTGCCCAGCACCAGCAACTGGCGTGCGTCCTCGCGCGCCAGGAACGACGCGCCCAGCGCCGAGGCCGCCGCAGTGCGGCGCGCAGTGATCTCGTTGCCGTCCATCATCGCCAGCGGCACGCCGGTGTGCGCGTCGTACAGCACATAGGTCGCATGCAGCCCAGGCAGGCCGCGCGCGCTGTTGCCCGGAAAGATGTTGATGGTCTTGATGCCCAGGAAGCCCGCATCGCTCCATGCCGGCATGATGAGCACCGTGCCCCTGTTCCCGCCGCCCGAGGCGGTCTCGATGCCATGCACATGGCGCGGCGGCACCTGCGCTCCGGCAACGAAGGCCGCGTGCAGTGCGGGCACCAGCCGCTCGAAGCTCAGGGGAGCGCGGGTGGCGGCCTCGTCGAAGTGTTTCATGGTGGTTGTCATTGCTGCAGCGGGTGTTGTGCGGCCTCGAAGAATGCGGTCAGCGCCTTCCGGTAGGCGCCGCCGTAGCGCAGGGCTGTCATCGGTTCGAGGTGGCCCGCGCCCGGTACTTCGATCAGCCGGCGGGGCTCGCGCGCATCGGCCAGCAGGCGCCTCGAATGCGCGAGCGGAATCACCTGGTCGGCCGTGCCATGGATCAGCAACAGCGGAACGGGCGAAATGGCCGCCACGTACTTCGACGCCGCGTACTCGTCGCTCACCAGCATGCCCGCGCCCCACAGCTTTTCGTTGGCAATCGACGAATAGGAATAGAAGGTCGACTCGACGGCCACCGCTTTCACGCCCGCCCTGTTGCCCGAGCCCATCACCGCGATCGCGTTGGTGCCGCCCAGGCTCTGCCCGAAGAGAAACAGCCGCCCGGGGTCGATGTCGCCGCGTGAGCGCACATAGTTCAGCGCGGCATGGGAGTCCTCGAACACACCCCTGGGCTCCGGCTTGCCTTCGGACTGGCCGTAGCCGCGGTAGTCGAACACGAACACGTTGTAGTCCTGCTTCGGCAGCCAGGCCACGAAGCGCCAGTGCGTGCTCATGTTCTGCGCGTTGCCATGGAAGTGCACCACCGTGCCCTTGGCTTCCTTCGGGTTCTGGCGGTTCTCCGCGGGCAGGAACCAGCCGCTCAGGCGCGTGCCGTCGGCACTGGCGAACTGCACGCTCTCGTAGCGCAGGCCCAGCACGTCGGGTGTTTCGTAGCGCACGCTGTCGGGGTAATAGAACAGCGACTGGACGCAGCCCGCCAGCATGAGCGGCAGCGCACACAGCGCCAGCCTTTTGCACCATCGGCGGACTGAGTGGTTCGTCATGGCTGTTTGCCCGAGGCGGCCGCGCGATTTTCCGCGAGCATGTTGCAGAAGAGGGCGCCCTGCTCGATGGCGTCGTCGAGCGCGACGTGTGTGTGCGGCAGCCTGTCGAACCAGCGGCGTGGCATCGCGCGCTTGGTGCTTTCGCGGTAGTCGAGCCCGAGCATCGCCATCGCGAACGACTTGACGTCGAGCGCCGAGTGGCTGAACGGGCTCTCGCCGGCGAAGCGCATCAGGTACCAGTAGATGAACAGGAAGTCGAAGCCTGCCGGGTAGGCGACGAACACCGGCCGCGCCGGCAGGGCCTTGAGCCAGCTCACGTAGTTCTTCATGGCGTGGGCCGGGTCCTGCAGGTCGGCGCGGCAGGCAGCCCAGGCCTCGGGCTGGGTCTTCCACCATGCGGCAGTCTTCGGATCGGCCTCGGCGCCCGGCAGGGTGTGCAAGTTGGCGCTGAAGGTGGAAATGAGCTGCTTGCCGGCCGTGTAGGCGGCCGAGCCGAAGCTGAGCATCGAGTTCGGCCCGGGAATGGGGCCGTCGGATTCGACGTCCGTGCTTATGTAGATTTCCGACATGGGGCGCTAGTCGATTTCAAGGATGGACCCTACCGAGCGTTCGAGCTCCTCGACCAGCTCCGGGTCCATGTACTTGTAGTCGTCGGGAATGTCGAGCACGTGGATCGGCTTGCCTTCGAGCATCCGCGTGAACTCGGCCACCAGCCGCGACTTGTGTTTTTCTTCCATCACAAGGATGACGTCGGCCCATTCGATGTCGTCGACGGAAACTGCATGCCGCGCATTCGGACTGGTGCCGGCGGAGCGCGTGGAGATCAGCGGGTGCTTGCGCCAGATGCGTTCTGCGGTCGGGCTGCGCCACTGGTTGCGGCTGCAGATGAAGAGGACGTTGCGCATGGGTGCCGGTTCTTTTGGCAGTCGAAAGACGTGCATGTCCTGCCAGCGTCCCGACGAGTTTTCGATCAGCGTGACTTCGGTGCAGTTCGCATGCACGGCGCCCGATGCGAGAAGGCGTGCCTCCAATTCGGCAGCCGCCGCGTCGGCATCGAGCGCGTTGCCGTGCGCCACCGACAGATGCGGAATGACACCTTCGTGCTCGCCGCCATACGGCGGGAAATCGGGAAATGCATCCGCGAGCGCCAGTGTCATTTCGATGAAGGGCGCAGCCGGTTCCGGTGCGAGGTACGCGGTTTCGGGAAAGCGCCCGACCTTGCCCAGGGAGAAGTCAAACGAAGGCGTCCGATTCAGAGCCTGCCGCGCGTGCTCCAGCACTTCGGGTGTGATCAGCGCAGGGTCCATGAAAGGAACGAGCACCGTGACGTGCGCCGGTACGCCCAATGCGACGGTCGCGTCGTAGCGGCGGCGCAAGTCCCCGACGAGAGGCTCGGCGGCGGGGACTTTCACGGCGAATGCAGAGATGGCCATCGCGGCGGAGGATAGCTCAGGCGTCGGCGATCCGGCCCCACTCGAGCCCATGCTTGGCGAGGTACTTGCGCAGCCTGTCTGCGTCGTTCACCACGCTGCGCTGCGCGCGTGAGGCCTGGAACAGCTGGCGGCCCGCATCCGACAGGCTGCGCGACTGCCGGCACACGCGCACCACCGCTTCGAGCTGCAACCGATCGAACAGGTCGAGCGCCCCCGCGCGTTCCTCGCCGAGCAGCACATCCAGGTCGACGTCGTTGCCCTCGACCGGTGCAGCGGCACCGGCATGCTTCCACAGCCACCGCAGCCGAGCAATCTCCGCCTCGACCAGCGCCACCGGAATGCGTCCGCCATCGGCCAGCGTCGCCAGCCGCGTCACGCTCGCGGAGAGATCGCGGAAATTGCCGCTCCAGATCGCCTCGCCGCTCTGCGCAAAGCGCAGGTAGGCCGCGCGCGCCTCGGCGTTGAAGCGCACCACGCGATGGTTCTCCGCCGCGTGAATCGCCAGCAGGTGGTCGACGTTGGGCTCGATGTCCTCGGGCCGCTGCGCGAGGCCCGGCAGGTCATAGGTCCAGAGGTTGATGCGCGCGAACAGGTCTTCGCGGAAGCGCCCCTCGGCCACGTCGCTGCGCAGGTCGCGGTTGGTGCCGGCGATCAGCTGGAAGTCGCTTTCCACCTCCTTGTCGGCCCCCACGGGGAAGAAGCGCTTCTCCTCGATCGCCTTCAGCAGCATTGCCTGCTCATCAGGCCCGAGCTCGCCGATCTCGTCGAGGAAGAGGGCGCCCTGGTGCGCAGTGCGCAGCAGGCCCGCGCGGTCGGCCGCGGCGCCGGTGAATGAGCCCTTCCTGTGGCCGAACAGTGTCGAGGCCGCACCGTCGCCGCGCAGCGTCGCGCAGTTCACCTCCACGAACGGCCCCGTCATCTGGTGCCGCGCCTGCTTCAGTTCGAACATGCGCCGCGCCAGGAACGACTTGCCCGCACCGGTGGGCCCCACCAGCAGGATCGGCGCGCGCGAGCGCACGGCCACGCGCTCGATCTCGTCGATCAGCGCATTGAAGCGCGCATTGCGCGTGGCGATCCCGCTCTTCAGGAACGCAACCGCATCGCGCTGCTCCGCATCGAAGCGCCGCGCGATCACGTCGTAGCGCGACAGGTCGAGGTCGATCAGCGTGCACTTGCCGGCCTCGCCTTCGCGCTGCTTTTTGGGCGGCGAGGTCTGCGCCAGCACGCCGGGCACCACGCGCGATTCGGACAGCAGGAACATGCAGATCTGCGCCACGTGCGTGCCGGTGGTGATGTGCGTCCAGTACTGCTCGCGCTCGGTATCGAAGGGATAGCCGCGCGCCCAGTCGTACAGGCGCGTGTAGACCTCGCCGAAATCCCACGGGTCCGCGAGATCGATTGGCACGAGGTTGACGGTGGTCTCGGGCGACACCGCGGCGATGTCGGCCTTCACCACCTCGGCCAGCGCCTTGTGCCGCAGCGTGTAGAGCAACTCCAGGCGCGAGACGACCATGTCCTCGTGCTGCGCGAGCGAGACCGTAGGGCGCCACTTGTTCCAGCGGCCCGCGCCCTGGCCGGCGTCGAGCTGGGTGCCTAGGAAGCCGATGACAACTATTGGCTTCATGGATAAAAGGCTAGCTAAATTTATAAAAGAAGATGAATGCTAGCAGGTCGAGCACGGCATGCACCTGCAGGTCGAAAAAAGAATTTCGCTAGTTATATCAACAGCTTGCGAGCTACCACCGCGTGTTTCTTCTTCGTCTTGCGCGGCCTGGCACAGCGCCTGCAATAGACAACCCGTCGGATGCAGTTCATCCGCTCGCAGGTGCCGCGTGAATGCGGTCCGGTGCCGCAGGCCAGATCCTGTCTTGGGCTCGCGGTATGCCGCTGTTGAACTGGCTGGCAACTGAACTTGTTTCAGTTCTGCTCATGGTTGAGCACCGTGCTGACCACGCGGCGTTGTGGGTTCGATTCCCGCGAAAAACCCTGGCGGTGCTTGCATCGCCATCTGATGGGGCGAAAGCCCCCCGCCCCGGCACACCGGAGCGATGGCGCAAGGCCCTGAAACCTTGCGGCGCGCGACACAGTGCCAAGCGCAGGCGGCTTGCGCACCGCGTGCGTGGCAAGGAATTGCGTGCAGCCATCGACGGCCGGAAAGGTGAGGGCGTTGCAAGTGCAACGAGGGAGGCACCCGCCGGACCGCGCGACCGCTGCACGACAGGCCTTGGCCGCCGCAGTGTCCGCCGCCTGCCCTTTCGAGGGCCTGGATCGAATGACCGTCTGAACGAACGAAACGAATAGCCGAACCGGACAACAAGGAGAAAAAGAATGCTGGGCTTCAACCAATACACCATCAAGAAGAACGAACGCGCGCTGCTGCTGCGCAACGGCGATTTCGAGCAACTGCTCGGCCCGGGAAAGCACCGCGTGTTCGCGGGCTTCGACACCATCCAGCTGCAACGCTTCTCGCTCGCCGAGCCGGTGTTCGAGCACGAGCTGGCCGACTACTTCCTGGCACGTGAGCCTGAGCTGATCGAGCGTGAGTTCGTGCACGTGTCGCTGGGCGAAACCCAAGTCGGCCTGCGTCATGAAGATGGCGTGCTGGTGCAGATCCTGCCGCCTTCGACCCGCAAGCTGTACTGGCGCGGGCTGCGTGAGCAGCGCATCGACGTGATCGATGTGTCCGCCGATGCGCGCCTGCCGGCCGACCTGCTGGCGAAGCTGCAGAGCGTGGCCCTGCGTCCGCGTGCGGTGCAGGGGCTCGACGGCGTGCTGCTGGTGCAGGTGCCCGAGTTCCATGCCGGCGTGCTGATGCTCGAAGGGCAGATGCAGGCGCTGCTGGCGCCGGGGAACCACGGCTTCTGGCGCTTCAACCGTCAGGTGGCGGTGACCTGCGTGGACCTGCGTTCGCAGATCGCCGAAGTGAGCGGCCAGGAAATCCTGACTCGCGACAAGGTGGGGCTGCGGCTGAACCTGTCGGCGGTGTGGCACTTCACCGATGTGCGGCGAGCCATGGCGCAGATGCCGAAGCCGGCCGAGCACGTGTACCGCGAGCTGCAGTTCGGCCTGCGCGCCGCGGTCGGCGAGCAAACGCTCGACGCGCTGCTGGAGAACAAGGCAGCCATCGACCAGACGGTGCTGGCGCAGGTGCGCGAGCGGCTGGAGGGTTCGGGCATTGCGCTGGAGAGCGTGGGCGTGAAGGACATCATCCTGCCGGGCGAGATGAAGACCATCCTCGCCCAGGTGGTGGAAGCCGAGAAATCGGCCCAGGCCAACGTGATCCGCCGCCGCGAGGAAACCGCGGCCACGCGCTCGCTGTTGAACACCGCCAAGGTGATGGAGGGCAACCCCGTCGCCTTGCGGATGAAGGAACTCGAAACGCTGGAACGCGTGGCCGAGCGGATCGACAAGATCTCGGTGGTTGGCGGTCTGGACCAGGTGCTCAATGGACTGGTGACGCTTCGGCCGAACGGTTCTTGAGTTCTGAAGGAAAGGGATATGGGCACGCAGGCACAGAAGGGAGCGCCACTGCCAAAAATGTTGATATTGCCGGCAGTCCGGGTAGCACCGGATGCGGCGGGAAAGTCGGTCGACGAGCAAGGTTGAGGATGCAGGTGCTGGCTCCGACGACGGGTCTGTCACTGGCGCGCGTTTCCAATCGTCGACTGGGCCGCTGGATTGAAACACCACGGTCGCCGTATTGATGCGGGTTCGAATCCCGCCGTGTCCACCATTGGTGAGAAAGTACAGAGAGAGAAAGAGAGTTGGAAATGGAAAAGAACTACAACCTGCACGAAGTCGAGAATGGCGTGCCCGTGAAGATGTGGACCCGCGGCGTGCCCGTGGAAGACGAGGCGCGCAAGCAGCTCGAGAATGCGGCCCGCCTGCCCATCGTGTTCAAGCACATCGCGGCCATGCCCGACGTGCACTACGGCATCGGCGCGACCGTGGGCTCGGTGATCCCGACCTTCAAGGCCATCATCCCGGCCGCGGTGGGCGTGGACATCGGCTGCGGAATGATGGCGTGCAAGACCACGCTGCACGCCAACGACCTGCCCGATAACCTGGGCCCGCTGCGTTCGGCGATCGAGAAGGCCGTGCCGCACGGCTCGAACCCCAAGCGCATGGGCCGCGACAAGGGCTCGTGGGAGACGCCTCCCAACGAAACCGACGCGGCCTGGGCCGGGCTGGTGGACGAGTTCGACGCGATCTGCGAGGACTACCCGCGCCTGAAGAACACCAACAACCACAAGCACCTGGGAACGCTGGGTACGGGCAACCACTTCATCGAGGTATGCCTGGACGAGGCTGGGTCCGTGTGGTTCATGCTGCACTCGGGTTCGCGCGGCGTGGGCAATGCCATCGGCACGCACTTCATCGAACTCGCGAAGAAGGATGCCGAGCTGCACCAGCGCAACCTGCCCGACCAGGATCTGGCGTACTTCGAGGAAGGCGCCAGGTACTTCGGCGACTACGTGCGTGCGGTGGGCTGGGCCCAGAAGTTCGCGCGAGCGAACCGCGAAGTGATGATGCAGCGCGTGGTCGCGGCCGTGCGCAGGGTCATCACCAAGCCCTTCGAGGCACACGTGGAAGCGGTGAACTGCCACCACAACTACGTGAGCCGCGAGACGCACTTCGGCGAAGACGTGCTCGTGACCCGCAAGGGCGCGGTGAGCGCGAAAGCCGGCGAGCTGGGGATCATCCCCGGCAGCATGGGCGCGAAGAGCTTCATCGTGCGCGGAAAGGGCAACCCCGAGAGCTTCATGAGCTGCAGCCACGGCGCCGGTCGGAAGATGAGCCGTACCAAAGCGAAGAAGCTCTTCACCATCGCCGACCAGATCGCCGCGACCGAAGGCGTGGAATGCCGAAAGGACGCCGACGTGATCGACGAGATCCCGATGGCCTACAAGGACATCGACGCGGTGATGGAGGCGCAGAAGGACCTGGTGGAGGTGGTCTACACGCTCAAGCAGGTCGTATGCGTGAAGGGGTGAGAACGAGGCCGATCGGCGGCCTCGTGGGGGCGGTGTTGTAGGAGGAAGGGTCTGGGTCCGCTTTCGCAACACCGTACGTATTGCGAAGGTTTGAAAGATGAAGAAAAGCAACAAGCAACGCCGCGCCGAAATCAAGGCGCGTCGCCTCGAACGCGCGGCTGCGTCGGCTGCACGTCTGCGCTTGCCGGATGTCCGCCCGCGGCCGGCCTTCGCATTTGCGATCGGCTGCGAGCCGGCGGATCGGCTCGTCCTGCGGAAGTACAACAACACCTACGGATTGCTGCCGGACTTCTATGTTGCGCGTCCCTTCACCTGCCGCGATTGCGGGGCCGAAGAACTGTGGACGGCGAAGCAGCAGAAGTGGTGGTACGAAGTGGTGCACGGACATATCGACAGCCGCGCCGTGCGATGCCTGGCATGCCGCCGCGCGCGGCGCGAGCGCCTGTTGAATGCGGCACCGGGTGCCAACCTCCTGCGCGAGCAGACGGATCGTCTTCGCGCGTTGGGCGCGGTGAAACCGAATGCGCGAGCCGTGGCCGAAGTCGATGCCGCGCTTGAAAGCAAATGGTGGAGCCTGCGCGTCGTGGCGATCCAGACGATGGGCCGCTGGGGAGGCGCGGAGAATCTCGAAAGGCTCAACGCATTCATGGCGGCCCGTCCGGAAGGCGGGCGCCGGTACTTCAGTTGGGCACGGGTCGCCGCGGACGCCGCGAAGAGCGCATTGATGCGCAGGGAGTGATTGAGATGATGATGAAGCTGACTTTCCTGGGAACCTCCTCCGGCACCCCCACGCGCCACCGCAACGTCTCGGGCCTCGCGGTGCAGACGGTGCTCGGCGCCGACTGGTTCCTGGTCGACTGCGGCGAGGGCACCCAGCATCGCGTGCTGCAAACGCCGCTGTCGCTGAACGACCTGGCCGCCGTCTGCATCACGCATGTGCACGGCGACCACTGCTATGGCCTGCCGGGGTTGCTCGCGAGCGCGGGCATGAACAAGCGCACGAAGCCGCTGAAGCTGATCGCGCCGCTGCCGGTGTGGGAGTGGTTCGAAGCCACGCGCCAACTGACCGACCTGCACCTGCCCTACGAGGTGGAGCACGTCGATCTGGAGAACCAGGCGCTGGTGTACGAAGCGCCTGGCGTGCGCATCGAGCGCCACCTGCTGCGGCATCGCGTACCGAGCCACGCCTATCGCGTGCAGGTCGAGACGCGGCGCGTGCGGCTGAAGGCCGATGCGCTGCGGGCCGCCGGCCTTCCGCCCGGCGCCGCATGGCGCGCGCTGCAGACCGGCGAGGACGTGCCCTTCAACGGCGATGTGCTGCGCAGTGCCGACTACACGGAAACGCAGGTCGACACGGCCGTCGCCGTGCTGGGCGGCGACAACGCAGAGCCCGCGCTGCTGCGCGACGCCTGCCAGGGTGCTCAGCTGCTGGTCCACGAGGCCACCTTCACGCAGGATGCGCTCGACAAGGTCGGCCCCGGGCCGATGCACAGTTCCGCGCGCATGCTGGCCGAGTTCGCGCAAGCCGTGGAGGTGCCGAACCTGGTCCTCACGCATTTCAGCGCACGCCACCAGAACGAAGAGGGCATGGCGGCGCTGATGGGGGAGACGCAGGTGCATTACCGCGGGCATGCGTTCCTGGCCAACGACCTGGACGTTTACGAACTCGACAGTGCCGGCAACGTGGCCGTCACCCGAGCCTGATGAGAGAAGAAGAAAAGAAGAAAGTCATGAACACCGAAAAGGAATTCCTGCGCTCCGCCCACCCCATCGAGCCCGCCATGCGCGCGCAGATCATGGACGCCCTGCGCGACATCGAAGCGAAGAACGACGTGAGCGTGCTGTTCGCCTGTGAATCCGGCAGCCGCGGCTGGGGCTTCGCCTCGCCCGACAGCGACTACGACGTGCGCTTCATCTACGTCAACCGGCTGCCGTGGTACCTCACGGTGCGGCCGCGCCGCGACGTGATCGAGGTGCCGATCAGCGGCGACCTCGACATCAACGGCTGGGACCTGCGCAAGGCGCTGGGCCTGATGCGCGAGTCGAACCCGACGCTGCTCGAGTGGCTGCGCTCGCCCATCGTGTACCGCGACGACATGGTGGCGATGCCGCGTTTCCGCGCGCTGTCGGAGGCGGTGTTCTCCAACGCGCGCGGCTGGCACCACTACAGCTCGATGGCGAAGAAGAATTTCCGCGAGCATCTGCAGGCCGGCGAGGTGCGCTACAAGAAGTATCTCTACGTGCTGCGCCCGCTGCTGGCCGCGCGCTGGATCCGCTCGCAGCCCGGCGTGCCGCCGATGCGCTTCGCCGACCTGGCGCAGCGCACGCTCGATGCGGCACGTGACGCCACGCTGATCGACGAGATCAACGCGCTGCTCGAGGTGAAGATGCGCGCCGCAGAGGCCGCGACCAGCCCGCGCTGGCCCGGCATCCATGCGTTCATCGAGTCGGAGCTGGCGGCCAACGCGGCCGAGCCGGTCACGCCGCTGCCGCAGGCCGAAGAGGCCGGCCTCGACGCGTTCCTGCACGAGACGGTGCTGCGCTTCGACAAACAAGAACAGGGGGCTGCGCATGGTTGACCTCGACGGCTCGCTGGGCGAGGGCGGCGGCCAGATCCTGCGCACCAGCCTCGCGCTGTCGGCGGCCACGGGCCAGCCGCTGTCCATCGAGAAGATCCGTGCCGGCCGCGCCAAGCCGGGCCTGATGCGCCAGCACCTCGCGTGCGTGAACGCGGCCGCTGAAATCAGCGGCGCGAAGGTGGAGGGCGCGCAGCTCGGCTCGCAGTCGCTGCGCTTCGCGCCCGGCCCGGTGCGCGCGGGCGAGTACCGCTTTTCGATCGCCAGCGCGGGCAGCTGCATGCTGGTGCTGCAGACCGTGCTGCCGCCGCTGCTGCTCGCCGGTGCGGCCAGCCGCGTGCACCTGAGCGGTGGCACGCACAACCCGATGGCACCGCCGTTCCATTTCCTGGAGCGTGCCTTCGCGCCATTGGTGCGCCGGCTGGGCGCCGACCTGCAGCTGACGCTGCGCCGCTGCGGCTTCTATCCGGCCGGTGGTGGCGAGGCAGAGGCGACGATCGTTCCTGCGGCCGGCGCGCTGCAGCCCTTCGACCTGATGGCGCGCGGCGAACATCGGTCGAGCCATGCCGAATGCCTGGCGCCCGGGCTGCCGCGCCATGTGCCGACGCGCGAGCTCGACACGCTGGGCGGCGCGATGGGCTGGTCCGGCGAGCAGCTGCGTTTCGGCACTGCGCGCCAGAACGAAGGCCCCGGCAACGCGTTGCTGGCGACGCTGGCGTACGAGCACGTCACCGAGGTGTTCACGGCCTTCGGGGAGAAGTCGCTGAGCGCCGAGCAGGTGGCGCATGGCTTGGTGAAGGAGCTGCGCGAATTCCAGAAGAGCGAGGCCGCGGTCGGCCCGCATCTCGCGGATCAGCTGGCGCTGCTGCTGGCGCTCGCCGCTTGGCAGGGCAAGAAGGCCTGCGCCTTCACCTGCAGCGAGGTGACGGAGCACACGCGCACCAACTGCGCGGTGATCGAGCGCTTCCTGCCGGTGCGCTTCGCGATCGACGAAAGCCGCCAGATCTGCACGGTGCGGGTCTCGCCGGCCTGAGGAGGAGCTTCTCGATCGGGTAAGCGGAAAAGTCCTTTCCACTCCTGTTGTTGAATGAGGAGCGGCCCGGCGGGATACTCGCGCGATGGGCAGCCGGCACCGGTTGCCTCATGAACATTCGAGAGACAGCAAAGCCATGACCATCCCCTCGTTCGTCTACAACAGCGTGCCGCAGCGCGTGGTGTTCGGCGCCGGTTCGCTGCAGCACCTGGCGCGCGAGATCGATGCGCTCGGTGCGCGCCGGGCGCTCGTGCTGTCCACGCCCGAGCAGCGCCCGCAGGCCGAGCGCGTGGCCGATATGCTCGGCAGCCATGCGGCCGGTGTGTTCGATCGCGCCGTGATGCACGTGCCCATCGAGACCGCGCGCGAGGCGCGCGAGGTGGCGGCCCGGCTGGGCGCGGATTGCGCCGTGGCCATCGGCGGTGGTTCGACCACCGGGCTGGGCAAGGCCATTGCGCTCGATTCGGGCCTGCCGATCCTCGCCATCCCAACCACCTACGCGGGCTCCGAGATGACGCCGATCTACGGCATCACGGAAGCCGGCATGAAGAAGACGGGCAAGGACTTCAGGGTGCTGCCGCGCACGGTGATCTACGATCCCGAGCTGTCTTCGAGCCTGCCCGTGGGCATCAGCGTGACCAGCGGCATCAACGCCATCGCGCATGCGGCAGAAGGGCTCTACGCGGTCGATTCGAATCCGATCATGCACCTGATGGCGCAGGAAGGCATTGCCGCACTGGGCCGCGCGTTGCCCGCCATCCGCGCCACGCCACACGATCCGGGCGCCCGCAGCGATGCGCTTTACGGCGCATGGCTCTGCGGCACGGTGCTCGGCAACGTCGGCATGGCGCTGCACCACAAGCTGTGCCACACGCTGGGGGGCAGCTTCAACCTGCCGCACGCCGAGACCCACACCATCGTGCTGCCGCACGCACTTGCCTACAACGCCGAGGCGGCGCCGCAGGCCATGGCGCGCATCGCGAAGGCACTGGGGGGGAGCAGCGCCGCGCAGGCCGTGTACGACCTCGCGCGCGACAACGGCGCGCCGGTCGCGCTGCGCGACATCGGCATGAAGGAATCGGACCTCGACCTGGCCTGCGAGCACGCGCTCAAGAACCAATATCCCAATCCGCGCCCGCTGGAGCGCGCTGCGATCCGCTCCTTGCTGCAGGACGCCTGGGAAGGTGCGCGGCCCTGAGCCGGCGGAGCAGGGCCGCGCTGCTGTTTACAGGCCGGCCTGGCGCGTGAACGAAACCGTCGGCTTCTTGTAGGCCGAGGGCACTTCGTCGCGGTAGAAGGCGCGGCGATCGAGGCTTTGCAGCGGGTTGTGTGCGGCGGCCACGGCCTGGTCGCGCACGGCGCTGCGGTCGAGCGTGGAGTTGACGGCCACGGTGCCTTCGGCGGCGCTGTCCGAGTAGGGGTTGCCCTCGCGCGCGGCGGCAATGGCTTCGGCCTTCACGTCGGCACGGCTGGCGAACGGGATGATGGCCTGCACGCCTTCGTAGCTTTCGGCATGTGCGCCGGCAGCGCCCAGCAGGGCGAGAGCGGCGGCGGAAGCGGCGATGAGTTGCCTGGTGTTCATGAGAGTCCCTTTGGATGTCTGTGTGGGCGGCGGACATTCGTCGTTGCCACGAGATGCAGTGTGAAACCGCATCGTGGTTCGCGCTGTGCGTTTGCGCACCGCTTTCGGCGATCAAGCAGGTGCGCGGAGCACTTCGAGCGGTTCGGAGCGGCCGCGCACGGTGAGCGTTTCGACTGCGCCCATCGCATCCGCTGCGCCGGCTTGCTCGGCCGCGAACAGCGACACGACGAGGCGCGATGCCGCGGTCTTCGAGTGGTCCTGCAGCCGGCTCGCGGTGTTGACCACTTCGCCGATGGCGGTGAAGGTCGTGGTCTCCAGGTAGCCCACTTCACCCACCGCGGCCCGGCCTGCATGCAGCCCCATGCCGAACTCCAGCCGTTGGCCGAATTGCGCCTCGAAGCCTTCGCTCCATGCGTCCATGCGCTGGCCGATCAGTTCGGTGGCGCGCAGCGCCTGCCTGCAGGCGGTGGGAAGGTCGCACTCGAGCCCGAAGATCGCCATCACGCTGTCGCCGATGAACTGGTTGGGCACGCCGCCGCTCTCGCGCACGGCTGCACCCACGGTGGCGAAGTAGCGGTCGAGCACATAGGCCAGGTCGAAGGGCCACTGCCGCTCCGACAGGCCCGACCAGCGCCGCAGGTCGACGAACAGGATCGCCACGTCGCGCTCGCGCCCGAAGCTGCCGACCGGCGCGGGCCGGCCTTCGTTGGGCAGCGGCGCGAACAGCGGCGTGACCTCGATGTCGCCGCGTGGGCGCAGCTGGCAGGCCAGGCGCACGTCGGCCGGTGCGCGCACGCGTTCGAGCGTGCGCTGCTCGTCGCGGCCGGGCTCGCCGATGTGCTCGGCCTGGCCGGCCACGCGCACGCGGCAGGTCGAGCAGCGCGCACGTCCGCCGCAGATCGAGACGTGCGCGATGCCGTGTGAGCGGCTTGCCTCCAGCACGCTCCAGCCGCGCGGCACCTGCACCGTGCGACCGGGATAGCGCAGCGCCACGGACGGCTGCCGCGACCAGCGTGCCAAGCCGTTGCGTCCCCAGCGCGCCGCGAGCAGCGCGACCAACGCCAGGCCGTAGAACCACTTGATGCCGCCTTCGGCCGCATTGAGCGCCCTGCCCTGCGCGGGCGTCGGCAGCGTGACCGGCGGCACGCCGGTCCACTGGAACTCGCGCCCCATCGACACGAAGCCCATCGCCGCCGTCAGCGGCAGCGCCACCGCAACGGCCAGCAGCAGATGGGAGAAGCGCCGCCAGGCCGGTTTCACCCGCAGCGCGAAGTGCAGGCCCAGGCAGCCGTGGACCCAGGCCGCGAGCATCATCACGAGCTGTGCGGCCGCGCCTTGCCAGTCCCACAACCCCCAGACCACACGCACGTACGAGCCTTCGATGCCATAGGCCAGGTAGGCGCCGCGCATGGCCGTGAGGTGCGTGGCCAGCAGCAGCGGCAGTGCGAAGCCGAGCAGCACGCGCAGGCCTTCGAGCGGCGGCATGCGCAGCGTGCGGCGCTCCCACAGGGCGACCACGGCCAGCGCCAGGTGCACGGCGGCCGCGCCATACAGCAGTACCGTGCCCGGCAGGCTGTGCCAGAACTTCTGCACGCCACGCAGCACGGTCTCGGCCGCGGCAAAGGAATAGATGCCCAGCGAATGGTTCAGCAGGTGCGCCGTGACGTAGGCCATCAGCACCAGCCCGCTCGCCCAGCGGAGATTGCGCCGTGTCGGCGGTCTCAGCGGAAAAATGGGGCCCGAAGGGGTGCGGAGGGAACGTCTGTCCATGAACGGGTTCGAAGCGGCACCCGAGCATAATGCGCGCGCCCCCACCGACCCCCGGCATGGCCAAACCTGAACCTTCCTCTCCCCGCTCCAGCCTTGCACTGCGCCAGATCGCACTGCTCGGAGGCCTTTCCGACCGGCGCCTGGACCTGCTGGCCCAGCAATGCCTGTGGCACAGCGTGGAGGCCGGCAAGCCCTTGCTGCTGCGCGCCGAGCAGCAGGGCGAGGTGTTCCTGCTGGTGTCGGGCCGGGTGCGGGTGACGACCTATTCGGCCAACGGCCGGCAGGTCACCTTCCGCGATTCCGAAGCCGGCGAGCACTTCGGCGATATCGCCGCCATCGACGGCGGCCCGCGCTCCGCCGATGTGGTCACGCTGGAGCCCAGCGTGGTCGCCAGCCTCGACCGCGCCGCCTTCATGGCCCTGCTGCGCGATGAGCCGCTGGTGGCCGAGCGGGTGATGCTGAGGCTGGCGTCATTGGTGCGCCAGCTGTCGGAGCGCGTCATCGACCTGAGCACCCTCGGCGTGCAGAACCGGCTGCATGCCGAACTGCTGCGCCTGGCCCGCGCAGCCGGTGTCGAGGACAACCAGGCTCGGCTCGACCCGGCGCCCAGGCATGCGGCGCTGGCCAGCCAGATCAGTACCAACCGCGAGCAGGTGACGCGCGAGCTCAACGTGCTGGTGCGCAGCGGCGTGCTGCGCAAGGACGACAAGGCGCTGCTGGTGGCCGACGTGGCCCGCCTCGAAGCCATGGTCTCGCAGGTCAGGGGCGATTAGTGCTCTCTCCCAGGGCTTCGCGCACTTTGTGCCGCAGCGCCAACCCCCTTCCGGGGGCAATACCGGCGGCCCGGCAAAGCCGGTTCCGCGGTATTCCACGAATGATTCGCGGGTTTGCTCAGTTCCAGCGGCCGTTGCGTCCGCCGACGGAGAAGCTGCCGGCGCCCAGCAGCACCACCGTCAGCGCGCCGAACAGGTACAGGCCTTGCAGTTCCAGTGCCCAGCCGCCCTGCTTGGTCATTGCGAACAGGTCGGCCATGTGCACGAGGCCGAAGGCCACCAGCATGTTGATGACCACCACGGCGGCCGCAGCGCGAGTGAAGACGCCGGCAATCATCAGCAGCGGCGCGGCGATCTCGCCCACGTACACGAGGTAGGCCAGCCCGCCCGGCAGGCCGGCCTTGGCCAGCATGCCGCCGATGAAACCCACGCCGGCCGACAGCTTGAAGATGCCGTGCAGCAGCACCAGGAAGCCGACCGTCACGCGGATCAGCAGCTTGCCGGAATCGTCCAGCGTGGAGGGAGAGAGAGCAGACAGCGGCGATGCGATCGGCGCATGCGCTGTGTTGGTGGCCTGGGTGTTCATGGCTGGTCCTTGGAAATGGAGGACCGCCGCGGAATGCGACGGTTGCGGTTCCAGTGTGCGGAGCTGCCGAAAACCCGGATGTGCGTTTACGCACATGTTTTGGCGGAAAGGCCCGTCAGCGCATGCCGAAGTGCCCGGTCCATTTCCGCTCGTACTCCATCTTTGCGAAGTGCGCGGCCATGAAGTCGATGAAGCTGCGCACCTTCGCCGACAGGTGCTTGCGGCTGGGATACGCGAGGTTGATCGTCAGGTGCGGCAGGTCCCAGTCTTCCAGCGTAGGTACCAGCCGGCCGGCCACGATGTCTTCGTACACGATGTAGGTCGGCTGCACGAGGATGCCCATGCCGTCGAGCGCAGCGGCGCGCAGCACCTGGCCGTCGTTCGATTCGAGCAGCCCCGTGACCGGCACCGTGTGCGTTTCCCCGTCCCGGCTGAAGCGCAGCTCGTTCGGGTTGTTGGCGTGGGTGTAGATCAGCAGCTTGTGCTGCTTCAGCTCGTCCAGCGTCTTCGGAAAGCCATGCTGCGCGAAGTAGCGCGGCGAGGCCGCGAGGATGCGCCGCGTCTCGCCGAGCCGGCGAATCGTCACGTTGGAGTCGGGTTCGTACTCGCGCGTGCGGATCGCCACGTCGATGTTGTTGTCGATCAGGTCGAAGTAGCGGTTGGCGGCTTCCACGTGCACCCTCACGCCGGGGTAGCGCTCGGTGTACTCGCGCAGCAGCGGCGCGATGTGGTGGACCGAGAACGAGAGCGAGGCCGTGACGCGCAGCGTGCCCGTCGGGTTGAGCGCGGTGGCGTTCACCGTCGATTCGGCATCCGACAGGTCGGCCAGGATAGTGCGGGCGCGGGCGCAGAACTCGCGGCCGGTGTCGGTCAGGTACAGGCGGCGGGTATTGCGCTCGACCAGCCGCGCGCCGAGCCGGGCTTCGAGCGCGCCCAGGTGGCGGCTCGCGGCGGCGTTCGACAGGCCCAGCGCCTCGGCCGCGCGGCTCAGGCTGCCGGCATCGGCGATCTGCACGAGCAGGGCGATTTCGGTCCAGCGGTCCATGGGCGTTGTTTCCGGGGCTTGTCTTTGGTCGGGCCGGGCGATTTTGGCGCAGGGCGGGCGCGACCGTTCCGCTGGCCGGAAAAATCATTTGCGCCCAGATGCTTTCAGCGCAGCGGTGCGCGGCCTACAGTGCGTCGTATCCGACGACCAGACCCCATGGAGACAACCACGATGCGCAACCTCGACCAGGACAACATCACCCAGGCCGTGCTCGCGCGCTTCGCCGACACGCCCGACCCGCGCCTGCACGAGATCATGACCAGCCTTGTGCAGCACCTGCACGCCTTCGCGCGCGAGGTGAAGCTCACCGAGGAAGAATGGTTCCAGGGCATCCAGTACCTGACCGCCACCGGCCAGAAGTGCGACGACAAGCGGCAGGAGTTCATCCTGCTGTCGGATGTGCTGGGCCTGTCGATGCTCACCATCGCGATGAACAACGACAAGCCGGCGGGCTGCACCGAGGCCACCGTGTTCGGCCCCTTCTACTTCGACGGCGCGCCAGAGTACGAGCACGGCGACGACGTGGCCAACGGCGCCGAGGGCGAACCCTGCGATGTGTTCGCCACGGTGCGCGGCCTCGATGGCGAGCCGGTGCCCAACGCCGTGGTCGACGTGTGGCAGGCCGACGCGGGCGGCCACTACGACGTGCAGCACCCCGGACTCGACCACGCCGAGAACCGCGGCACGCTGCGCACCGGGCCCGATGGCTCGCTGCATTTCCGCAGCGTGGTGGCGGTGGCGTATCCGATCCCGGTCGACGGCCCCGTGGGCGACCTGCTGCGTGCCACCAGGCGCCACCCGTGGCGGCCCGCGCACCTGCATTTCAAGATCGAGGCACCGGGCTACGAGCGGCTCATCACCCATGTGTTCCGCGACGGCGACGAGTGGCTCGACTCCGACGCGGTGTTCGCGGTGCGCCAGTCGCTGGTGGCGCCATGGACGAAGCAGGCCAACGGCCGCTGGCGGCTCGATTTCGATTTCGTTCTCAACCCGCTGAAGCAGCCCGCCTGACCAGGCTGCGCCCCGTCCTGCTACGCTCGCGAAGCCTGCCACCCGGCAGGCTTTTTTCTGCGCTTTCCCTTCCCATGGCCTTTCCCCTGATCACCGACCCGCATTTCTACGCGGTCGCCATTCCCGCCGTGCTGCTGCTCGGCATCAGCAAGAGCGGCTTCGGCGCGGGCTTCGGCTCGCTCGCGGTGCCGATGATGGCGCTGGCCGTCACGGTGCCGCAGGCAGCGGCCATCCTGATGCCGCTGTTGCTGCTGATGGACGTGCTGGGCATTGCCGCATTCAGGCGCGACTTCGACCGTTCGCTGCTCAAGTTCCTGATTCCGTTCGGGCTGCTGGGCACGGTGATCGGCACGCTGTTGTTTCGCGCGCTGCCGGCGCACACGGTGGCGGGCATCGTGGGCGTGTTCACGCTGCTGTTCCTGGCGCAGCGGCTGCTGTTTCCGCCGAAGCCCGACGACCCGCTGCCTTCGCGCGGCGTGGGTGCGGTGCTGACCACGGTGTCGGGCTTCACCAGCTTCATCGCGCATGCGGGCGGGCCGCCTATCAACGCTTACGTCATCCCGCTGCGGCTCTCTCCGGTGATCTTCACGGCCACCATGGCCTATTTCTTCTTCGTGGTGAATCTCAGCAAGTGGATTCCCTATGCGTGGCTCGGCCTGCTCGACTTCCGCACGCTGGCCACGTCGCTGGTGCTGATGCCGATCGCTCCCTTGGGCGTGTGGGTCGGCATCCGCATTGCGCGGCGCATCGATGCGACGTGGTTCTATCGCTTCGTGTACCTGGGGATGCTGCTGACGGGCCTGAAGCTCGTCTATGACGGGTTCATTGGCTAACCCCCAGGCTTCGCGCACTTCGTGTCGCTGCGCCACCCCCCTTGCAGGGGGCAACACCTGCGGCCCGGCAAAGCCGGTTCCGCGGTGTTCCCGAAAGGGGTCAAAACTCGACTATGGACTTGAAGCCGCCGAAGATCATCCGCTTCGCGTCGAAGGGCATCGTCTTCGGGTCCATCGCCGTGATGCGCGGGTCGGCCATCACCTTCGCGTTCACCGTGTCGCGGTGCTTGCGCGATTTGTAGGTGATCCACGAGAAGGCCACCGTCTCATCGGGCTTCTGTTTCACGCTCTGCGGAAACGAGGTCAGCTTGCCGGGCTTCACGTCGTCGGCGATGCATTCCACGTATTCGAGCGCGCCGTATTCCATCCAGACCTTGCCGGCCTTGCGCGCGAGCTTGCGGTAGGCCTCTACGTTCGCGGTGGGAACGGCGACGATGAAGCCGTCTACATAACGAGCCATGAGTGTTCTCCTGAACAAAGAGTGGAAGCGTTGGAGAAAGAAAACCGGCGGTTGCGGCATGGCATGCGGATGTTCACGACGCCGTGCCGCCCGCGGTGCCACGGGGTGCTGCTTCTTCGTTGTTCTGCGCCTGCCCCGGCATGGTGGTGCGAAGCAGCAGGGCCCCGATCAAACCCGCCGCCGCCGCGAACACGGCACCGACGAGAAACGCAAGGTTGTAGCCCCCGGTGAGTGCCAGCGGCATCTGCGCACCGGCGGCTTCCATCGATGCGGAGCGCGCGGCCGCGGCGCTGGCCAGCACGGCCAGGCCCAGCGCGCCGCCCATCATGAACGAGGTGTTGACCACGCCCGAGGCCAGGCCCGAATCGGCCGGGCTCACCTCGCTCATGGCCGCCAGCAGCACCGGGTTGAAGGCCATGCCCGCGCCGAGGCCCAGCAGCATCATGCCGGGCAGCACGTCGACCACGAAGCTGCCGTTGACCGGCGCGCGCGCGAACAGCGCCAGCCCGACGGCCGCGAGCCAGAGCCCGGCCGCCAGCGGTTTGCGGATGCCGAAGCGCATCACGATCTTCGCGGAGAGGCCGAGCGAGAACACCGCCATGATCACGTTGGCCGGCAGGAAGGCCAGCCCGATCTGCATCGGCGTGTAGTTCAGCACCAGCTGCATGTAGAGCGCCGAGATGAAGAACCACGCGAACATGGCCGCGGCCCACAGCACGCCGACCACGTTGGCCACCGACACGCTGCGCAGCTTGAACAGGCCCAGCGGCATCAGCGGATGCTGCACGCGCGACTCGATGGCGATGAAGATCGCGAGCAGCACCACGGCCGCGCCGAGCAGGCCGAGCGTCTGCGTGGAACCCCAGCCCGCCTCGTTGCCGTTGACCACGCCGTACACGGCGAGCATCAGCGACAGCGTGACGGTGACGGCGCCGGCCACGTCGAGCTTCTCGCCGTGCGCATGGCCGCGCGCGCTGGGCAGCAGCGCCACGCACAGCGCGTACACGGCCACGCCGATCGGCAGGTTGACCAGGAAGATCCAGTGCCAGCTCAGCGTGCTTGTGAGCAGCCCGCCCAGCAGCACGCCGATGCTGCCGCCGCCCGCGCAGACGAAGCCGTACACGCCCATTGCCTTGGCGCGGTCGGCCGGCTCGGTGAAGAGATTCATGATCAGCGAGAGCGACACCGCCGAGACCACCGCGCCGCCCAGGCCCTGCACCGCGCGCGACGCCACCAGCAGGCCCTGCGAGGTCGAGACCCCGCAGGCCAGCGATGCCAGCGTGAACAGCACCAGGCCCGCGAGGAACACGCGGCGGTGGCCGTACAGGTCGCCGAGCCGGCCGCCCAGCAGCAGGAAGCCGCCGAAGGTCAGCATGTAGGCATTCACCACCCAGACCAGCGAGGTCTCGGTGAAGCCGAGGTCGGTGCGGATCGAGGGCAGTGCCACGTTCACGATGGTGGTGTCGAGCACGATCATCAGGACGCCGAGGCACAGCACCATCAATGCGAGCCAGCGCTTGCGGCTGTCGAGTTGGTTGGTCATGGGAAGCGGGTTTCTTGAAGTAGGAAGGGGACGGCTCAGACCAGCGGCTTGCCGCCGTTGATGAGCCACGGAGTGCCGAAGCGGTCGGTCACCATGCCGAAGCCTTCGACCCAGAAGGTCTTCTCGAAGGGCATTCCGACGTGGCCGCCTTCGGCGAAGGCGTCGAATACGCGGCGGGCCTCGGCCACGGTCTCGATGGTCAGCGCGACGCCGAAGCCCTTCATGCCTTCGTACGGCTGGCCGGGCATGGAGTCGGAGGCCATGAGGATGCCCTGGCCGTAGGCGAGCGAGGCATGCATGATGCGCTTCTTCGCCTCGGGCGGGAACTGCTCCGTGTCGGGCGCTTCGCCGACGGTCATCATCATCTGCATGGTGCCGCCCAGCGTCTTCTCGTAGAAGCGCATGGCCTCGGCTGCATTGCCGTCGAAGGTGAGGTAGGCGTGGATGTGGGGCATGATTTTTCCTTTCGGGAATTACTTTTCGGTGGCGGTCTTCAGGTTGGCGAGGCCCGTCTCGAAGTCCTTGCCGATCATCTGGTCCATGTTGAAGAAGATGCCCATGAGCTTGGCGACATAGGGGCTCGGACCGTACATGGCCCAGGCGACCTGCGTTGCATTGCCCTGGGGCTGCAGCGTGAATTCAGCGGTGTTGTGGCCCTCGAAGGGCTTGATGAAGTCGAGCTTGATCGCGACCTTCGACGAAGGCGCCGACTCCACGATCTCCATGCGGCCCGCGCCGGCCTTGTCGTTGCCCTCCCAGGCATAGGTCGCGCCCTTGCCGTTCGCACTGCCGCCGAAGCTGCGCTTCATGGCGGGGTCGAGCTTCTCGTAGGGCGACCATGCGTTCCAGCGGTGGAAGTCGTCGATCAGCGGAAAGATCTTCTCGGCCGGTGCCTCGATGCGCGCGGTGCGCTCGACGCGGAAGGTGTCGGGCCGGGTGGCCGCGAAGATCAGCAGCGCGGCGATCGCGAGCACGACGACGAGGGCGATTTTCTTGAGCATGGCGGGGCTTTCGGGAGATTGGCTGTGCGAGCGAGTGCGATCAGGCAGGGTGCGCGACGACCAGCAGCCAGCCCACGCCGAAGCGGTCGGTCAGCATGCCGAAGTTCGAGGTGAAGAAGGTCGGGATCAGCGGCTGCGTGACCTGCCCGCCCTCGGACAGCGCGTTGAACCACTTGACGGCTTCGGCGTCGGTCTTGGCGGTGAGCGCGAGCATGATGCCCTCGAACTTCGCCTGGCCGGAGCAGCGGCCGTCCGAGGCCATCAGCTCGGTGTCGCCGATGCGGAACACCGCGTGCATCACCTTGCTGGCGTCGGGCATCGCGCCGCCGCAACTGGCGTCCGCGTTGCCCGAAGGGGCTCCGGCAGGCGCTTCGCTGTAGCGCATGAGCTGCACGACCTCGGCGCCGAGCGCCTTCTTGTAGAAGCCGAGCGCTTCGTCGCATCGGCCTTCGAACGAGAGGTAAGACTGGACTTTCATGGCGGTTCCTTTGAACTGGAGAGGTGATTCGGAAAGCCCCCGGTGTCATGGGCCGCAAACAATCGGATTACTTTGTGTACACCGTCCACAAAGAATAGCAGGGATAATGGACAGTGTCCACATGGAAATGAAATGAAGCTCAACAACGTCCCCGAGAGCCTGCCTCCCGCCCGCAGCACCTACCGGCACGGCGACCTGCGGCGGGCGCTGCTCGACGCAGGCATCGAACTGGCGCGCGACGGCGGCCCGGGTGCGGTGGTGCTGCGCGAAGCCACGCGGCGTGCGGGGGTCGTGCCGAACGCGGCGTACCGGCACTTCGGCAGCCGGCAGGAGCTTTTGCTGGCGGTGCGCGCGGCCGCGCTGGCCGCGGCTGCGATCGCGATGGAGAAAGAACTGGCAGTGCTGCCTTGCGATCAGCCTCCGGCCGATTTCGCGCGCGCACAGCTGCGCGCCATCGGCACGGCCTATCTGCGCTTCGCGCAGGCCGAGCCCGGTTTGTTCCGCACGGCATTCGTGTTTTCCGATGAAGGCAGCGGTGAACTCGGCGCCGGGAAAGCCGGCGCGAGCGGGCTGGACCCGTTCCAGCTGCTGGGCAAGGCCATCGACCGGCTGGCGGACGCGGGCGTGCTCGACCCGGCGCGGCGCCCGAATGCCGAATACCTCGCATGGAGCGCGGTGCATGGGCTGGCGCTGCTCATCATCGACGGGCCGCTGCGCGGCATGGATGCCGAGGCGGCCCATGCGCTCGGACAGCAAGTGATCGATATGGTCGGGCGAGGTCTCTGAAGCCTCGGAGGCCTTGGAAGCCTAGAGATAGATCTTCTGCAGCAGCCTGATCAGCGTCTCGCGCTCGCGGGAGGTGAGCCTGGCGCTGGCGTCGGCTTCCAGTTGCACCACGGTCTGTTCGGCCTCGCGGATCAGCGTTTCGCCGGCGGCCGTGAGGTGCAGGCCGACGGCGCGGCCGTCGTGCGGGTGGGGGCGGCGTTCGATGAGGCCCCGGCTGTCCAGCGTGGCTACCAGGCTCACGAGGTTCGGCGGCAGGATGTCCAGCGTGTTGCACAGCTGCCGCGACGTGGCGCCCGGGTTGTGCGCCAGCAGCGAGAGCACCGAGAAATCGATCTGCTTGAGGCCGTAGGGCGCCATGCGCTCCGCGAAGAAGGCGCTGACGATCAGCCATGCGCGGCGGGCGTTGTAGCCGACCAGCGTTTCGAGCATGCGGGCATCGAGCCGCTCAGGCCTGCCCTGCGGCGCCGCGGCCTGCTCGCCTTTCGCGGAGACGGATTTCGAGGAGGAAGCCATGGGACTAGAGCGTAACCGCCTGCGTGCGTACGGGGTGCCTACCGTGCGACACCTTGCGTTTACGCCGCTTGGGTGTGCGCCACGGCCTCGCAGGCCCGCTTGACGATGCCCAGCCGCATCTCGAACTCGGGCAGCACCCAGCGGCGGAAGGCGCCGGCCGTGCGCGCCCGTGCGGCGTCTTGCGGGGCGGCGGCCTCGATGCGGGCCCAGGCCCACGCCATCATCGCGAGCATCGTCACGCGCAAGTAGTCGTCGGCTATTTCGTACGGCAGCACGGTGTCGGCTTGCGCCGCAATCGCCACCGTGGTGCCCAGGTAGCGCAGCTGCGCCAGCCGGCGCTGCGCGTCGGCATCGGCTTCACGCGAGGCATCGAGCATGTCGCGCAGTTCGAGCAGCACGGCCGACATGGCGGCGCCGCCGTCGGGCAGCACCTTGCGCACCAACAGATCGATGGCCTGGATCTCGTTGGTGCCCTCGTAGATCATGGTCACGCGCGCATCGCGCACGATCTGCTCGATGCCCCATTCGCGAACGTAGCCGTGGCCGCCGAACACCTGCAGGCATTCGCTCGCGCCGTGGAAGGCTTGCTGGGTGCATGCGGCCTTGAGCACCGGCGTGACGAACGTGCACCAGCGCTGCGCTTGTTCGCGGGCCTTGGGATCGGCGTCGTGCGTGGCCACGTCGAGCATCAGCGCGCTGCGGTAGGCGAGGGTGCGCGCGCCGTCGATCCAGGCGCGCTGCGTGTCGAGGATGCGGCGCACCGCGGGGTGCTCGGCGATCAGGTCGGCCGGCTCGCCGCCGCGGCTGGCAGGCACGGGGCCGGGCGCACGCATCTGGCGGCGTTCGGCGGCGTAGGTGTCGGCCTTCTGCCATGCGGCGTCGAGCAGGCCGATGCCCTGCAGCGCCACGTGCAGGCGCGCGGAATTCATCATCACGAACATCGCGGCCAAACCGCGGCCGGGCCCGCCGACCAGCCAGCCGACGGCATCGTCGAAGCGCATCGTGCAGGTGGGGCTGCCGTGCAGGCCCATCTTTTCCTCGATGCGCTCGCAGTGCACCGCATTGCGGGAGCCGTCGGGCAGCAGCTTGGGCACGAGCACCAGCGACAGTCCCTTGGGGCCGGCAGGCGCATCGGGCAAGCGGCACAGCACGAGGTGCACGATGTTTGGCGTCAGGTCGTGTTCGCCGCCGGAAATGAAGATCTTGCCGCCGTTCACCCGCAGGCTGCCATCGGCCTGCGGCCAGGCGCGCGTGCGCACCTGGCCCAGGTCGCTGCCCGCATGCGCCTCGGTGAGGCACATCGTGGCGAGCCATTCGCCGGTGGCGATCTTCGGCAGGTAGCGTTGCTTCAGTTCGTCGCTGCCATGGTGCTTGAGGCAGGCATACGCGCCGTGCAACAGGCCGGGCGCCATCGTCAGGCCGTGGTTGGCGGCGGCCAGCCATTCGTAGAGCACGGCTTCGAGCACCGCGGGCAGGCCCTGGCCGCCGTCTTCTGGCGCGGCCGACAACGCAGGCCAGCCGCCATCGACGAAGGCCTGGTACGCCTCGCGAAAACCGGGCGGGCAGGTCACTTCGCCATCGGCAAAGCGGCATCCGATTTCGTCGCCGCCACGGTTGATGGGCGCCACCACTTCGCCGACGAAGCGGCCCGCTTCTTCGAGCACCTGCGACTGCAGCGCCTCGTCGACTTCTGCAAAGGGCGCGAGCGCGGCCAGGCGCGCGGGCGCATCGAGCACGGCATTGAGCAGAAAACGAACGTCTTCGGGGCGGGGTTGATAGTCCATCGGGGAGCGGAAATCTAAGGGGCAGGGGGCTTGCAGGCGAAGCTGCTCGCGCGCTCCGTGTCGCCGCCGGTGTAGGTGGCGACCTGTGGGTAGGGGCACAGCGGCCGCGTGCGCTGCGCCGACCAGTTGGCGGGCACTTCGGCGTTGGGCACCGGCGTGCCCGCACCGCGCGCGGCGGCCGTGACCGATGCGGGCGCCTTGCCCTGCTCGACCCAGTCGACCAGCGCGCTCAGCATGTCGAACTGGTCGGTGGCCGGGCCGCCTGCGCAGTGGTTCATGCCGGGCACCGGGAAGTAGCGCGCGAACGAAGAGGCATCGCCGCCGTTCGCGGCCTGCACGCGCTCGTACCAGGCGGCGGTGTCGCCGGACGAGAACACCGGGTCGCTGGTGCCGTGGTAGACGATCATGCGGCCGCCCCTGTCGCGCAGCGCGCCCAGGTTGGCCGCGTCCGGCGGCGTCATGAACGATAGCGCCGACTCGTGGAACACACCGTCGGTGGCCGCGATGCGCGGTGCGTCGCGGTCCATGTCGAAGCCCAGCGCGAAGGGCAGGCCCTGCGGCCGCTCGGCCAGCGGTGGCGTGGTGAAGATGAAGCCCACGGCACCCGCGTCGCGCGTCGGCGGACTTGCGAACTTCCACTCGCGCCAGTTGCTGCCGCTCACGCCCGCGTCGAACGGGAAGCTGCTGTAGAGCGGCTGGCCTGCGCTGTTGCGCGCACCCTTGACGAACACGTTGGCGAGTGCGTTCTTCTGCGGCGCGCTCAGGCACATGCCATCGCGCGTGCCGGCGGCGCAGGTGGGCACGTCCGCCTGGATGTCGAAGCGTGCCTGGCAGGCCTGCACGTTCGACACGATGCCGTCGGCCAATCCATCGAGTGCATCGCAGCGCTGCAGCACCTTGTCGGCCACGAGCTTCATCTCGGCCGGGGTGAAGGCGCTCTGCAGATCGGGCTGGCCGGCCGGCGTCTTCGCGCTGGCCACGGCCGCGTATTGCTGCGCGCCGTAGAGCTGTGCCACCGCCGCCTTCGGCAGGTTGAAGCCGGGGTCGCCCGCGAGGATGCCGTCGTACTGCTGCGCCGAACGCACCGCGGCCACCATCGCATGCCGGCCGCCGTTGGAGCAGCCGCCGAAGTACGAGCGGTCGGGTCCGCGCCCGTAGGCCTTGGCGATCAGGTTCTTCGCCATCGGCGTGAGCTGCGCGACGGCGTTGTAGCCGTAGTCGAGCCGTGCCTGCGGGTCGAGCCCGAAGCGCGGCCCCATCGATCCCGCGTGGCCGGCGTCGGAACTGATGACGGCAAAGCCCATCTGCAGCGCGCTGCTGCGCGGGCCGCCACCACCGATGCCGCCGATCGCGGGCACCACCACGCCGTCGAGCCCGCCATTGGCCTGGTAGAAGAAGCGGCCGTTCCATGCCACGGGCAGCCGCATCTCGAAGCCGACGGCGTAGCGCTGGTTATCGACCGGGCTCGTGCGTTCGTTCATGCGGCCCTGCACGAGGCAGTGCGCGGGAGCGCTCATCGCGACGCCGCCGACCGTGACGGCGCCCGCAGGCACCTCGGTGGCCGAGGTGTAGACCGTGCCCGGCAGCGCGGCACGCGCGGCGAGGTCGGTGCAGGCCTGCAGCGTGCCGGGACGCGCGGCGGCCAGCGGTGCGTGCGCTGCGGGTGGACGCCCCGCACAGGCCACAAGCAAGGCGGCAACGCCGATCGCGGTCGCGCACAGGCCGAGGGAAAGGGGGCGCTGCTGTCGGTTCATGTTGTCTCCTTGCCGTGCAGGCCGCGGCACTTTCTTCAGGCGGCTTTTCTTGCCGCGCCCAGGTAGGTGTCGATCACGCGCGAATCGACTGCCAGCTTCTTCGCTTCGCCTTCGAGGCTCACGCTGCCCATCTCGAGCACATAGCCGTGGTCGGCCACTTCGAGCGCGGCGCGTGCGTTCTGCTCGACCAGCAGGATGGTGACGCCCGTGGCGCGCAGCGCATCGACCGTGCGGAAGATTTCCTGCACCACCAGCGGCGCAAGGCCCAGGCTGGGTTCGTCGAGCATCAGCAGCGTGGGGCGCGACATCAGCGCGCGGCCCACCGCCAGCATCTGCCGCTCGCCGCCCGACAGCGTGCCGGCCAGTTGCGTGCGGCGCTCCTTCAGGCGCGGGAACAGCGTGTAGACCTCGTCGATGCGGTCGCGCCACTGCTTGTTGCGCAGCCGCACCTGGCGAAAACCGCCGAGCACGAGGTTGTCTTCCACCGGCATGGTGCCGAACAGCTCGCGCTTCTCGGGCACGAGCGCGATGCCGAGCATCACGCGCTCTTCGAGCGTCATCGTGGAGATGGGCTGGCCCTTGAACTCGATGACGCCCTTCGAAGGCAGCACGCCCATCAGCGCATTGAGCAGCGTGGATTTGCCGGCACCGTTCGGGCCGATCACGGTGACGACGCTGCCCTGGCCGGCCTTCAGGTCGATGCCGTGCAGCACTTCGGCACGGCCGTAGCCGGCGTGCRGGTCGCGGATGTGGAGCAGGGGGGGTGTGGTCATCTCAATGCTCCGTTCCGAGGTAAGCCGCGCGCACCTTGTCGCTGTTCTGCACCTCGGCAGGCGTGCCCTCCATCAGGTGCGTGCCGAATTCCATCACCACGATGTGGTCGCAGATGTCCATCACCAGCCCCATGTCGTGCTCCACCAGCAGGATGCTCATGCCTTCGCTGCGCAGCTGCCGCAGCACCCTGCCCAGCGCTTCCTTTTCCTTGTGGCGCAGGCCGGCCGCGGGCTCGTCGAGCAGCAGCAGGGCCGGGTCGGCGCACAGTGCGCGCGCAATCTCCAGCAGGCGCTGCTGGCCCATGGCGAGGTTGCCCGCGATCTCGTGCAGGTAGTCGCCCATGCCCACGCGCTGCAGCTGGCGCTCGGCCTCGCGGAACAGTGCGCGCTCTTCCGTGCGGTCGATGCGCAGCATGGCGGCGACGGCGCCCTTGTGGCCGCGCAGATGGGCGCCCAGCGCCACGTTCTCGAGCACCGTCATGTCGGCCACCATCTTCACGTGCTGGAAGGTGCGCGACACGCCGCGCTGCGCGATCTGCCGCGCGCCCAGCCCGCCGATGGCCTCGCCACGGAAGCGCACCGCGCCGCCCGAAAGCCCGAGCACGCCGGTCACGAGATTGAAGGTGGTCGACTTGCCCGCGCCGTTCGGCCCGATGAGGCCGACGATCTGGCCGGCGCGTGTCTGGAAGCTGATGTCGTTCACCGCCACCAGCCCGCCGAAGATCTTGCGGATGGCCTGCACGTCGAGCACCACCTCGCCGGCGGCCGGCTTGGCGCGTGCGGGCAGGTCCTTGGCGTTCTGCCAGTCGACGCTGCGGCGCGGACGCGGCAGGCGCCGGTCGACGAAGGCCCACAGCCCGCTGGGCAGGTACTTGAGCACCAGCACGATCATGATGCCGAACACGATCAGCTCGTAGCTGCCGGCCGTGCCGATCAGCTTGGGCAGCAGCACCTGCAATTGGTCTTCCAGCAGCTTGACCACGCCGGCACCGGCAATGGCACCCCACACGTGGGCCGCGCCGCCGAGCACCGCCATGAACAGGTATTCGATGCCCATCTTCAGGCCGAAGGGCGACGGGTTCACCGTGCGCTGGAAGTGCGCGAACAGCCAGCCCGAGATCGATGCGAGCATGGCCGCCAGCACGAAGATGCCGATCTTGAAGCGCAGCGTGTTCACGCCCATGGCCTCGGCCATCTGCGAGCCGCCGGCCAGCGAACGGATGGCGCGGCCGCTGCGCGAATCGAGCAGGCGGATCACCGCGAACGCAGCGAGGATCGCGAAAGCCCAGACCACGCCGTAGAACAGCCGCTGCTGGCCGAACTCGAAACCGAACAGCGACAGCCCCTTCACGCCCAGGATGCCGTCGTACTTGCCGAGCGCATCGAGGTTGCCCATGAGGTAGTACAGCGACAGCGCCCACGCGATGGTCGCCAGCGGCAGGTAGTGGCCTGACATCCGCAGCGTGATCGCGCCGATGAACGCGGCGCTGAGGCCGGTGAGCGCCAGGCCGATGAACAGCGTGACCCACGGCGACAGGCCGGTGTTCACCGTGAGGTAGGCGGTGGTGTACGCGCCGATGCCCACGAAGGCCGCCTGCCCGAAGGAGGTGAGGCCGCCGACGCCGGTGAGCAGCACGAGGCCGAGCACGGGCAGGGTGTAGATGCCGATGTAGTTGAGCTGGATGATCCAGAAGTCGGGCAGCGGCAGGAATGGCAGCGCGACGAGCACCAGGATCAGTGCGAGCGGGCCCCAGGTGCGCAGCAGGCTCTTGTCCGGCGCAGGGGTCGAAGAAGGATTCAGAAGCGCTTCCATCTCAGTGATCCATCGCGGGTTGTTTGTTTTGTTTCAGGTGCGCTTGTTCGGGGCGCGTGCACAGGCCACCGGGTACTCCCCTCCGCGAATGTCCCCCGCCTTCGGCTCCTCCTTTATTTCGCTGCGGGGAGCACCCGGTGCCCTGTGCACGATGGGCGCTCTGCTTGTGCAGGCAGTTCAACCGCTCTGCTGGACGCTCACGCCGATGGGGTGCCTTGCGCAGCGAAATAAAGGAGGAGGCCGCAGGCCGGGGGACATTCGCGGAGCAAGGTACCCCGTCGGCGTGAGCGCACCCCGAACGACCCCTGGAGCGGCAAGAAGAACGTGTGCTCATCAATTCTCCTCATCCGAATGCCCGCTGCGCAACGAGCGCCACAGCAGCACCGGCAGGATGATGGTGAACACGATCACTTCCTTGAACGAGCTCGCCCAGAAAGAACCGAAGGACTCGATCACGCCCACTGCCAACGCACCGAGCAGTGCACCCGGGTAGCTTGCAAGCCCGCCAACCACGGCAGCCACGAAGCCTTTCAGGCCGATGAGAAATCCCGAGTCGTAGAACACGGTCGTGGTCGGCCCGATCAGCAGGCCCGAGAGCGCACCGATGAGTGCCGTCATCGCGAAAGTGAGCTGCCCCGCCGCCTGGGTGGAAATGCCCATGAGCCGCGCACCCAGCCGGTTCACGGCCGTTGCCCGCAGCGCCTTGCCATACAGGCTGCGCTCGAACATCAGGTACAGCAGCACGATCAGCGCGGCCGACATGGCAAAGATGATCAGCGCCTGCCCGCTCACGTTCAGCGGGCCCAGCGCCATGCGCTCGTCCCAGAACGGCGGGTTGCGAAAACCTTCAGCGCCGAAGAACAGCAGGCCCAGTCCCGTCATCGCGAAGTGCACGCCGACCGAGACGATCAGCAGCACCAGCGAACTCGCGCCGGCCAGCGACTGGTACGCCACGCGGTACACCAGCGGCCCGAAGGCCGTCACGATGAACACCGTGAGCAGAGCCTGCACGCCGATCGGCAGGTTGCGCGGGCCGGCCCACGCCGACACCGCGCAGATGATGGCCGGCAGGACGAAGGTGCGCGCTGCCGCCTTCAGCCCGCCCGCCGCGCTGCCGCTGTGGCGCCAGGTCGTGACCAGATCCATCAGCGCGGCAACACCGGCCAGTATGAGCAGCAGCCACACCGTGCCCGGCGTCTTGCCGGTCTGGAAGATCGCCAGCGTCAGCGCGCCGTACGCCACGAATTCGCCCTGCGGGATGAAGATGACGCGGGTCACCGTGAAGACGAGCACGATGCCCATGCCCAGCAGGGCATAGATCGCGCCATTGGTGAGGCCGTCCAGCGTCAGGATGCTGGCGATTGATAAGTCCATGGCGTGAGGCTGCGATTGAAGAAGGTTACTGCTCGACCTTGAACGCGCCGTTCACCACCTTGAGCATCACGCCGGTCTCGGTCGTGTAGCCCCAGTGGTCCTGTGCCGTCCAGTTGAGCACGCCGTGCGCGAGCACCGTGCGGCCCATGCCTTCGAGCGCATCGCGCAGCGCGGCACGGAACTCCGGCGTGCCGGGCTTGGCCTTCTTGAGTGCAACCGGCACGGCCTTCTCGAGCACCGTGAGCGCGTCGGCCGAGTGGCCGGCGAACTGGTTGCGCGAGCCGGGGCCGTAGACCTTCTCGTAGCCCTGCACGAAGGCCACTGCGGCGGCCTTCGACGGATGGCTGTCGGGCAACTGCTCGGCCACGGTGGCGGGGCCGGACACCACGAAGGTGCCTTCGGCGTCCTTGCCGGCGGTGCGCATCAGGTCCTGCGTGGCGGCGGCGTGCGTCTGGTAGACCTTGCCCTTGTAGCCGCGCTCCATCACCGCCTTCTGCGGCATGCCTGCGCCGCTGCCCGAGGCCACGATCAGGATCGCGTCGGGGTTGGCCGACGTGAGTTTCAGCACCTGGCCGGTCACGCTGGTGTCGGAGCGCGCGAAGCGCTCGGTCGCGACGATCTTGATGCCGTTCTTGGCGGCCTCGGCGGTCAGCGCCTTGAGCCACAGCTCGCCATACGCGTCGGTGTAGCCGAGGAAGCCGATCGTCTTCACGTTCTGCTTCTTCATGTGCGCGACCACTGCGTAGGCCATCACGTCGTTCGACTGCGGCATGCGGAAGAACCACTTGTCCTTGCCCGGCGGCAGGCTGGCGGGCGAGGTCGCGATCTGCGGCGTGCCGGCTTCGGCGGTCACGTCGGCCATCGGAATGGCGACCGGCGTGGCGCTGGAGCCGATGATCACGTCGGCCTTGTCTTCCGTCACCAGGCGCTGCGTGTCTTTCACGCCGGTGGTCGGGTCGGTGGCGTCGTCGAGCACCACCACCTTGAGCGTCTCGCCCGCGATCGTCTTGGGCCAGATCATGATGCCGTTCTTCACCGGAATGCCGAGGCCGGAGGCCGGGCCGGTGAGGGGCTGCACCACGCCGATGGTGATGTCGGCATGGGCCATGCCCACGGCCATGAGCGCCAGCACGGCGGCGAGGGTGGTCTTTTTCTTGAATGTCATCGATGTCTCCTGAAGGAAGCGGGATGGAAGCGGGTTTGAAGAGTCAGCGCGGCGCCATGCGCAATGCACCGTCGAGGCGGATCACTTCGCCGTTGAGATGGCCGTTGGTGACGATGTGGCAGGCCAGCTCGGCGAACTCCGAGGGCTTTCCAAGGCGTGGCGGGAACGGGATCGACGCGGCCAGCGACTGCTGCACGGCTTCGGGCAGCTCCTTCATGAGCGGCGTGGCGAACAGGCCGGGCGCCACGGTGCACACGCGGATGCCGTGCTGGGCCAGGTCGCGCGCCATGGGCAGCGTCATGCCCACGAGCCCGCCCTTGGAGGCGCTGTAGGCCTGCTGGCCCACCTGGCCGTCGAACGCGGCGGCCGAGGCGGTGAACATCATCACGCCGCGTTCGCCGTTGTCCAGCGCGGGCAGCTTGGCGCAGGCGGCGGCGAACAGGCGGCTCACGTTGTAGCTGCCGATCAGGTTGATGGTGACCACGCGCGTGAAGTCTTCCAGCGGCGCGGCACTGCCGTCGCGCTGCACGATGCGCTTGGCGCTGCCGATGCCGGCCACGTTCATGAGGATGCGTGCGGGGCCATGGGCGGCGGCGGCCTTGTCCAGCGCGGCGGTCACGCTGGCGGCGTCGGTGATGTCGCAGGCGCACGCCACGCCGCCGATCTCGGCGGCGATCTTCTCGGCCTGTTCGGCATTGCGGTCGAGCACGGCCACCTTGGCGCCCAGGCGCGCCAGTTCGCGTGCGGTGGCTTCGCCGAGGCCGGATGCGCCGCCGGTCACGATGGCGGCTTGTCCTTGGATGTGCATGGTGGATTCCTTCCGGTGAAATTCAGTGTTGGGGAACGATGGTGAAAGGCAGGCTGCCGTCGTGCAGCGCGTTCACCAGATGCGCACGGTGCTGAAGCACGGCGCGCTGGTTGATGGAGCCTTTGTCGGTGATCTCGCCCTTGTCGAGCGATGGTGGCTCGGCCATCAGGTGGGCCCGTGCCACGCGCGTGGCGCTGCCGGTGGCCTGCGCCGCAAGCTGGTTCAGCACCTTCTGGAAATGCTGCTGCACGGGCGCGCTCTGCACCACTTCCTGCAGGCCGGCGGTGGCGGGCAGGCCGCTCAGGGTGCGGCAGGCGGCCGTGGGCAGCAGAAGCGCACCGACTTCCTTGAGGTTGATGCCGGTGAGCACGGCGTCCTGCACGTAGGGCGCGCAGGCCGCGATGATCTTGGCGCGCATGGGGCCCACGCTCACGAAGGTGCCGGTGCTGAGCTTGAAGTCCTCGGCGATGCGGCCGTCGAACTTCAGGCCCTTGTTCAGATCGTTCTCGTCGATCCACTTCACCGCATCGCCCGAGCAGTAGAAGCCCTCTTCGTCGAAGGCCTCGCGCGTGGCCCCGGGGTTGCGCCAATAGCCGGGCATGATGTTGGGGCCGCGGTAGCGCACCTCGATTTTTCCGTCCACCGGCACCAGCTTGAGCTGCAGCCCGGGCGTGGGCACGCCGATATCGCCCGCTTGCACGTTGGGGCTGTTCACGGCCACGCAGAAGGGGCAGCCCTCGGTCATGCCCAGGCCCGTGTTCATGACGATGCGCTCGCCCACCTCGCGCTCGGCGCTTTCAAACAGAGAATCCCAGATGGGCTGCGAGAGCGCGGCCGCCGCAAAGAAGAACATCTTCACGCGGCTGAGCAGGTTCCTGCGCAGCTGGTCATCGGTCTTCATGGTCTGCGCGATCACCTCGAAGCCCGTGGGCACGTTGAAGTACACCGTGGGCGCGATCTCGCGCAGGTTGCGGATGGTCTCGGCCATGCCCGTGGGCGTGGGCTTGCCCTCGTCCAGGTAGAGCGTGCCGCCGTTGTAGATGACGATGCCGAAATTGTGGTTGCCGCCGAACGTGTGGTTCCACGGCAGCCAGTCCACCAGCACCAGCGGCTCTTCGGCCAGCACGGGCATGGACTGGTTCATCTGCTGCAGGTTGGCGGCCCACATGCCATGCGTGACGATCACGGCCTTGGGCAGCTTGGTGGAGCCCGAGGTGAACATGAACTTGGCGATGCTGTCCGCGGTGATCGCGCTGTGCGCCGCATCCACGGCGGGCGTGGCGGGGGTGGCCAGCAGCTCGCTGAACGGCGTGGTGCGACGCCCTTCGATGCTGCCACTGCCCAGCACCACATGCACATCGGAGGCCACCGTGGCGCCGATGGCGCGGGCAAAGCGCCTGGCGTCGCTTGCGAACACCAGGCCCGGCGTCAGCGTGTCCAGCACGTGGCGCAGCTTGTCGTAGTCCTGGCTGATCGTGGAATACGCGGTGGACACCGTGCACTGCGGCACGCCGGCCACCAGGCAGCCCAGCGACAGCAGCGCGTGGTCCAGGTCGTTCTCGCTCAGGATGGCCACGGGCCGCTCGGTGCCCAGGTTCATGCCCAGCAGCGCCTGCGCAATGCTGCGGGCCGCGGCCCACGCCTGGCTGTAGCTGATGTGGCGCCATTCGCCCAGGCTGCCATCGGCGTTCTTCACGCGTTGCGCCATCCACGTGCGCTCGGGCGCCACCTGCGCCCAGTGCGCCAGCCGCTCGGTGAGGCGCACGGGGTGCGGCTGCAGGGCCTGCGCGGCTTCGACATAGACCACGCCGTTGTCCGCTGCGCGGGTGCGCACTTCGGTGACACCGAAACGCAGGGGGCGGTAGCGAGGTGTGGAGGGGGTTGCAGTCATCAGGGGCTTTCCGTGCGCGCGACGTGCATCAGTCCTTCTTGACCTTGGCCGCCTTGCCGTCGAGGAAGGCGCGCACGCGGGCCTTGGCTTCGGGTGCGCTCTGTGCGATGGCGGCCATCATGGCTTCGGTCATCAGGCCCTGGTCGGACGGCTGCTCGGCAATGCGGGGCAGCGCGTGCATCAGCGCGTAGTTGGTCAGCGGCGCGTTCTGGGCGATGCGCTGGGCCAGCTCGAAGGCCTTGTCGAACGCGGTGCCAGCGGGCACGAGGTACTGCGCAAAGCCGACCTTCTCGCCGTCCACGGCGTTGTAGACGCGGCCGGTCATCATCATGTCGGTCATGCGGGCCGTGCCGATCAGGCGCGGGATGCGCACCGCGCCGCCACCGCCCACGAAGATGCCGCGCGAGCCTTCGGGCAGCGCGTAGAAGGTCGATTCGTCGGCCACGCGGATGTGGCACGCGCTGGCCAGCTCCAGCCCGCCGCCCACCACGGCACCGTGCAGCGCGGCCACCACGGGCACGGGGCCGAACTGGACGCGATCGAGCGCTGCATGCCACATGCGCGAGTGGTGCAGGCCCTGGCCGGCATCGCGCTCCTTGAGTTCGCTGAGGTCCAGCCCCGAGCAGAAGTGCTCGCCCTGGCCGTCGATCACCGCGGCGGCCACAGTGGCGGGCAGGCTTTCCATCAAATCGCGCAGCGCGAGGATCAGGCCATCGTTCAAGGCGTTGCGCTTGGCGGGGCGGGTCAGGCGGATGACCGCGATTTCCTCGCGTTCGCCGCGAATTTCCAGGGAGATGTCGGTGGACTGGGTCATGGTGATGTGGGTGAGTTGGCGGAATTATGGTTATTGAAAATAACTAAAACAAGGTCGAAGCCGGGCTCTTTTCTAGGTGCTTTCCCTAGCTTTTCCAGTGGATCATATGGTTATGATAAATAACTAAATGCAGCCTTCAGGAACAAGGAGCCCGCCATGAACGCCTTCATCCCCTACGGTATCTACTGGTCGTCTCCCTTTGCCAAGTGGCAGGGCTCGCTGGCCAACCTCAATGCACTGCCGCTGGCGGCCAAGGTGGGCCGGCAGGCGCTGGCGGCGCGCGGCTACGACCTCGCGGCGGTGGACCTGGCCATCCTGGGCATCACCAATCCGCAGAAGGGCAGCTTCTACGGACTGCCGTGGGTCACGGGGCTCATGGGCATCGATCGCGTGGCCGGCCCCACCGTGCAGCAGGCCTGCGCCACCAGCGTGCGCGCACTGCAGATGGCCGCGCAGGAAGTGGCCTGCGGCACGGCCGGTAGCGCGCTGCTGGTGATGGCCGATCGGCAGTCCAACGGGCCGGTCGTGTACTACCCGGATTCGAGTGGCACCGGCGGCTACGGCATCACCGAGCACTGGGTGCCCGACAACATGGCGCACGACCCCTACGCCAAGAACGCGATGCTGCAGACGGGCGAGAACGTGGCCGCGCGCTATGGCATCAGCACCGAGGAACAGCACGCGCTGAAGCTGCACCGCTACACCCAGTACCAGCAGGCGCTGGCCGATGACCGCGCGTTCCAGAAGCGCTACATGGCCGACGTACCGCTCTCCGACTCGAAATTCCGCAAGCAGACCGGCACGCTCGGCACCGACGAAGGCATCTTCCCGACCACGGCCGAAGGCCTGGCCAGGCTCAAGCCCGTGAAGGAGGGCGGCACCGTCACCTTCGGCGGGCAGACCCATCCGGCCGACGGCAACGCGGGCGCCATCGTCACCACGCGCGACCGGGCGCGCGCTGCGTCCATCGATCCCGGCATCGAGATCGAGATCCTGGGCTTCGGCATGGCGCGCGTGGAGGCGGGCTACATGCCCATGGCGCCGGTGCCCGCCACCTTCAATGCGCTGAAGCACGCGGGCCTCGCCATGAAGGACGTGGACGCCGTCAAGACCCACAACCCGTTCGCCGTGAACGACATCGCCCTGGCGCGCGACACCGGCTTCGCGTGGGAGCGCATGAACAACTACGGCAGCTCCATCATCTGGGGCCACCCGCAGGCGCCCACGGGACTGCGCGCCATCATCGAACTCATCGAAGAGCTGGTGCTGCGCGGTGGCGGCGTGGGCCTGTTCACCGGCTGCGCCGCAGGCGACAGCGGCTATGCCACCGTGCTGCGCGTGACCGACAGCAGAACCCAGAAAGCTTGATCCATGACCACTGAACATTCCTTTTCCGCTCCCCTGAATGCCTGGCTGATCGACGGCGTGCGCACGCCGATGGTCGACTACTGCGGTCCCCTGGGCCATGTGTCGCCCACCGACATGGGCATCAAGGTCGCCCGTGCGGTGCTGGAGCGCAGCGGCGTGTCCGCCGCCGACGTGAACTCGGTCATCACCGGATCGATGGCGCAGGCCGATTTCGACGCCTTCGTGCTGCCGCGCCACATCGGCCTGTACGCGGGCGTGCCGCAGAGCGTGCCGGCCATCCTGGTGCAGCGCATCTGCGGCACGGGGTTCGAGCTGCTCCGCCAGGCGGCCGACCAGATCGCGCTGGGCTATGCCGACGTGGCGCTGGTGGTGGGCACCGAGTCCATGACGCGCAACCCGATTGCCGCCTACACGCACCGCACGGGCTTCAAGCTGGGCGCGCCGGTGGAGTTCAAGGACTTCCTGATGGAAGCGCTGATCGACACCGCGGGCCCGGTCACGATGATCGAGACCGCCGAGAACCTGGCGAAGAAATACGGCATCACCCGCGAAGACGTGGACGCCTACGCCGCCCGCTCGTTCGAGCGAGCGCTCAAGGCCCAGGCCGATGGCTTCCTGGCCGGCGAGATCGTGCCGGTGACGAGCGAAAAATTCGCGCTCGAAGGCTATGCCACGCGGGGCATCACGCTGCCGCGCAAGGTGGCGCAGCTCGACCGCGACAGCCACCCGCGCCCCTCGCCCATCGAGGCCCTGGCGGGCTTGCGCACCGTCTATCCCGGTGGCGTGCAGACGGCCGGCAACAGCTCGGCCCTGGTCGATGGCGCCGTGGGCGCGGTGGTGGCCGGCGATGCGTATGTGCAGCAGCGCGGCCTCAAGCCCCTGGCGCGTCTGCGCGGTGCGGCGGCGGTGGGCGTGGCGCCCGAGTACATGGGCATCGGCCCGGCCCCCGCCATCCGCGCGCTGCTGGCGCGCACCGGGCTCGCGCTGGACGACATCGGCCTGTTCGAAATCAACGAGGCCCAGGGCGCCCAGACCATCGCGGTGGAGCGCGAGCTGGGCCTCGACCGCGACAAGCTCAACGTGAACGGCGGCGCCATCGCGCTGGGCCACCCGCTTGCCGCCACCGGCGTGCGCCTCACGGTGACGCTGGCGCGCGAACTGCGCCGCCGCGGCCTGCGCTACGGCATTTCCAGCGCCTGCGTGGGCGGCGGGCAGGGCATGGCGTTGCTTATCGAAAACCCCGAAGCCTGAGAGCTGCCGGACTCAAGACGCCAGAACGACCGAACCCGTTCCCGACAACAAAACCACACGCCATGAAAATCATCACCGCCGCCCAAGCCGGGGCCCTCATCCCCGACGACGCCACCATCTTCCTGGGCGGCCTGGCCGTCACCAGCCTGCCCGAGGAAGTGCTCAAGGGCGTGGAGCAAACCTTTCTGGACACAGGCCACCCGCGCAACGTGACCACTTGGGCCTGCGGCGCCATCGGCAACAGCAAGGACGCGGGCATGGTGCACTTCGCCCACCCCGGCATGATCAAGCGCACCGTGGCCGGCCACTTCGGCCAGACCGGCGCCGAGATGATGAAGATGGTGTTCGAAGGCGAGGTCGAGGCCTACAACTTCCCGCAGGGCAGCCTGTCGCACCTCACACGGCACATCGCCAGCCGCAGCCCGGGCCTGCTGACCAAGGTGGGCCTGGGCACGTTCGTCGATCCGCGCATCGAGGGCGGCAAGCTCAACGGCAAGTCCACCGAAGACCTGGTCAGGCTGGTCGAATTCAACGGCGAGGAATGGTTGTTCTACCCCTCGCCCAAGATCGACGTGGCCATCATCCGCGGCACCCTGGCCGACGAGAACGGCAACATCACGCTGGACAAGGAAGGCATGCTGCTGGAGCAGATCAACATTGCCCATGCGGCCAAGGCCTGCGGCGGCATCGTCATCGCGCAGGTGGAGCGCATCGTCCAGGCCGGCAGCCTGCACCCCAAGTCGGTGAAGGTGCCGGGCGTGTCGGTGGACTACGTGGTGGTCAGCCAGCCCGAGAACCACATGCAGACCATCACCACGCAGTTCAGCCCCGCGCTGTGCGGCGACGTGCGCGTGCCCGTGAACTCGCTGGAGCCCATGCCGCTGGACGAGCGCAAGGTGATTGCCCGCCGCTCGGCGCTGGAGCTTGCGCCCGGCGCGATCACCAACCTGGGCATCGGCATCCCGGCCGGCGTGCCCTCGGTGGCAGCGGAGGAGGGCGTGGCCGACCAGCTGACCCTGAGTGTCGAGAGCGGCATCACCGGCGGCATTCCCGCGCAGGGCGGCGACTTCGGCGTGGCCTACAACGCCGACGCCATCATCGAGCAGTCGCTGCAGTTCGACTTCTACGACGGCGGCGGCCTGGACGCCAGCTTCCTGGGCCTGGCCCAGGTGGACAACCACGGCAACGTGAACGTGAGCAAATTCAACGGCCGCCCCGTGGGCTGCGGCGGCTTCGTGAACATCACGTGCTCCACGAAGAATCTGGTGTTCTGCGGCACCTTCACCGCCGGGGGCCTGCAGGTGAAGGTGGCCGACGGGCAGCTCACCATCGTCAAGGAAGGCAAGTCCCGCAAGTTCATCGAGAAGGTGGAGCAGATCACCTTCAATGGGCTGGATGCCGCGCGGCGCCAGCAGAACGTGCTGTTCGTCACCGAACGCGCGGTGTTCCACCTGACCACCGAAGGGCTGGAACTGATCGAGATCGCGCCGGGCATCGACCTGGAGCGCGATGTGCTGGCGCACATGGGGTTCAGGCCCCTGATGCGCGATGTGAAGACCATGGACCCAGGGCTGTTCCGCGCCCAGTGGGGTGGCCTGGCCAAGGCCATGGCCGAAAGGTCGCGCGTCGAGTGAAGTACCTCCGATAGCGCCCGCGTCGTCTTCGGCCCTGCGCGCGGACGCAGAACCACAGGGAACTTCATTCCCCCCGCGAGTACACCTTCTGCAGCAGCCGGATCAGCGTCTTGCGCTCGGCGGCCGTCAGGCGCCCGGTGGCGTCCACCTCCAGGTCGGCGGCGGTCTGCTCGGCCTGCGCGGTCAGATCCATCCCTGCCGGCGTGAGGTGCAGGCCGAGGGCGCGGCCGTCGCTCGGGTGCGGGCGGCGTTCGATCAACCCGCGCCGCTCCAGCGCGGCGATCAGTCCTACCAGGTTGGGCGGCAGCACATCGAGCGTGGCGCACAGCTGGCGCGAGGTGATGCCGGGGTTGTGCGCCATCAGCGACAGCACCGAGAAATCCACCACCTTCAGGCCGTACACCGCCATGCGCTCCATGAACACCTCGATCACGGCCAGCGAGGCGCGGCGCGCGTTGTAGCCCACCAGCGTGCGAAGGAAGGCGGTGTCCACGGACCCGGTCATGGGCGCCGGGGTGGCTGCGACCGCAGGGGCTGTCTTTTTCTTGATGGGTTGGACGCTGGGCATGGGGTGATTGTGCCGAGGCGACGCGTTCGCACGGCGTTCCATGTCCGATTACAACAGTCGGCTTGCGAAGCCACCACGGCGCTCGTGGACAACCCCGCCATCCCGAAGAGGGGACCCGCCGCCCGCATTAAGCGCGCATCGGCGCGCGGCTCTTCTCGTTGTTGACGGTGACGAACCTTCTGAGCAACGCCATGAAATCTGCGCGCTCCTTCTCGCTCAGCGAGCCCAGGAGGGTGTCTTGCATCTGTGCCATCGCGGGCACCATCTCTGCAAGCAAATCCTCGCCGGCGGTCGTGAGGCGCAACTCGCGCTGTCCGCGCGCCAGCATCTTGCGGGTGATCAATCCCTTCGTTTCCAGGCGCGCGGCGATGTCGGCAGCGCTGGAGGTATCGAGGGCCACCTGCTGGGCCAGGGTGATCTGGTCGATGCCCGGCTTGTCCTGCAAGACGCGCATCGCGGCATATTGCACCGGCGTGACGTCGCGCCCCAGCGTCTCGTGGAATACCGACACTGCGATCTGATGGGCGCGCCGGATGAGGTGACCCGGCTGGTCGTTGATGTCGATCGCGGCGGTATTGGACTTGCTGAGGGACATGATGGAGAAACAGATCGGCTTCGGCGGCGCAGAAGCCCGCGATCTTACCGAGCCCCTCCCGCTCCAAGCGCCCTACAGGTCGAGCACGAGGATCGGCGAACGCGATCGCGAACAGCAGGGCGTGAACTGATCGTTGGCTGCCTGTTCCTCGGGCGTCAGATACATGTCCTTGTGGTCGGGTTCGCCTTCGAGCACGCGCGTGAGGCACGTGCCGCACACGCCCTGCTCGCACGAAGTGGCGACCTCGATACCCGCCGCCGCAAGGGCCTGCACCACCGTCTTGTCCTTGGGCACCGCAACGATGCGGCCGGAGCTCGCGAGCTTGACCTCGAAGGCTGCGTCGGCGTCCGACTTGACCACCTCGGCCGAGAAGAATTCGTAGTGGAGCTGGTCGACCGGCCAGCCGGCGGCGCGTGCAGCGTCGAGCACCCAGTCCATGAAGCCCTTGGGCCCGCACACGTACAGATGAACGCCCGTCTTCGGAGCCTGGACAACGGCCGGAAGCGACAACTTCTGCGTTTCATCCCCGTCATCGAAGTGAAATTGCACCCGGGAAGCGAATGGCGCTCGCGCGATGCGCTCGACAAACGCGGTGCGTTCCTGCGAACGCGTGCAGTAGTGCATTTCAAAGGCCGCGTTGGCGACCGCCAGCCGCTCCGCCATGCACAGAATGGGCGTCACACCGATTCCGCCGGCAATCAGCACGCTGTGCGCGGCGCCGTGCGCCAGCGGGAAGTGGTTCTTCGGTGCGCTGATGCGAAGCGCGTCGCCCTCCTTGACGAGGTCGTGCATCGTTTGCGATCCGCCGCGGGAGTTCGGGTCGCGCAGCACGCCGATCAGATAACGATGGCTCTCGCTCGGGTCATTGCACAGCGAGTACTGGCGCGTGACACCGTTCGGCATGTGCACGTCGATGTGCGAACCGGCCGAGAACGCCGGCAGGGCGCCTCCATCTTCCCGCACCAGTTCGAATGTGCAGATGTCCAGCGCTTCGACGTGCTTGCGTGCAACGCGCACGTTGAGTTCGGAGGCGTTCATTCTGCGACCTCCTGCTTGCTGGAAGCTTCGTCTTCCTGTGCGATCAGGCGTTCGATGACACGGCGCGACTGCACGCCGCCGGAATCGATGTTGAGCTTGAGCAACTGCCGTTGCGGGTGCGCGAGCAGGTTGCGCTGCTGCGATTCGAGCATCTCGAGGTCTTCGCTGAAGATCTTGCCCTGGCCCTCGCGGATCGATGCGGTGAGCGCCTTGTCGTGCGGCTGAAAATTGCGTGCCATGCCCCAGAAGTACCAGATCGAGGTTTCCGTTTCGGGGGTGATGAAGTCGACCACGATGCTCGACACCTTGTGCGCCGGGTCGGCGTGATAGCCGCCCTTGCCGGCGTGCGCGACGCCGACTTCGATCAGCACGTGGCTCGGCGGCGTGAAACGGCAGATTTGCCAGCGGTCGACCGGCACGTCGTCGGCCAGGTGGTTGCCGCGCAGCGCCATGCGCCAGAAAGGGGGCGCCATGATGTTTTCCATGTGGCGGGCGGTGGTGACGGTGTCGCCTTCGGTGACGGTCTTGGTCGGCGTCTCGTCGATTTCCTTCTGGCCGATGCTGGTCGCGTGCACGTAGGTCTCGTGCGTCAGATCCATCAGGTTGTCGATCATGAGCCGGTAGTCGCACTGGATATGGAAGAGGCCGCCGCCGTAGGCCCAATCCGGGCTTTCGGCCCACTCGAGGTGATGCAGCTTGGCCGGGTCGGCCAGGGCCGGGTCGCCGGGCCACACCCAGACAAAACCATAGCGCTCGATCACCGGGAAGGACCGGATCGCGGGGAATCCACGCACGCGCTGGCCGGGCATGGCGACCGTCTTGCCGTCGCAGCCCATCTCCAGGCCGTGATAGCCGCACACGAGCTTGCCTTCGACGACCGAGCCGAGCGAGAGCGGTGCACCCCGATGCGGGCAGAAATCCTCCAGCGCCGCAGCCTTGCCCTCAGCCGCACGGTACAGCACGAGCTTCTCGCCGCAGATCATCCGGCCCAGCGGCTTGTCGTCGATTTCGTTGGCGGTGCAGGCCACGTACCAGGCATTTTTCGGGAACATGTGTGTCTCCTTGAGATTTCCGGGAAAGAAAAAGAAACCGGCTCAGTGCGCACTGATCACGGCGCCTGTGGATTGCCGCGCGGCGCTTTGGCGCAGCGCCAGCACTGCCGCCATCGCCGCGATCAGCGGCAGCGCATAGGCGTAGTACAGCTTCGGTGCCTGCCAGCCGCCGTCGAGCAGCATGCCGGCAATCAGCGGAGCGAGGATGGCACCGATGCGGCCGATGCCGATGGCCCAGCCCATGCCGGTCGTGCGCACTGCCGCCGGATAGATGACCGGCGCGAACGCATAGAGGCCGGCCATCGAGCCGAAGATGAATGCGCCGATCAGGAAGGCAATCGCGAACGACGCACCGAGGTGACCAGTCGAGGCGCCGAAGGCGGCCATGGCGACGGCTGTCATCGTCAGGCTGGCAGCCGTCAGCCGGCCGAGGTCCAGCCGGGCGGCCAGCAGCCCGAACAGGCTGCCGCCAACGATGCCCCCGATGTTCAGCAGCACGCCGCCCGTGATCCCCTGGCGGGCCGAGAGCCCCGCCGAAACCAGCAGCTTCGGCGTCCAGCTGAGCGCGAAGTAGAAGCTGAACATGAGCAGGAAGAATGCGGCCCAGAGCAGCAGCGTCGAGCGGGCCAGTCCGCCGTTGAACAGGCCCGGGATCGTGTTGGAAGGGCGTTCGCCAACGGCCGGGAGCGGCGGGAGTTCGGCCAGTTCGGTGCGCTGCATTTTTCGCAGCAGGGCGTTGAGCTTTTGCAGCGCGCCAGCCGGGCGCCTCGAAGTGAGGAAGTCGACGGATTCCGGCAGCCGCCAGAGCACCAGCGGAATCATGGCGACCGTGGCGAGGCCGCCGAAGACGAAGACCGAGCGCCACCCGTAGGCCTCGAGCAGCACCGCGGCGATGCTGCCACCGATCGTCGCGCCGATGGGATAGCCCGTCGCCTGCAAGGCGACAGCCGTGCTGCGCCACTTGTTCGAGGCGAATTCAGCAGTGATGACGCCGACGCTGGCCAGCATTCCGCCGATGCCGAGCCCTGTGAGTGCGCGCAGGGCCGCCAGTTGGGTGCTGCTCTGCGCCAGCGCCGAAAGCCCCATGCCGAGCGCGATCACGACGAGGCACAGGAGGATGATGGCCTGGCGCCCGAATCGGTCGGCAAGGGGCGCGAGAAACAGCGAACCGGCGGCCATGCCAAACAGACCGGCACTGAACAACACGCCGAGCTGGGCGCCGCTGAGCTTCCATTCGGCCGAGACGCTGGCGGCGGTGAATGCCATCACCAGCACGTCGAAGCCGTCGAGCATGATGAGCGTGACGCAGATGGCGATCGCGCTCCATTGGAATCTGCTCATGGGACCTTCGTCCAGGTCACGGCGCAAGGCGTGTTTCATCGTTGTCTCCTGAAGGGAAATACAAGCGCAGTCGCACGAAGGTTTTTTTGAGTGCGACATGACATTCAGCACACTGAATATGACAATCAGTGTACTGAATGATGGATTGGAGCTTGCTGAGGGGAAACCCTGATGGAAATCGATATGGCGTCCCGCTCTTCTTGGCTGGGGCGGCAGGTCCACGCCCGACGTGATGCCGGGGCCCCCTGAAGGCGCGAGCGGAGGGGCGCTACGCGTCCGCCTCTTCCTTCGTTGCCTCGTTTTCGTCGATCCGATCCCAGTCGCGCCCCGAGCGCCGCTGTCGCTCCTCGCGCTCGCGCGCCATCTGTTCCTCGAACTGCTGGCGGCCCGCCTTGTTGGCCGCGATCAGCTTGGCGCGGTCCTTGTAGTGCGGATAGATCTCGTCGCTGAGCTTGATATTCCGGCGGCGAAAGCGCATGGCCGACTCGCGCGCTTCATGCGCCGGCCAGCCCAGTGCTTCGAGCGTGGTGCGGGCGCTGCGCAGCGATGACTCGAACACCTCGCGCTCCACGTCCATCACGCCACGGTCGCGCAGCTGGAACAGGTGCGTCACGTTGCGAGCCCGCGCGATGATGCGCGCCTGCGGGAAGTTCTCCTTCACCAGGTCGACGATTTCGAGCGACTGCTCGATGTCGTCCACCGCCACCACGATGGCCTTGGCCGAGCCGGCGCCTGCGGTGCGCAGCAGGTCGAGCCGCGTGGCATTGCCGTAGAACACGCGAAAGCCGAACTGGCGCAAGCCTTCGACGGTGTCGGCGTCGTGGTCGAGCACTGTCACGCGCAGGCCTTGCGACATCAGCATGCGGCCGACGATCTGGCCGTATCGGCCGAAGCCGCAGATCAGCACCTTGGCGTCCTGCTGCTCCGAAATCTCTTCCAGCTGGGTGCCGCCGTTGCGGCTGTAGCGCGGCAGCACGAACTTGTCGAGCAGCACCAGCAGCAGCGGCGACAGCAGCATCGACAGCGCGACCGCGCCGATCAGCAGCGAGGTGATCTCGGGCGGCAGCACGTCGGGCCCCGCGGCCTGGAACACCACGAACGCGAACTCGCCGCCCTGCGCCAGCAGCAGCGTGAACACCGGGCGCTCCTGGTAGGCAATGCCCATGGCCTTGGCGAGCGCGTAGATCACCACCAGCTTGACGGCCATGAAACCGACCACCAGCATCGCCATGACCCAGGGGCTCGCGATCAGCACGCCGAAGTTGATCGACATGCCCACGGCGATGAAGAACAGGCCCAGCAGCAGGCCCTTGAAGGGCTCGATGTCGGTCTCGAGCTCGCGCCGGTATTCGCTCTCGGCCAGCAGCACGCCGGCGAGGAACGCGCCGAGCGCCATCGACAGGCCGACTGCCTGCATCAGCGCGGCGATGGCCACCACCAGCAGCAGCGCGGCGGCGGTGAAGATCTCGGGCGTGTCGCTGCGCGCGATCCAGCGCAGGATGGGACGCAGCAGCAGCCGGCCACCGAGGATGATGCCGCCGATCACGCCGATGATCTTCGCGGCTTCCAGCGCGCGTTCGAGGCCGGTGATGGACTGCTCGGCCGTGGTGGCGCCCGCGAGCAGCGGCAGCAGTGCGAGGATCGGAATCGCGGCCACGTCCTGGAACAGCAGGATCGAGAAGCCGGCCTGGCCGCTGGGCGTCTTCAGCAGGTTGCGCTCGCCGAACACCTGCAGCGCAATGGCGGTGGACGACAAGGCGAGGCCCAGCGCTGCCACCAGCGCCACGCGCCATTCGGCGCCCACGGCCCAGCCCGCGGCGAACAGCACCGTCGCGCAGCTCAGCACCTGCGCGGCGCCCCAGCCGAAGATGGGGCGGCGCAGGTTCCACAGGCGCCTGGGTTCGAGTTCGAGGCCCACGAGGAACAGCATCAGCACCACGCCGAACTCGGCGAAGTGCAGCACGTCCTCGACGCTGGACACGAGGCCCAGTCCCCAGGGGCCGATGGCGATGCCGGCCACGAGGTAGCCGATGATCGAGCCGAGGCCCAGGGCCTTCGACAGCGGCACCACCAGCACGGCGGCGCCAAGGTAGATCAGGCTGTTGGTCAGCCAGGCGGGTGCGTGTTCCATTCAGGCCGCCTTGCCGTTGTCTGCGGCCGTGGCCGCGAGGCCGTGGGCCATGGCAGCCTGGAGGGCGCTGGAGACCACCTGGCCGATGTCGTTGGTGTCGGCTGGCCGGTCGCTCTCGGGCACGGGGCAGGCCACGCAGGCGTCGATCTCCTCGATCTCGGGCCAGTCGGGGTAGCTGCCGAGGCGCTGGGCAAAGGTTGCGACGTGCGACGCCACGTCCGCCTCGCCGGCGCTGCGCGCGCCGTAGAAGATCAGCGGCGGCAGGAAGCGCATGCCGCACAGCGCGGCGGTCTGCTCGTAGGGCGGCAGGAAGGCGTCGAAGAAATAGCGGTGGTAGTTCTGGGGGTGGTACGCGGCTTCGGGGCTGCCGGTGGTGGCGACCAGCCAGAGGTCCTTGCCCTGCAGCGCCGTGCCGCCGGGGCCGTAGGCCCAGCCGTAGCCGAGCACGTCGTCGACCCAGAGTTTTTGCAGCGCTGGCATCGAGTACCACTGGATCGGGTGCACCAGCACCACCAGGTCGGCCTTGGCGAGCCGGGCCTGCTCGGCTTCGACGTCGATGGCGAAGTCGGGGTAGCTGCCGTAGAGGTCGTTGACGTCGATGCCCGGCACGGCCCGCGCGGCGGCGAGCATGCGGCGGTTGACGCGCGAGTCGCGCCAGTGCGGGTGGGCCGCGAGCACGTAGATGCCGCCGGAATTTCCCGTGGATGTTGTTGTCGTCATCCCGCGAACATAGCGCAGTCAAGGCCGGTTCGCCGGGCGAAAGGGCGCCGGCGGCTACCATTCCCGCTGTCCCTGTTCCGGAGGAGAGCTTTTATGCCGGTGGTTCTGGTCGCCAATCCCAAGGGTGGCGTAGGCAAGTCGACGATCGCGACCAACGTCGCGGGCTACTTCGCAAGCCACGGCCATGCCGTGATGCTGGGCGACGTGGATCGCCAGCAATCCTCGCGGCTCTGGCTGGGCCTGCGTCCGCCGATGGCCCGGCCCATCGCCACCTGGGAGGCCATCGGCGACAGCACGGTGGTGCGGCCGCCGCGCGGCACCACGCACGCGGTGCTCGACACGCCGGCCGGCCTGCACGGCTGGCGCTTCAAGGAAGTGCTGGCGCTGGCCGACCGGGTGATCGTGCCGCTGCAGCCGAGCATCTTCGACATCTACGCGACGCGCGACTTCCTCGACCGGCTGTTGGAAGACCGCCGCGCCGAAAAGACGAAGATCGGCCTCGTCGGCATGCGCGTGAACGCCCGCACGCTGGCGGCCGACCGGCTCCACGAGTTCATCGCCGGGCTCGGCGTGCCGGTGATCGGCGAACTGCGCGACACGCAGAACTACGTGCAGCTCGCGGCGCGCGGACTCACGCTGTTCGACATCGCGCCCGGCCGCGTGCAGCGCGACCTGGAGCAGTGGCAGCCGATCCGCGAATGGCTCGACACCTAGTCCAGGCTCCCGGTTTTCCCTGAGCCCGGTTGTCGCGAGCCCGACAGCCGGGCGTACACCCCGCACGCCAGAATGCCCGCATGACCAAAAAGACATTCCAGACCCTTCAGGATCTCGCCGCCTGCGTTGGCCAGGAGGTCGCCGTGAGCGACTGGATCACCATCACGCAGGAGCAGGTCAACCAGTTCGCCGAGGCGACGGGCGACCACCAGTGGATCCATATCGATGTCGAGCGGGCCAAGGCCGGCCCCTTCGGCGGACCGATCGCCCATGGTTTCCTCACGCTGTCGCTGCTGCCGCGCTTTTTCGAGACGGCGATCGACGTGGTCGAGTCGCGCATGGGCGTGAACTACGGCATGAACCGGGTTCGCTTCATGTCGCCGGTGCCGGTGGGCAAGAGGCTGCGCGCCCGCATGAAGCTGCTGAGTTCGGAGCCGATCGCCGACGACGGCTTCCAGATGACCTGGGAAGTCACCATCGAGCTCGAGGGCGCCGCCAAGCCGGCGTGCGTGGCCGAGTCGGTGGTGCGCCGCTACCGCTGAGGCGTCGGGCTTTTTTCGTTTCAGCCGAAGCCGTTCTGCCGCCAGGCCTCGAACACCGTCACCGCCACTGCATTCGAGAGATTCAGGCTGCGCTGGCCCTCGCGCATCGGCAGCCGCAGGCGCTGCGGCTCGGCGAAGCCGTCGCGCACGACGGGCGGCAGGCCGCTGGTCTCCGAGCCGAACACCAGCCAGTCCCCGGGCTGGAAGCGCACGTCGTGCACGGGCCGCGTGCCGCGCGTGGTGAGGGCGAACATGCGGTCGGCGGCCGGTTGCTCCGTGGCGAGCAGCGCCTGCCAGTCGGCGTGGCGCTTCACTTCGGCGTACTCGTGGTAGTCGAGCCCTGCGCGGCGCAGCAGGCGGTCGTCCATCGAAAAGCCGAGCGGCTCGACCAGGTGCAGCGTGCAGCCGGTGTTGGCGGCGAGCCGGATCACGTTGCCGGTGTTCGGCGGGATTTCGGGGTGGACCAGGACGATATGGAACATGCGCCGATTGTCGGCGGGCCGCCTCGGAGGTTCAGCGCGGCGGATCGGTCCGGGCCAGCACGACGGCCGTAATATGGGCCGCGCCCGCCAGCCGCAGCACTTCGGCGGCCGCGAACAGCGAGGCGCCGCTGGTCATCACGTCGTCCACCAGCACGAGGCGCTGGCCGCGCAGCTTCTCGGCGCGCAGCGGTTCCACGGCGAAGGCGCCGCGCAGGTTGTGCAGCCGGTCGGCGCGCGAAAGGCCGCTCTGTGCGGGCGTCTCGCGGGTGCGCAGAAGCAGGGTGGCGTCGGTCTTGGCAGGCGACAGCCGCCGCGCCAACTCGTGCGCCTGATTGAAGCCGCGTTCGCGCAACCGGCCCGGCGCCAGCGGCATCGGCAGCACGCTGTCGCAAGCCTCCAGCGCCGGCTCCACCCAGGGCGTGCTGCGCAGCAGCGTGGCGAACGGGCCGGCCCAGCCGGCCTCGCCCCGGAACTTGAATGCCGTAATGGCGTCCGGCCACGGCCATGCGTAGGTGCAGGCCGCGAGGCAGGCGTCCAGCGGCGGCGGGTGCGTCACGCAGTCGCCGCAGCGACTCACGCCTTCGGGCACGGGCAGGGCGCAACTGCAGCAGCGCGCCGTCGGCGGTGCGAAGCGGGCCACGCAGGCATCGCACACCGGGCGAGACGGCCAGGCGCGGCAGACCGCGCACTGGCTGGGCAGCCGTGCGAGCAGCGAGGTGAAAGGCATGAAAGGCCACAAGGCCCGATGGCTGGACATGGCCTCAATATACTCACGGCCCCATGGCCACCGACCCCTCACGACGACCGCCGACCATCGATGCCACGGCGGCCGCCCGCTGGCGCCAACTCGCGCCTGCCGACGGCTCCCCCTGGCTGCACGAGGAAATCGGCCGCCGGATGGAAGACCGGCTGCAATGGATCAAGGCCCAGCCCCGCACATGGGCCGACTGGGCACCGTTGCGCAGCGGCCTCGAGGCGCATGAACTCGTCGCCCGCCGCTACAAGGACGCGGCTTCCTTCGTGATCGAGCCGGAGCCCGCGCTCGCGGCCGCCACCGGCCAGGCGCTGGCCGCCCCATGGTGGAGCGCGCGCCGCTGGCAGGCCGGCAAGGCGCGCTTCGACGCGCCGCCCGAAGACGGCGTCGACCTGCTATGGGCCAACATGTCGCTGCACATGGCGGCCGACCCGGAAGCGCTGATTGCGCACTGGCACAAGCTGGTGGCGACCGACGGCTTCCTGATGTTCTCTTGCCTCGGGCCCGACACCGTGCGCGAGCTGCGCGCGCTGCATGCCCGGCTCGGCTGGCCGGCCGCGGGCCACGAGTTCACCGACATGCACGACTGGGGCGACATGCTGGTGCACGCCGGCTTCGCCGAACCGGTGATGGACATGGAGCGCATCGTGCTGACCTGGGCCACGCCCGAGGCGGCGCTGGCCGAGCTGCGCACGCTGGGCCGCAACCTGCACCCGGCGCGCTTCCCGGCGCTGCGCGGCAAGGCCTGGCACCGGTCGCTGAAGAAGGCGTTGCCCGAACTCGCCCCGGCCGAAGAGGGCGGCGGGCGCATCGCGCTGACCTTCGAGGTCATCTACGGCCACGCGTTCAAGCCGGTGCCGCGCGTGTCGCTGTCGGCCGAAAGCGCGGTGTCGCTGCGCGAGATGCGCTCGATGCTCCAGCGCGGCCGCCCGGGTGCCTGATACGGGCCTTTTTGCCTAGTTAGTAGTGACCCGTAGGCGTCCTCTACGCAACGCGGGCGCAGATATCTACCCGCTACAATCCGCCGTTGCGTGGAACCCGCGGGTATTGTCCCGCGATCGACGGGTGTCGGATCCTGTTTGTACGAAGGTGTACGAGGGATTGGGCGACCATCGACGCACCGATTTGCTGAACTCGCCCGTGTCGAATTCCGTGTTTCGATTTGCCACCGTTTCAGGCCAGAGCATCCACTGGTTCCTGAGGCGGAACTGCTCGGTGACGCCGAGCCAGCTGGGCTGGCTCTACGCCTCGCTGTGCGTGGTATCGCTCGGCACCGGCACCCTGTTCTGGCTGCACGGTGCGCCGCTGGTGCTGCCTTTTGCCTGGCTCGAGCTGGCCGCTGTCGGGTTTGCGTTCATGGTCTACGCACGGCATGCGACCGACGGCGAGAAGATCGCGCTGCAGGAGGGGCGGCTCGTCGTGGAGCTCGAGAACGGCGGGCACTACGAACGCACGGAATTTCTTCCGCACCAGGTGCGGATCGAACCGCAGACCGGCGATCGCTCGCTGATCGAGGTCTCGGGGCAGGGTCGATCGGTCAGGGTGGGGCGCTATGTACGCCCGGAGTTGCGTGCGGCTTTGGCCCGCGAGATTCGCATGGCGTTGCGTGGCGCCTGAGGGGGCTCGCGCAGTGCTGCACGGTTGGGTTGTCGATAAATTGAAGAAACGTGAACACGATGAAGAGCATTTGGCGCAATAAGTACAGGCCGGCGAATCTGTTGCTGGCGGCCGGCGCGGCTTTCAGCAGCGCGGCGCACGCAGTCAACGATCTGCCCGGCGGCCCTTCGGTTCGCCAGTTGAATCTTCCGGTCGGCGTGACCAAGATCGCGCAGGAGCAGCATCTGCTCCACACGATCATGATGATCCTGTGCACGGTCATCTTCGTCGCCGTGTTCGCGGTCATGTTCTATTCGATCTGGAAGCACCGCAAGTCGGTCGGCCACAAGGCGGCCAACTTCCATGAATCGGTGGTGGTCGAGGTCATCTGGACCATCGTGCCCTTCCTCATCGTGATCGTCATGGCGCTGCCCGCCACCAAGGTGCTGGTGGCCCAGAAGGACACCACCAACGCCGACCTCACGATCAAGACCACCGGCTATCAATGGAAGTGGGGCTACGACTACCTGAACGGCGAAGGCGAGGGCCTGGCCTTCATCTCCACGCTCGACAGCTCGCAGCGCGCGATGTCCGACGCCGGCGCCAAGGGCGCGATGCCCGACGACTACCTGCTGAAGGTCGACAACCCGCTGGTGGTGCCGGTCAACAAGAAGGTCCGCATCATCACCACCGCGAACGACGTGATCCACGCCTTCGCCGTGCCGCAGCTGGGCTTGAAGCAGGACGCGATTCCCGGCTTCGTGCGCGACACCTGGTTCCGTGCCGAGACCGTGGGCGACTACTACGGCCAGTGCCAGGAACTGTGCGGCAAGGAACACGCCTACATGCCGATCCACGTGAAGGTGGTCTCGTCGGCCGACTACACGACCTGGGTGGCCGCCAAGCGCAAGGAAGCCGCCGCCAAGCTCGACGACCCGACCAAGGTCTGGACGCTGCCCGACATGCTCGTTCGTGGCGAAAAGGTCTATGCCGCCAACTGCGCCGCTTGCCACCAGGCCAACGGCAAGGGCGCGGGCCCGATCAAGGCGCTCGACGGCGACCCGAAGGTGCTCGATGCCGACCACTCGGTACAACTGCATGTGCTGCTCAACGGCCAGAACAACGGCGCGATGCCGTCCTGGAAGCAGCTGAGCGATACCGACCTCGCGGCCGTGGCCACGTACACCAAGAACAGCTGGTCGAACAAGACCGGCCAGCTGGTGCAGCCGGCCGAAGTGCTGGCCCTGCGCGGCAAGTGATGCGACAGCGTCCCGCGACGAAGAAATTGCAAGGAACAACGAAATGAGTGCAGTCCTCGACCCCCACGGTCACGCCGCCCACGGCGACCACGCACACGACGAGCATCACGACCACCACGCGCCCACCGGCTGGCGCCGCTGGGTCTTCGCGACCAACCACAAGGACATCGGCACGCTCTACTTGCTGTTCAGCTTCACCATGCTGATGGTGGGGGGCGTGCTCGCGCTGCTGATCCGCGCCGAGCTGTTCCAGCCCGGCCTGCAATTGGTGAACCCCGAGCTGTTCAACCAGTTCACCACCATGCACGGCCTGATCATGGTGTTCGGCGCCATCATGCCGGCCTTCGTGGGCTTCGCGAACTGGATGATCCCGCTGCAGGTGGGCGCCTCCGACATGGCGTTCGCACGCATGAACAACTTCAGCTTCTGGCTGCTGATTCCCGCGGCGCTGATGCTGGTCGGTTCGTTCTTCATGCCCGGCGGCGCACCCGCTGCCGGCTGGACGCTCTACGCACCGCTCACGCTGCAGATGGGCCCCTCGATGGACGCCGGCATCTTCGCGATGCACATCATGGGCGCCTCGTCGATCATGGGCTCGATCAACATCATCGTGACCATCCTCAACATGCGCGCCCCCGGCATGACGCTGATGAAGATGCCGATGTTCTGCTGGACCTGGCTCATCACCGCCTACCTGCTGATCGCGGTGATGCCCGTGCTCGCAGGCGCCATCACGATGACGCTGACCGACCGCCACTTCGGCACCAGCTTCTTCAACCCCGCCGGCGGCGGCGACCCGGTGATGTACCAGCACATCTTCTGGTTCTTCGGCCACCCCGAGGTCTACATCATGATCTTGCCGGCCTTCGGCATCATCAGCCAGGTGGTGCCGGCCTTCGCCCGCAAGCGCCTGTTCGGCTACGCCTCGATGGTGTACGCCACCTCGTCGATCGCCATCCTGTCGTTCATCGTGTGGGCGCACCACATGTTCACGACCGGCATGCCGCTCACCGGCCAGCTGTTCTTCATGTACGCGACCATGCTCATCGCGGTGCCCACGGCGGTGAAGATCTTCAACTGGATCGCGACGATGTGGCAGGGCTCGATGACCTTCGAGACGCCCATGCTGTTCGCCGTCGGCTTCATCTTCGTGTTCACGATGGGTGGCTTCACCGGCCTGATCCTCGCGGTCGCACCGATCGACACGCAGCTGCAGGACACCTACTACGTGGTGGCCCACTTCCACTACGTGCTGGTGGCCGGCTCGCTGTTCGCCATGTTCTCGGGCTTCTACTACTGGGTGCCCAAGTGGACCGGCGTGATGTACAACGAAACGCGCGGCAAGGTGCACTTCTGGTGGTCGCTGATCTCGTTCAATGTGACCTTCTTCCCGATGCACTTCCTTGGCCTTGCCGGCATGCCGCGACGCTACGCCGACTACCCGATGCAGTTCGCAGACTTCAACGCCCTGGCGTCGGTCGGTGCCTTCTTCTTCGGTTTCGCTCAGCTGTATTTCTTCCTTTTCATCGTGCTGCCCACCATGCGCGGCAAGGGTGAGAAGGCTTTGCAGAAGCCATGGGAAGCCGCTGAAGGCCTCGAGTGGGAAGTGCCGTCGCCGGCGCCGTTCCACACCTTCGAGACCCCGCCCAAGCTCGACGCGACCGCCACCAAGGTGATCGGCTGACGGGCCGCACGACGATGACGACGCCTGAACAAAGAAAGAACAACCGACGCATGGGGCTCACGCTGGCCTCCATCGCGGTGATCTTCTTCATCGGCTTCATCGTCCGCATGGTCTTCTTCAGCGGCCGCTGACCGCCAACCGAACGGGAGCAGCACGCACCATGAGCCTCGGCCAACGCGTTCGCCGCGCCAACGTGCGCATGGTCGGCAAGCTGGCCGTCGTGGCCTGCGGCATGTTCGCCTTCGGCTATGCGCTGGTGCCGATGTACCGCGCGATCTGCGAAATGACCGGCATCAACATCCTCGCGCTCTCCGAGCTCGAGGTGCCGGGCGGTGCCAGCGGCGGCAAGAACGTGCGCGTGCCCGACAACACGCAGGTCGACATGACCCGCACCATCACGGTCGAGTTCGACTCCAACGTGCGCGGCGGCCTCTGGGACTTCAAGCCCGCGGAGCGGACCATCCAGGTGCACCCCGGCCAGCTCAACACGGTGATGTACGAATTCCAGAACGTGCAGAACCGCCGCATGGCCGCACAGGCCATCCCGAGCTACGCGCCGCAGCAGGCTGCACCCTACTTCAACAAGCTCGAGTGCTTCTGCTTCAACCAGTACACGCTCGATCCGGGCGAGAAGAAGCAGTGGCCGGTTGCGTTCGTGATCGATCCCAAGATTTCCAAGGACGTGAAGACCATCACGCTGTCGTATACCTTCTTCGAGGTGGGCGGCAAGACGCCTGCGGCACCGGTGGCCGCCGTTTCCAGGACTTCCGATGAGCCGCGCTCGTGACCGATCCCTCGTCAAACCGGCCGAAGGCTTCGCTGTGGGACACGGTGAAGGCGGTGGGCTGGTCGTTCTTCGGTGTTCGCAAGAACAGCGCCTACCAGGAAGACCTGGGCAAGCTGAATCCGCTGCACATCATCGCGGTGGCGTTCGTCGCCGTGATCGTCTTCGTGGTCGGGCTGGTGCTGCTGGTGCGCCACGTGGTCGCAGCAGCCTGACGGCGAAACCCGCGACAAGCAGAATCCATTGAATCGAGAGAAGAAAGAAAGCCAGGAGCTGATATGAGTTCAACCACCCACGGCACCACGCCCTACTACTTCGTGCCCGGACCATCGGCGTATCCGGTTTCGGCCGCGATCGGCCTGTTCTTCGTGATCCTGGGCGCCGCGCAATGGATCAACGGCCACGAGTGGGGCGCATGGTCCCTGCTGGCCGGCATGGTGGTCTGGCTCGGCACGCTGTTCGTGTGGTTCCGCGCCGCCATCGGCGAAAGCGAGAGCGGCCAGTACGGCCACAAGGTCGACCTCTCGTTCCGCTGGAGCATGAGCTGGTTCATCTTCTCGGAAGTGATGTTCTTCGGCGCGTTCTTCACGGCGCTTTGGTGGGCCCGCACCCACGCGCTGCCGTCGCTCGGCGGCCTGGACAACGCGATCCTCTGGCCCGACTTCAAGGCCGTGTGGCCCAGTGCCGCCGCCGGCGCCACCGGCTCGCCGGCCGGCATCGTCGAGCCCTTCCAGACCGTCGGCCCGTTCTGGCTGCCGACGATCAACACCGCGCTGCTGCTGAGTTCGGGCGTGACGCTCACCATTGCCCACCACGCATTGCGTGCCGGCCACCGCGCACAGACGATCCGCTTCATGTGGCTTACCGTGCTGCTCGGCCTGATCTTCCTGAGTGTGCAGGGCTACGAGTACCACCACCTGTACACCGAGCTGAACCTCAAGCTCAGCTCGGGCACCTACGGTTCGACCTTCTTCATGCTGACCGGCTTCCACGGCCTGCACGTGTTCATCGGCATGCTGATGCTGCTGTTCATCACGCTGCGCCTGCGCAAGGGCCACTTCACGCCGGAACGTCACTTCGGCTTCGAGGGCGCGGCCTGGTACTGGCACTTCGTGGACGTGGTCTGGCTCGGCCTCTACATGCTGGTCTATTGGCTTTGAGCGAAGAACCTCGTCCCGGCATTCCAGAAAAAAGGCGCCGCAAGGCGCCTTTTTCATGGTTCTCGTGGAACGAGCACCATCTACTTGCCGACTGGGAGCCCGGTGGGCTGGATGTAGCCGAGTTTCCAGGCCAGCAGCAGGCAGAGGAACAAAAACACCGAAAGGCCGATCCGAACGGTGAGCGCGCGCGCCATGCCGCCGCTCTTGGCGCGCCCATTGCGCCCGTCCTTCAGCATGAAGAACAGGGCAAACGCGAGGCTCGCGAAGATGCCCAGGAACACCAGGGCGACGAAATATTTCATGACCCACATTATCGGCCGCACGCCCCGTTCCCTCCAGTGACTCCTGAACCCCTGTATTCCGAAGACCGGCGCCGGCCGGGCCGTTTCTGGCTCATCACCATCGCTGCCGTGCTGACGGTGGCAGCCACCGTTTCACTGGGCCGCTGGCAGTTGTCGCGCGCCGCGCAGAAAGAAGCGCTGCAGGCCGACATCGAGGCCCAGAAGCTGAAGCCGGCGCTGACTCAGGCCGAGTTCCTGGCGATGGAGAAGCCCTCCTACGCGATGCATCGCCCGGTGCGCCTGCGCGGCCTGTGGCTGACGCCGCAGACCGTATTTCTCGACAACCGCCAGATGCACGGCACGCCAGGCTTCTACGTGCTGACGCCCTTCGCCCTGGAAGGCACCGAACAGACGGTGATGGTGCAACGCGGCTGGATCCAGCGAAATTTCGTCGACCGCACGCGGCTGGGCGCGGTCGAGACGCCCGCCGGCATCGTCGAGGTCACGGGCCTGGTCGAGCCGCCGCCGAGCCATCTGCTGGAATTGGGCACCCCCGCATCCGCATCCGCACCGGCCGCGGCTGCTTCGGCGCCTGCCCCGGCGGCCTCCGCACCGGCCGCTCCGGCATCGGCCGCCGAGGGGTATTCGCCCATCCGGCAAAATCTCGACCTGGAAGCCTTCCGCGCCGAAACCAAGCTGCCGCTGCGCACCGACGTGTCGCTGCAACAGAGCGGACCGGCCTCCGAGGGCCTGCAGCGCGACTGGCCGGCCCCGGCGCTGGGCCTGGAGAGGCACTACGGTTACGCATTCCAGTGGTTCGGCCTGTCGGCCCTCGTCGTCATCCTCTATGTCTGGTTCCAATTCATCACACCCCTCCGCCGCTCGAGGCGCCGCGCGCGCGATGGCCGCTTCTGACGAGCCGCTGGGCCTGACGGTGCATTCGATGCCGTCGCCCAACCAGGCGCTCGACGGCGCGGAAGGCCGGCGCACGGTCATGGGGCGCTGGAAGATGATCGCCGTGATGCTGATGTGCGCGGCGCCCGTCATTGCCTCGTACTTCACCTACTACGTGATCCGGCCCGAAGGCCGCAGCGTCTACGGCGAACTGGTCGAGCCGCAGCGCGAGCTGCCGAAGCTGACGGCCACCGACCGCAATGGTGCGCCGGTGGACATCGCCACGCTCAAGGGCCAGTGGCTGCTGGTGGCCGTGGCCGATGCAGCCTGCGATGCGCTTTGCGAGCAGCAGCTCTACCTGCAGCGCCAGCTGCGCGAGAGCCTGGGCCGCGAGAAAGACCGCATGGACCGTGTCTGGCTCGTGAGCGACGCCGCGCCCGTGCCCGAGCGCCTGAACAACGGCCTGCATGGCGCGACGGTGCTGCGCGTGCCGGCCGACCAGCTGGCCAAGTGGCTTGCTCCCATGCCGGGCCACTCGCTGGCCGAACACCTCTACGTGGTCGATCCGATGGGCAACTGGATGATGCGGTTCCCCGCCCGCATGGACGCGGCCGGTGCCAGCCGCGCCAAGCGCGACCTCGACCGCCTGCTGCGCGCCTCGGCGTCGTGGGACGAACCGGGCCGCTGACCGCCTCCGACTTGCCCATGGACACGACCACCTCGCTCTACGATCTGACGCCCATCGCCTGGCTCATGGCCGCGGGCGTCCTGATCGCGCTTGGCCCGCTGGTGTGGGTCTGGCGGCGCAACGCGGGTGCAGGCCCGGCGCGGCGGCTGCATGCGCTGACCGTGCTCACGCTGTTCCTCACCTTCGATCTCACGCTGTTCGGCGCCTTCACGCGGCTCACCGACTCCGGCCTGGGCTGCCCCGATTGGCCCGGCTGCTACGGCAACGCCAGCCCGGCCGGCGCGCGCCATGAGATCGCGATGGCGCAGGCCGCGCAGCCGACCGGCCCCGTCACGCACAGCAAGGCATGGGTGGAGATGGTCCACCGCTATCTGGCAACGGGTGTCGGCGTGCTGATCCTCACGCTCGCGGGTGCCACCTGGATCGCGCGCCGCCGCCAGCGCCGCGCGCCGCCGCCGTCGAAAGACGGCGAGCACCACGCCACGCTCAGCGCGTGGTGGCCGGCATTTACCCTGGTTTGGGTCTGCCTGCAGGGCGCCTTCGGCGCACTCACAGTGACTTGGAAGCTCTTCCCCGCCATCGTCACGCTGCATCTGCTCGGTGCCGTGGTGTTGCTGGCGCTGCTCTGCATCCAGGCCGTGCACTACCGGCAGACGGCTGCGCAGCGGCTGCCCACCGCCGTAGCGCCTGCACTGCGCAACGGGCTCATTGCGACCACCGTGCTGCTGGGGCTTCAGATCGCGCTCGGCGGCTGGGTCAGCACCAACTATGCGGTGCTGGCCTGCACGCAGTTCCCCATCTGCCAGGACAGCTGGTGGCCGGCCATGAACTTCGCGCAGGGCTTCGAGATCTGGCGCCATCTCGGTGTGACCGGCGAGGGCCAGCCGCTCGATTTTTCCGCGCTCACCGCCATCCACTATGCGCATCGGTTGATGGCCTATGCGGTGTTCGTCGCGCTCGGCGTGCTCGCATGGCACCTGCGCCGCATCGCGGCGTTGCGTCCGCAGGCGCGCTGGCTCGCGGGGCTGGCGCTGCTTCAGCTCGCCACGGGTCTTGGCAACGTGCTGCTGGGCTGGCCGCTGGCCGCGGCGGTGCTGCACACCGGCGGCGCCGCTGCGCTCGCCGTGGTGCTCACCTGGGCGCTGTGCGAGAGCCGGCGCGATCCCGCGGCGCTGATCGTGCGTGCCGGTGACAATGCGTCCGCCAACAACAATAGCCAGAGGAAGGCCGCCGCGTGAGCACCCCGATCCCCGTTCAGCAAACCAGCACCGCGAACGTGCTGCGCCAGTTCTACGCGCTGACCAAGCCGCGCGTGGTGCAGCTGATCGTGTTCTGCGCGCTGATCGGCATGGTGCTGGCCGTCCCCGGTCTGCCTTCGTGGGCCGACGTGCAGCGCGCGGTGCTGGCCTGCATCGGCATCTGGCTGGTGGCCGGTGCCGCTGCCGCGTTCAATTGCCTCGTCGAGAAGGGCATCGACGCCAAGATGAAGCGCACCGCGTGGCGTCCCACGGCGCGCGGCGAACTCAGCAACAGGCAGGCGCTGGTTTTCTCGGCGCTGCTGTGCGCGGCGGGTTCGGCGCTGCTGTGGTTCACGGTCAATCCGCTCACCATGTGGCTCACCTTCGCCACCTTCGTCGGCTACGCGGTGATCTACACCGTGATCCTCAAGCCGCTGACGCCACAGAACATCGTGATCGGCGGCGCGTCGGGCGCGATGCCGCCGGTGCTGGGCTGGGCCGCGATGACGGGCTCCCTGGACCCCGGGGCCTGGATTCTTTTCCTCATCATCTTCCTGTGGACGCCGCCACACTTCTGGGCGCTGGCGYTCTACCGCGTGGAGGACTACCGCAAGGCCGGCCTGCCGATGCTGCCGGTCACGCATGGCAACGAGTTCACGCGGCTGCAGGTGCTGCTGTACACCTTCATTCTGTTCGCGGCCTGCATGATGCCCTTCATCTACGGCATGAGCGGCTGGCTCTACCTGGCGGTGGCCGTCGCGGTGAGCGCCGGCTTCACCGGTTATGCGTTCGCGTTGTGGCGCAACTATTCCGACGCGCTGGCGCGCAAGACCTTCCGCTTCTCGCTGATCCACCTGAGCGTGCTGTTCCTGGCGCTGCTCGTCGATCACTACCTTCACTGACCAAGTCTTCATGAACAAGCGCAACGCTCTTCGACTGATGGCCACGGGCGCCGGCTGGGTGGGCGTGGCCGCTGCCCTGGGCCTGGGCCTTGCGGGCTGCGGCGAGGCCCGGCAGAACTTCAACGCCGTCGACATCACAGGCGCGGACTACGCCAAGGACTTCTCGCTGAAGGACGCCGACGGCAAGGTCCGCACCATGGCCGACTTCAAGGGCAAGGTGGTCGTGCTGTTCTTCGGCTATGCGCAATGCCCCGACGTCTGCCCGACCACCATGACCGAGATGGCGCAGGTCAAGCAGCAGCTCGGCAAGGACGGCGACAGGCTGCAGGTGCTGTTCGTCACGGTCGATCCGGCGCGCGACACGGCAGAGGTGCTCAAGGCCTACATGGGCGCGTTCGACCCGAGCTTCGTCGCGCTGATCCCCACGCCCGACGAGCTGGCCGCTGTCGCGAAGGACTACAAGGTCTACTACAAGAAGGTCGACGGCAAGACGCCCACCAGCTATTCGATGGACCACTCGGCCGCCAGCTATGTCTACGACACGCAGGGGCGGCTGCGGCTCTATGCGCGTTATGGCGCGGGCGTGCCGTCGATGGTGTCGGACCTGAAGACGCTGCTGGCTTCCTGAGGAAGACCGCTTGTTGGCCGCCGTGGACTCGGTCGAGCACCTGAAAGGGCGCAAGGGCGCCTTCCGCATCGCGCTGATCCCGCCCGAGGTGCTCAGCGCACTCAACGACGGGCTGCTCGAAACCGTCAACCTCAACGAATTCATGGCGCTGGAGCTGCCCCGGCTGGCGCGCAGCGTGGCGGGGCACATCGGGCTCGACGCGCAGGGCGAGCGGCTGGTCGACACACTCGCGATGCTGAGCGCTTTCAAGCCCATGCAGCGGCACGGGCACATCGCGCGTGCGCTCTACGACATGGCGGCACTGCACGGCGAGCGTGACGCTGTCGCGCACCGGCTGGCCACGCACGCGAGCGACGTGGCCCGCTGCTGGGCCGCGCAATGGGTCGCGTTGTCGGGCCTGCCGCTGGCGGCGCAGCTGGAGGCGGTGCGCCGCTTCGCCGCCGATCCGCATTTCGGCGTGCGCGAGATCGCCTGGATGGCGGTGCGCGACGAGGTCATCGCGTCGCTCGACGAAGCGCTTGCGCTGCTGCAGCCGTGGGTCTCCGATGCCGACCCCAACATCCGCCGCTTTGCGAGCGAACTCACGCGGCCGCGCGGCGTGTGGTGCGCGCAGATCGATGCGCTCAAGACCGAGCCGTGGCGGGCCTTGCCGCTGATCGAGCCGCTGCGCGCCGACTCCAGCCGCTACGTGCAGAACTCGGTCGCCAACTGGCTCAACGACGCAAGCAAGAGCCAGGGCGAGTGGGTCGACAAGCTCTGCGCGCGGTGGGTGGCAGAGTCGGACACGGCCGAAACCCGCTACATCGCGAAGCGGGCGCTGCGAACGCTCTCCAAATGAAGAAAGCCCGGGAATGCCGGGCTTTCTTCTGAAGGGACAAGGCTTACGCGTAGTCCGCGAGCGCCTTCTTCATCTTCTTCATGGCCGCGACCTCGATCTGGCGGATGCGCTCGGCACTCACGCCGTACACCGCGGCCAGGTCGTGCAGCGTCATGCCGCCCGAGCCGTCGTCGTTGACCTTGAGCCAGCGCTCTTCCACGATGCGGCGGCTGCGGTCGTCCAGCGCTTCGAGTGCGGTGGCGATGCCGTCGCTCGACAGGCGGTCGCGCTGCTGCGATTCGAGCAGTGCGGTGGGTTCCTGCGTGGCGTCGGCCAAATAGGCGATCGGGCCGAAGGCTTCGTCGCCGTCGTCGGAGGGGCCCGGATCGAGCATGACGTCGCCGCCCGACAGGCGGGTTTCCATCTCGAGCACTTCCTCGGGCTTGACGTTCAGCCGGGTCGCCATCTGCGACACCTCGTCGGGGCTCAGCGTCTCGCGGTGCGTGCCGTTGTCGGCCGCGGCCGAGTCGGCCTTGAAGCCTTGCTTCATCGAGCGCAGGTTGAAGAACAGCTTGCGCTGGGCCTTGGTCGTCGCGACCTTGACCATGCGCCAGTTCTTCAGGATGTACTCGTGGATCTCGGCCTTGATCCAGTGCATGGCGTAGCTCACGAGCCGGACGCCCTGGTCGGGGTCGAAGCGCTTCACGGCCTTCATGAGGCCGACGTTGCCTTCCTGGATCAGGTCGCCGTGCGGCARCCCGTAGCCCAGGTACTGGCGGGAAATGGACACCACGAGGCGCAGATGCGACAGCACCAGCGCGCCGGCGGATTCGAGGTCGTTGTGGTCGCGCAGCTTGCGTGCGAAGCCCTGCTCTTCTTCAAGCGTGAGCAGCGGCAGGCGGTTGGCGGCCGAAATGTAGGCGTCCAGGTTGCCCAGCGGGGGAACCATCGACCATGGGTTGGCGACGGCCAGCTGGTTGGCAGAGACTCCAGACAGCGTTGTCATCAGGGAAACTCCTTTGTGTGGGCCATATTAGCACTCGATTAGAGGGAGTGCTAAACCAAGGGTTCCCTTGAATTTCTATCGTCGTGATAGACCAGGGCTACCAGCGTACCCCCAGCTTTAGGAAAAGCTTGGACAGCACGAACAACGGTCCGACCCAGAGATATTGGAGGTCTTCGAAGAACGAAGGTTTCTTGCCCTCGATCTTGTGGCCCACGAACTGGAAGATCCAGGCCACCACAAAGATAGCGGCTGAAATCGGCAATGCAAGTCCGCCCATCGCATGCACCAGCGCCAAGGCCAGTGCGGTCAGGGCGAGCATGGCCAGCAGGAAGGCCGGCGAGCGCAGCAAGGCGTAGTAGACGAGGCTGGCGGCCACGAAACCGTAGGCCACCCAGGGATGGAGCGCGAACAGCAAGCCGACGATGCTCAGCATGATGGCCGGGATGGCCACGAAATGGATCAGTTCGTTGGTCGGATGGCGGTGGCTCTCCTCGTAATGGGCGAGCAGCCGGTCGACCTTGCGGTCGCTCGATCCAAGGGGGGCGGCGGCGGTGTGCGTCATGGCGGGTCTCCGGGACGCCGTGGGATGCGGCGAGATATTCGATGGTGCCCACGGCAAAGCCCGATGGCAAGGCGCCCGCCATGAAATTGCTATAAAAAATGTAGCGCCAAGGACAACGGCTGCCGTGCACGCCGTGACTTTGTGCACTGTCGCCAAAAGGCCCCGTCGCTAAGATCGGCACGTGCCGTCCTTCGACTCTCCATCCGCATCTCTGTCACCGGCCGCGGAGGCCGGCGCCTCCACCCGTGCACCCGGGGCGATCCTTGTCGTGGACGACCACGACCTGCTGCGTCTGGGCGTCTGCGCGCTGGTGCAGGCGCAGGCTGCCTCGTCCGGCGCGAGCATCGAAGTCTTCGAGGCTGCCAACGCTGCCGATGCGATCGCGCTGTACGAAACCCACCAGGCCTCCATCGGCCTGGTGCTGCTCGATCTCGCGTTGCCCGACACGCACGGCCTGAGCGGGCTGGCGGAGTTCCGCCGGCGCTTTCCGGCCGCGCGCATCGTGGTGCTCTCGGGCACCGGCAGCAGCGCGCTGGCGCAGGGCGTGCTCGCGCTGGGCGCCGCCGCCTTCCTGCCGAAGTCGGCCGACCTGAAGGAGGTGGTGAGCTTCATCCGCGCCTGTGGCCTGCTCGATCCAGCTTCGCCCGACGCGGCGGAACTGCCGCCCCCGCCAATGCCCAAATCGCTCGCCGGTTATGCGGAATTCGCGCACGCCAGCGCCTGGCGGGAGCTCACGCCGCGGCAGATGCAGGTGCTGCAATGGGTGCTCGAAGGCAAGGCCAACAAGGAAATCGCACAGCTCGCAAACCTGAGCGAGGGCACGGTGAAGAACCATGTCTCCACCATCCTGCTGCTGTTCGGCATGCGTTCCCGCGCCCAGTTGATCAGCACCCTGCATTAAGCGTGCAGCCCGTCGCGCCGAACGACCCGCCCCCCGACCACGCTCTCGCCCAGCGCGTGCTGCGCGAGCACGTCGCCTCGGTCTACGACACCTACCGCACTTCTACGCTGACCCACATGGCCTTCGTGGTGGTGTTCGGCGCCATCATCTATTCGCAGCTGAAGAACCCGAACCTGCTGTTCTGGCTGGCCGGTCTGCTGATGGTCGATGTCTACGTCTTCTTCACGCCACGATGGAACCCCTCGCGCCCCGCGCGCGAAAGCGCGTACTGGGCCCGCAAGATTTCGCGCATGGTCACACTCGTCAGCATGGTCACGGCGGTGGTGCCCTGGCTCATCGTCCCGTACGACAACCTGCCGATGACCTCGCTGCTGATGGCCGTCGTCGTCGGCAGTTGCTCTCGCGCCGCACAGTCGCTGTGGCCGCTGAAGGCCGCGCTGTTCGGCTACACGCTGCCCATGTCGCTGGGCCTGCTCACAGCGCTGGCGTGGCAGGGCGACGGCCTGCATCTTTTCCTGGCTGCGGCCGGCGCGGCCTACCTGCTGCTGACGCTGCGCGCGGGCATCGGCCAGCACAAGCTCCTGACCGAATCGCTCATGCTGCGCTTCGAGAACGAGGCGCTGGCCGCGCGGCTCGGCGAGCAGATCGCCGCGACCGAGCGTGCGAGCGAAGAAAAAACGCGCTTTCTCGGCGCCGCCAGCCATGACCTGCGCCAGCCGCTGCACGCCATCGCGCTGTTCGGCGCCGCACTCGAGAACGAATTGCGCGGCCGCCCCGAAAGCCGCAACGCCGAGCGCCTGATGCGCGCGGTGAACGCGCTGGGCGCTTCGCTCGACACCATGCTCGACGTCTCGCGCCTCGACGCCGGTGTGATCACGCCCGTGCCGCAGCCGGTGCAGCTCGACGCGCTGTTCCTGCCGCTCAATCACACCTTTGCGGCACGGGCCGAACAGAAGCAGCTGCAGCTGCGCGTGCGCGCCAGCGGCCTGTGGGTGCACAGCGACCCGCAGCTGCTGCATCGCATGCTGTCGAACCTGATGGACAACGCGCTCAAGTACACCGCACGGGGCGGCGTGACCGTCACGGCCCGCGAGCGCGGCGACGCGGTGTGGATCGAGGTGCGCGACAGCGGCATCGGCATCGCGCCCGAGCAGTCCGGCCGGATCTTCGAGGAGTTCTATCAGATCAACAATCCGGGCCGCGACCGCTCGCGGGGGCTCGGCATTGGGCTGTCGATCGTGCAGCGGCTGTCGCTGCTGCTCCGGCATCCGGTGCAGATGCGTTCGCGGCTGGGGCGGGGCACGCACTTTCGCGTGGTGGTGCCGGCCGTGAGTGCGGCGGAGCGCGCGGTGGCAGGGGTGCCGGCACCGGCCGCCATGACCGGAGCGACCACCGAGAAGCGCAGCAGCCCCGCGCCGGTCCTGCCCAGCCGCGTGCTGCTGCTGGACGACGAACTCGAAATCCGCGAAGCCATGACCGGCCTGCTGCGTTCCCATGCCATCGACGCCCATGCCGTGGCGGACGAGGCTGGCGCTGCCGCCGCCCTGCGGCAGGCGATCGGCGAGCGCCGTCCCTTCGATCTCCTGCTGTGCGACTACCGCCTGGCCGACGGTGCAGATGGGCTCGACGCGGGCCTGCGATTGAGCCAGGGGCAGGGCGGCAGCGCCGGAGTGCCGCTGCTGCTGATCACAGGAGAAACCTCGCCCGATCGGCTGCAGCGGGTGCGCGAATCGAGGGTGCCGGTCTTGTTCAAGCCGGTGGTCGCAGCATCGCTGCTCCAGGCCATGGCGGAGCTCGTCACGGCGAAGCAGCCGCTGCGCCCTGACGCCTGAATCCATCGCCATGCACTGAGGCCGCTTCGCGCACCTGACCCGCGAATGCAATGACTTTCGGCACTGGCGAGAGTCAACCTCTCGCCCTACCTTCGATGGAGTCCCCTTGCGGCATGCCAATCCCGGCCGCAGCGGTGCAATTCGAACAATCGACAGCGGAGGTTCTTCAATGAAATTCAAACGAGCGGCGGTCGCGCTTGCAGTGGCGGGCACACTTGCCCTGGTCGCATGCGGTGGTGGTGGAGGCGGTGGCGGTGGCGGCGGATTTCCGCTGCCGCCCGGTGACGGCGGCACGCCACCCCCGCCACCGCCTGCGCCTGCGGCACCACCGCCTCCCGCGCCGCCAGCGCCGGCTCCCGTGCCGGCCACGCGCACCTTCATGTATGAGGCACTGCCGCTGGCAGGCGACCGCGGGGCATTCGCCGCCAACCTCAATGCGCAGGGCGCACGCGGTTTCCGCTTCCTGAGCGGCTTCGCCTTCACGACCAGCCCAACCACCGCCGAACAGGTCGAGGGCTACGTGCGCGACGCCGACACCACCTACAGCTACGAGCTCCATCCGATCACAGCGAACAACGCCGCCTTCCTGACCCAGGCCAATGAAGTCGGCGCGCGCGGTTTTCAGTGGGTGGGTTCATACATCATCAACGGCGACCAGTTCTACATTTATCGGAAGAACAACGGCGCGCCGGGCGTCTTCAGCTACCGGATCGAGCCGCTGTCCGCGAACAAGGCGGGGTTCCTGGCCCAGGCCAACGGGCAGGGCGCGGAGGGCTTCTACAACGTGGCGCCCGCGTTCCTCGTGGGCGATCCCAGTGCCGTGTCGATCTACGAGAGGAATGCGGCCGCCGGCGCCACCTATGCCTACGAGATCGGCGACATCGCCGGCAACGACACCGCCTACCTCGCCCAGCTCAACGAGCGCGGTGGGCGCGGCTTCCGCTCTCGCACCGAGTACCTGTTCGGCGACGGCGGGGGCGTGATCTACGCGAAGGACTTGTCGCAGTCGGCCACCTTCAGCTTCTACACGCTGGAACCCCAGCCCGGCAGCACGGCCTTCATTCAGCAGGCCAACACCGAAGGCGCCAAGGGCGGCGGGCTGGTCGGCGGCATCGGGCTGCCCAGCGGCGCGATCAAGACGCTTTATTTCAAGCCGCTCAACTGCGCAACCGGCTCGCTGTGCGTTCCGGTGTCGCTGTTCGGCCTCTGAACCTCCAGCAGCCGGTCAGGGAGCAAGGGAGAGAAAAAATAGAAAGCGAAAGCGGCCCCGGCGCAAGCAGGGGCCGCTTTTTCCTTTCTATCCGAGAAGCGCCTGCGCGAATTCGCGGGCGTTGAAGGTCTCGAGGTCTTCGAGCTTCTCGCCCACGCCGATGAAATAAACCGGAATCGGCCGTTCGCGCGCAATGGCGCACAGCACGCCGCCCTTCGCAGTGCCATCGAGCTTGGTCACGACGAGGCCAGTCAGGCCCAGTGTCTCGTCGAAGGCCTTGACCTGTGCGAGCGCGTTCTGCCCGGTGTTGCCGTCGATCACGAGCAGCACCTCGTGCGGCGCCGTGGCGTCGGCCTTGGTGACGACGCGCTTGATCTTCTTGAGCTCGTCCATCAGGTGCAGCTGCGTCGGCAGCCGGCCGGCCGTGTCGACGAGCACCACGTCCTTGCCGCGCGCCTTGCCGGCGTTCACCGCATCGAAGCTCACGGCCGACGGGTCGCCGCCCTCGTTGCTGACGATCTCGACCGTGTTGCGGTCGGCCCAGACCAGCAGCTGCTCGCGCGCCGCCGCCCTGAACGTGTCGGCCGCGGCCAGCAGCACCGAGGCGCCTTCGTCGGCCAGGTGCTTGGTGAGCTTGCCGATGGAGGTGGTCTTGCCCGCGCCGTTGACGCCGGCCACCATGATGACGGTGGGCGTGAACCGGCCGATGACCAGTGGTTTCTCGAGCGGACGGAGCAGGTCGGCGATGGCCTCGGCCAGCAGCACCTTGACCTGCGCCGCGTCGGTGGCCATCTGGCGCTTGACGCGGCCGCGCAGGTCGTCGAGCAGGTACTCGGTCGCCTTCACGCCGGTGTCGGCCATCAGCAGGGCGGATTCGAGCTCTTCGTACAGCGCGTCGTCGATCTGCGCGTTGACGAACACGGCCTGGATGCCAGTGCCGGTCTTGCGCAGGCCGGTCTTGAGCTTGTCGAACCAGCCCTTGCGCTCGGTGGCGACGGCGGCTTCGATCGCTGGCGCTGGCGCAGGAGTCGGTGCGGGTGCGGGGACCGGTACGGGCGCCGCCGCGACCGGCGGCGCGGCAATGGGCGCAGGCGCCGGGGACGGCACGGGTGGCGTTGCAGGCGGGGGCGCAGGAGGCGCTTCTTCAGCCGCCGGCTTCGAACCAAACCAGCTCGAAGGCGAGAACACGGAGCGTGCCGGTGCGGGCTCCGGGGCGGGCGCCGGCGCGGCCGGCGGGTTGGCAGCCGGCGTATCGGGGGTCTCGGCAGGCGGTTTTTTCTTGAAGAAACTGAACATCGGGAGCTTTTTACAATCCGACCCATTCTATGAAACACCTCCCGCCACGCCGTGCTGCGTCTGGTGCGGTGCTGGCGATGGCGCTTCTGGCGCCATGGGCCATGCCTGCGCAGGCCCAGACTGATTCGACTCCCGCCGCCGCAGCAGCAGCCGCGCCCGGCCCCCGGCAACTCACGCTTGCCAACGGCATGACGCTGATCGTCCAGCCCGACCGGCGCTCGCCCACGGCGGTGCAGATGGTATGGGTCCGCGTGGGCTCGATGGACGAGGTCGACGGCACCTCGGGCGTGGCGCATGCGCTCGAACACATGATGTTCAAGGGCACCAAGGACATCAAGCCCGGCGAGTTCTCGCGCCGCGTGGCGGCCCTCGGTGGCCAGGAAAACGCCTTCACCACCCGCGACTACACCGGCTACTACCAGCAGATCCCGGTCGGCAGCCTCGAGCAGGTGATGAAGCTCGAATCGGACCGCTTCGCCAACAACCAGTGGCCCGACGACGAGTTCAAGCGCGAGATCGAGGTCGTCAAGGAAGAGCGCCGCCTGCGCACCGAAGACCAGCCGCGCGCGCTGCTCGGCGAGCAGCAGAACGCCGCCGTCTTCACCGCCTCGCCTTACCACCGCCCCGTGGTCGGCTGGATGAGCGACCTCGACGCCATGACGCCCGAGGACGCACGCGCCTTCCTCAAGCGCTGGTACGTGCCCGCCAACGCCGTGCTCGTGGTGGCTGGCGATGTCGACGTGGCCCAGGTGCGCGCCATGGCCGAGAAGTACTACGGCCGCATTCCCTCTCGCGCCGTGCCAGTGCGCAAGCCGCGCACCGAGCCGGCGCAGCGCGGCATCCGCCGCATCGAACTGAAGGCACCGGCCGAGCAGGCGTATGTGTCGCTGGCCTTTCGCATACCGCAGCTCGCCAACATCGACGCGAACAGCGATGCCTGGGCGCTGGTGGTGCTGTCGGCCGTGCTCGACGGCTACGCCGGCGCCCGGCTCGACCGCGCCCTGACCCAAGGCCCCGACCGTGTCGCCGATTCGGCGGGTGCCTATTCGGGATTCATCGGCCGCGGCCCGCAGCTCTTCATGCTCGACGGCGTGCCGGCCGCCGGCAAGAGCGCCGAGACGGTCGAAGCCGCACTGCGCGCGCAGGTCGCGCGCGTCGCCAGGGACGGCGTGGGCGAAGCCGAGCTGGCCCGCGTCAAGACCCAGTGGGTGGCGAGCGAGACCTACAAGCGCGACTCGGTGATGGCCCAGGCGCGCGAACTCGGCAGCAACTGGATCCAGGGCCTGCCGCTCGACGCGAGCGAGCGCATCGTCGCCCGGCTGCAATCCGTCACGGCTGCCCAGGTGCAGGCGGTGGCCGCCAAGTATTTCGGCGACGACCAGCTCACGGTCGCCACGCTGCGCCCCCTGCCGCCCGAAGCCAAGCCACGTGGCCGCGGCTTCGCGGCGCCCGCAGGCGAAATGCGCTGAAAGACAGGTCCCGATTCCATGAAAACTCTCAAGAAGATCGCGCAATGCGCCCTGTTCGCAGGCGCGGCCCTCATGGGCATCACCAGCGCGCGGGCCGCGCTGCCCATCCAGCAATGGACGCTGGCCAACGGCGCGAAGATCTACCTCGTGTCGACCAACGCGCTGCCGATCGTCGACATGCAGGTCGATTTCGACGCCGGCAGCCGCCGCGACCCCGCGGCGCAGGCCGGCCTGGCCAGCGCCACCGCGACCATGGTGGAGAAGGGCGTGCGCGCCGGCAAGGTCGGCGAACCGGCGCTCGACCAGAACGCGCTGGGCGAAGCCTGGGCCGATCTGGGCGCCAGCTTCGACGTGAGCGCGGGCACCGACCGCACCAGCTACTCGCTGCGCACGCTGTCCGATCCCGCGCTGCTGAACAAGGCGGTCGCGCTGGCGTCGCGCGAGATCGGCGAACCTGCCTTTCCGGACGACGTTTGGCAGCGCGAACGCGAACGCATCAACGCGGCCATCAAGGAAGCCAACACCAAGCCCGCGACCATTGCGGGCCGCGCCTTCGCGCACGCGGTGTACGGCGTACATCCCTACGGGCAGGAAGTGACGGAAGAGACACTGGCGCGCATCGACATCGCCGCCATGCGCCAGCGCTACCAGCAGCTCATCGTGCCGTGCCGCGCCAAGCTCAGCATCGTGGGCGCCGTCACGCGCGTCGAAGCCGAAACGCTGGCGACCACGCTGCTGTCGCGGCTCCAGGCGTCAGAGTCCTGCACACCGCTGCCGGCCATCGCGCCGGTGGCCGCGCTGGCGGCGCCGAAGGACGAGCGCATTCCCTTCGACTCGGCCCAGGCCCACGTCTTCGTCGGCCAGCCCGGCTATCCGCGCAAGGACCCGGACCACTTCGCCCTCACGCTGGGCAACTACGTGCTCGGCGGCGGCGGTTTTGTCTCGCGCCTGATGAACGAGGTGCGCGAGAAGCGCGGCCTGACCTACAGCATCTACAGCGGCTTCGCGCCGGGGCTCGATGCGGGCGCCTTCCGCGTCGGCTTCCAGACCCGGCCCGACCAGGCCGAGGAGGCGGTGAAGATGTCGCGCGAAGTGGTCGCCAGGTTCGTGGCCGAGGGCCCGACCGCCAGCGAACTCAAGGCTGCGAAGGACAACCTGATCGGCGGTTTTCCGCTGCTGCTGGACAGCAACCGCAAGCTCATCGGCAACGTCGCCAACATCTCCTGGCACGACCTCCCGCTTGACTATCTCGACACCTGGACCGCGCGCATGAACGCGGTCACGGCGGCCGACGTCAAGGCGGCCTTCCAGCGCAAGCTGCAGCCCGAGCGCATGGTGACGGTGGTGGTGGGCGGCAAGGACGCCAAGACCGCCAAGGCGCAGCCGTAGCCGTAGCCGGTCACGCCAGGGCGTGCGGGCCGCGGCGGGCGGCTGCGCGCACCGCCGCTCCCAGCCTTTCGAGCAGCCGCGGCACTGCGCGCGCCTGTTGCCAGTAGAGCGGCACCGGCAGCGTCGAGCCGGGCACCAGCTCCACCAGTTTTCCCTCGCGAATGGCATCGGCCACCATGCTGGCCGGATGCATGCCCCAGCCCATGCCCGCACACGCCGCCTCGACGAAGGCATTGGGCGAGGGAATCCAGTGGCGCGGCGTCTCCACGTTGCGGTGGCAGATGCGGCGCACCCAGCGTGCCTGCAGCCTGTCCTTGCGGTCGAACACCAGGCTCGGCGCGCTCGCCAGCGTGCGGGCGCCCACGCCCTTGGCGAAATACTCGCGCACGAACGCGGGGCTGGCCGCCGCCACGTAGTGCATCGTGCCGAGCGCCTCGCTGTTGCAGCCCGCCACCGGCTGGGCCAGCGCGGTGACGGCCGCGAGCACCGCGCCGCTGCGCAGCCGTTCGGCCGTGTGGTCCTGGTCGTCCACCGTGAGGTCGAGCAGCGCGGCCGGCTCCTGCGCGGCGAAGGCCGCGGCAGCCGCCATGAACCAGGTCGCAAGGCTGTCGGCGTTGACGGCCACCCGCACCGTGACGCGCTCGCCGCCCGCCTTGTCGCCGGCCATGCCGAGGGCAGGCAGGGCATCGCGCAGCTCGTGCTCCAGCATGCCCACGCGTTCGACATGCCGGCACAGCTGCAGCCCGGCCTGCGTTGCGACGCAGGGCTGGCCGCGCACCAGCAGCGCGCCGCCGGTGCGTTCCTCCAGCTGTTTGATGCGCTGCGACACCGCCGAGGGCGTGACGTTCAGGGCGCGGGCGGCGCGTTCGAAGCTGCCTTCGCGCACGACGGCGGCAAGGGCGTTCAGGGCGGCGTAGTCGAGCATAGTGATGAAGAGAAACTGAACTTGCGTTAGAAAGTTTAGTTTGAGTTAACTTGCATCCAGCGGCAAGCTCGAAGCATGCAAGCCGTACACACCACCACCGCCTTCGCCAATGGGCTCTTCATGAGCCTGGTCCTCATCGTCGCCATCGGCGCGCAGAACGCCTATGTGCTGCGCCAGGGCTTGCGTCGCGAGCACGTGGGCGCGGTGGTGCTGTTCTGTGCGGCCAGCGACGCGGTGTTGATCGGCGCGGGGGTGACCGGCATGGCGCAGGCACTGCAGGGGCGGCCGATGCTGGCCACGGTGCTCGCGGGGCTCGGCGCGGCGTTTCTTTGCGGCTACGGACTGAAGGCGCTCTGGCGTTCGCGCCGGTCCGCCGCGCTGCAGGCCACGGCGGGGGGCGTTTCGCTGTCGCGCGCGGCCGTGGTGGCGCAGGCGGCCGGCTTCACGCTGTTGAACCCGCATGTCTATCTCGACACGGTGCTGCTCGTGGGCAGCGCGGGGGCGCAGTACGCGGGGCTGCTCAGGCTGTGGTTCGTGGCGGGTGCGGCCACGGCAAGTGCATTGTGGTTCACCTCGCTGGGCTTCGGCGCAAGGCTTCTCGCGCCGGTGTTCGCACGTCCGCGCGCCTGGCGGATGCTCGACGCACTCGTGGGCGGAACCATGCTCGTGCTGGCGGCCATGCTGGCGCGGCGCGCACTGGCTGGCATCTGAGAAGGTGCCCGGACGGCGGCGTTAAGCTCGCCGCATGCCCCAGAAAGCCGCCCCCGCCAAACGTCCTTCCGCACCTGCTGCACCCAAGCGTCCGTCGCGGCCCAGCGAAGTGCGCATCATCGGCGGCGAATGGAAGCGCACCCGCCTCGCCGTGGCCGACAAGCCCGGCCTGCGCCCCACGCCCGACCGCGTGCGCGAAACGCTGTTCAACTGGCTCGCAAGCCTGGCCGGCGCCGGTGGCGGCGAACTGCCCGGCTGGCAGTGCGTCGACGCCTTCGCGGGCACCGGGGCGCTTGGCTTCGAGGCCGCCTCGCGCGGCGCCGCGAACGTGCTGCTGTGCGAGCAGGACGCCGCACTGGCCGCCCAGTTGCAGGCCACGAAGACCAAGCTGGCCGCCGAGGCCGTGCGCATCGAGCGCGGCAGCGGGGTGACCGCGCTCGAACGGGTGCCGGCCGGCAGCCTCGATGCCGTGTTCCTCGATCCGCCATTCGACAGCACGGCGCTCTACGAGCCGGCGCTGCGCGCCGCCGCGCGCTCGCTGCGTGACGGCGGCTCGGTGTACCTCGAAGCGCCGCGCCGCTGGAGCGACGAAGAACTTGCCGCCTTCGGCCTTGTCGGTTTTCGTTACCTCAAGGCCGGCGCCGTTCACGCCCATCTGCTGCGGCGCGCGGCGGATAGGACTGCATAATCCGCCGGACAAGCCGCACCGGCAGCATGAGGAAGAAGCAACCATGGCCAGCAACGTGATCGCGGTTTACCCCGGCACTTTCGATCCCATCACCCTCGGTCACGAGGACGTGGTGCGGCGCGCAACCCAGCTCTTCTCCAAGGTGATCGTCGCGGTCGCCGCGGGCCACCACAAGAAGGCGCTGTTCACGCTCTCCGAACGCATGGACATGGCCCGCGATGCCGTGAAGCCCTACAGCGACCAGGTCACCGTCGAGAGCTTCTCGGGCCTGCTGCGCGACTTCGTCGTGGCGCGCGGCGGCAAGGCCATGGTGCGCGGCCTGCGTGCCGTGACCGACTTCGACTACGAGTTCCAGCTCGCGGGCATGAACCGCTCGCTGATGCCCGACGTCGAGACCGTGTTCCTGACGCCCAGCGACAAGTACCAGTTCATCTCCAGCACCTTCGTGCGCGAAATCGCCATGCTCGGCGGTGAAGTCCACAAGTTCGTCTCCCCCAATGTGGGGCAGCAACTGGCGGCCAAGGTCCGCAGCCTCGGCCGTGAATAGGCTCTCCCCCACTCGCCGGGGGCAACACCGGTGGCCCGGCAAAGCCGGTTCCACGGTGTTCCGCGAAAAGTCCAGCCTGAACTGCGGGCCGGCGTGAGGTGAGCGACATCCCCTTGCCCCGCCTGCATCTGCTGGGCGATGCAGCGCTGCTGTGCGAGCTGCCCGCGCCGGCCACGCTGGTGCAGCAGCAGCGCATCTGGGCGCTGGCCCGGCAGGCGCAGCAATGGCCGGGCGTCGGCGAAACGCTGCCGGGCATGAACAACCTCACGCTCACATTCGACCCGACGGTGATCGATCTCGACACGCTCACCGCGCAGGTGCTCGAAGCCTGGCCCAGGCTGCCGAGCCGTGCCGTCGAAGGCCGGCTGGTCGAGATCCCGGTGGCCTACGGCGGCGAGCACGGGCCGGACCTTGCCGACGTCGCGGCTCACACCGGCCTCACGCCGGCCGAGGTGGTGCGGCGGCACAGCGGCGCCGAGTACGTCGTCTACCTGCTGGGCTTCCTGCCAGGCTTTGCCTTCATGGGCGGGTTGCCGCCCGAACTGGCCACGCCGCGCCGGGCCGAGCCGCGCACCGCCGTGCCCGCGCGCTCGGTCGGCATCGGCGGCGAGCAGACCGGCATCTATCCGCTGGTGTCGCCGGGCGGCTGGCAGCTGATCGGCCGCACCCCGCTGGAGCTGTTCGATCCGGCGGCCGAACCGCCCACCTTGCTGCGCCCTGGCGATCGCGTGCGCTTCGTTGCAGAAAGCGTGCAGGCATGATCGCCGTACGCAAGCCCGGCGTACTTGCCTCGGTGCAGGACCTGGGCCGGCACGGCCATCGCCAGCTGGGCATCTGCCCGGGCGGCGCGCTCGACATGCTGTCGCTCACGCTGGCCAACCGGCTCGTCGGCAATGCCGACGGTGCGGCGGGCCTCGAACTCACGATGGGCGCCTGCGAGCTGCAGTTCGAAGCCGCCACGCGCATCGCCCTCACCGGTGACGGCTTCGGCGCCAGCCTCGACGGCGTGCCGCTGTGGCCCTGCTGGAGCGTGCCGGTCGCGGCCGGCCAGACACTCAGGCTCGCCGGTGCCAACGCGCCCGGCGTCAAGAAGACCGGCCTGCGCAGCTGGCTCGCGGTGGCGGGCGGCATCAACGTGCCCCCGGTCCTCGGCTCGCGCAGCACCGACCTCAAGGCCGGCTTCGGCGGCCTCGAAGGCCGTGCGCTGCGCAAGGGCGACCGGCTCCCGACGGGTGCCTCCTCTCTCGATGCGGCACAACGCGAACGCCGTGCCTTCGGCCTGCGTGGTCCCGACTGGGGCCCCGACGAAGACGACGGTGCCATCGTCCTGCGCGTGCTGCCCGGTCCCGAGTTCGAGCTGTTCACGCCGGCCGCGCGCGAGCTGCTGTGGGGCGAGCGCTGGCGCATCACGCCGCAGAGCAACCGCATGGGCAGTCGGCTCGCGGGTGCCGAACTCAAGCGCAAACACAGCGGCGACATGCTCTCGTCGGGCGTGATTCCCGGCACGATCCAGGTGCCGCCCTCGGGCCAGCCGATCATCCTGATGGGCGATGCGCAGACCACAGGCGGCTATCCGCGCATCGGCGTGGTCATCCGCGCCGACCTCTGGAAGCTCGCGCAGGCGCCGCTCAACGGCCAACTGCGCCTCGTGCAGGTCGACCAGCCGAGGGCGCTGGCTGCATGGGCCGCGCAGCAGCGCTACCTGTCGCAGGTGGCACAGGGTCTGGCCGCTGCAGGCTGGCCGAGCGCGACATAGACTTCGCGGGAAATCGCGAAAAGAGGAAGCCCACCATGCAAATCGACCTCAATGCCGACCTCGGCGAAGGCGCCGGCAACGACGAAGCACTGCTCGCGCTCGTGAGTTCCGCCAACATCGCCTGCGGCTGGCACGCAGGCGACGCGAAGACCATGCAGCAGTGCGTGCGCTGGGCGATGCGCAACGGCGTGGCCATCGGCGCGCACCCGAGCTTCCCCGACCGCGAGAACTTCGGCCGCAGCACCATGCACCTGCCGCCCGAGGAGATCGTGGCCAACGTGCTCTACCAGGTGGGCGCGCTGGCGGCCATCGTGAAGGCCGAGGGCGGCAGGCTCTCGCATGTGAAGGCCCACGGCCAGCTCTACAACCAGGCCGTGAAGGAGCCCGAGCTCGCCGAGGCGCTGTGCGAGGCCGTGCGCCGCTTCGATCCATCGCTCAGGTTCTTCGGCCTCGCGGGCAGCAACATGATCGACGCGGCCCGCCGCGCCGGTCTCGTGCCCGTGGAGGAAGTGTTCGCCGACCGCGGCTACATGCCCGACGGCAGCCTCGTGCCGCGCAGCCAGCCCGGCGCGCTGATCGAGAGCGAGGAGCAGTCGATCGCGCAGACGCTCTCGCTGGTGCGCGACCGCCGGGTGACCGCCATCGACGGCAGCATCGTGCCAGTCAATGCGCAGACCGTCTGCCTGCATGGCGACGGCGCCCACGCGCTGGCCTTCGCGAGCCGCATCCGCGAACGGCTGAAGCAGGAAGGCATCGCCGTCCGGGCGCTGGCCTGACGGCCGCGGACGCGAGCGCCAGGCCGTGGCAGCGAAGCCCATCGATGTCCTGCTGACCGGTTTCGATCCGTTCGAGCGGGAAGCCATCAACCCCTCGTGGGAAGCCGTGCGCGTGCTCGACGGCTGGAAGGTCGGCCGCGCGACGGTGCATGCGCGCCAGATGCCCTGCGTGTTCGGCGAGGCCATCGACGCACTCGCCAGCGCGATGGACGAACTCCAGCCGCAGCTGGTGCTGTGCGTCGGCCAGGCCGGCGGGCGCGCGGAGGTGACGCCGGAGCGCATCGCCATCAACATCGACGATGCCCGCGTGGCCGACAACAAGGGCCGCGAACCCGTCGACTCGCCCGTGGTGCCCGGGGCGCCCGCGGCATACTTCTCGACGCTGCCGATCAAGGCCATGGTGCGCGAACTGCGCGCGGCCGGCGTACCGGCCTCGGTGTCGAACAGCGCCGGCACCTTCGTCTGCAACCACATCTTCTACGGCCTGATGCACCGCATCGCAATGCACCCGATGCCGGGGCTGCGCGGCGGCTTCATCCACATTCCGTACCTGCCCGAGCAGGCGGCGCGCTTTCCGGGGGCGCCGAGCATGTCGCTGGAAACGATGATCGCGGCCCTGCGCATCGCCGTGAGCACCGCGCTCGCGGTGAAGCGCGACATCGCCGAAACCGGCGGCCAGTTGCACTGAACCGCCGAGGCGGCTCAGGTGCCCGGGAAGTGCTTCGCCAACCAGCCGTTGAGCGCGGCGTTGACGAACTTGGGCTTTTCCATCGTCAGCATGTGGCCGCAGTCAGGCACCCACGCGACTTGTGCCTGCGGCAGCAGCGCCGCCATCTCGCGCGTGCACTCGGGCGGTGCGAGCCGGTCATCGTCGCCGCACACCAGCAGCACCGGCACGCGCACAGACGCAAGATGCAGCCGCGCATCGGGCCGGCGCATCACCGCGCGGTTCTGGCTGATGAGCTGCTGCGCGCCCGCGCCGAGCACGATGTCGAGATAGCGCTGCACCAGCACCTGATCGGCCGCCTGCGCGGGGTGGAAGGCGAAGTAGACGTTCGGCTCGATCACGTCGCGCACCTCGCCGCGCTCGAAGTATTCGATGGCGCCTGCGCGCAGCCTGGACATGTCGGGCGTCTCGGGCCGCGCGCTGGTGCCGAGCAGCGCGAGCCCCGCGATGCGCCCGGGCGCCTGGCGGGCCGCTTCCATGGCGACCATGCCGCCCATCGAGGCGCCGCACAGCACCAGCGGTCCGTCGTTGTCGCGCAGCACGGCGGCGGCCATGCCCTCGATGGTGTCGTGGTGCCGCTGGGCGTCGCTCACGCGAGCGCCGAAGGCGGGGGGAAGTGCGAGCAACTGGGCTTCCCAGATGCGCTCGTCGCAGGCGAGACCGGGCAGCAGGATGAGATTGGGCATGGAGAGAGATTCTGCGCGAATGCGGTGGAAAATGGACGCCGATGCCAACGCCCAAGCCCGACACCACCACCGACCTGATCCTCATCCGCCATGGCGAAACCGCCTGGAATCGCGAACTGCGCTTCCAGGGGCACGCGGATGTCCCGCTCAACGACATTGGCCATGAACAGGCGCGCCGCATCGGCCTGCGCCTGGCCGGCGAGAGCGCGGTGCAGCACATCATCAGCAGCGACCTGATGCGTGCGCAGCAGACTGCCGCGCCCGCCGCGTCGCAGCTGTCGCTGCCGGTGGTGACCTCGGCGGCGCTGCGCGAGCAGTTCTTCGGCGTGGTCGAAGGCATGCGCTCCGACGAAATCCAGAACCTGCATCCGCGCGCCTGGGAAGAATGGCTGGAGTTCCGCGAGGACCACGCCATGCCCGAGGGCGAGACGGCGCGCGAGTTCCACGCGCGCATCATCGCGGCGCTGGGCGGCATCGCCGCCGCGCACAGGGGACAGCACCTGATCGTCGTCACGCATGGCGGCGTGCTCGACATGGTGTGGCGCACCGCCAGGGGCCTGAGCCTGAGCGGGCCGCGCCGCAGCGACATTCCCAACGCGGGCTTCAACCGCATCCGCATCGCCGATCCGGCCGAGCCCGAGGCGATCGAGATCGTGGAATGGGCCGACACGCGGCACCTGGCCGACCTGCCGGCGCAGCCGACCTACGACCAGACGCGGCACCTGAAGGACAAGGACTGAGGAGAGCCCTCAGCTACAGCTGCCGGCCTTCGGCATGCGCAGCAGCGGCTGGCCAGCGCCCACGCCCGTGGGCTTGCCGTCATCGACGGCGAGCTGGCCGTTCACCAGCACCGTGCTGACGCCCTCCGACAGCAGCGCAGGCTGCGTGTAGGTGGCTTTCGCCGCATAGCGCGCCGGGTCGAACACCACCACGTCCGCGTAGTAGCCAGGGCGCAGGTGCCCGCGCTGCTTCAGCCCCAGCGTGTCGGCCGTGAGCGAAGAGCTGCTGCGGATGAACTGCGCCAGCGAGATCGTGTGCTCCTTCACCACGTACTGCTCGTACTTGCGCGCGAAGGTGCCGTAGGCGCGCGGATGGCCCAGCGACGAGTCGGACGAGGTCATGACCCAGGGCCGCTTCATGAAGGCGCGCACGTCGTCGTCGCTCTGGTTGAACGAGGCGATCATCAGGTCGCCGTCGCGCAGCACCGCGATGGCGGCTTCCACTGGATCGGCGTTCGATGCCTTGGCCACGTCGGCCAGCGTCTTGCCCACGTACTTCGTGCTGCCGGCCGAGAACAGGATGGCCTCGGGGCCGCCGCGCAGCCGCAGGTTCTCGCGCATGTCCTTGCGCAGGCGCTCCTGCTGCGAGGCGTCGTCGAAGCGCTGCAGCGTCGCCGCACGGCCGCCCTCGTTGGCCCAGGGCGGCAGCAGCGCGGCCGAGAAGCGCGTGCTCGACGCGGTCCACGGATAGTGGTCGGCCGTGATGTCCAGTCCGCCCGCGCGTTCCTTCTCGATGCGCTTGATGATGTCGCCGCTCTGGCCCTGCACGTCGACGCCCAGCGCCTTGATGTGCGCCACGTGCACCGGCAGCTTCGCCTCGTGGCCGATGCGGATCGCCTCGTCGATGGAGCCCTTGAGGCCGATGTTGTACATGGACTCGTCGCGGATGTGGCTGTCGTACAGGCCGCCGTGCCGCGCCGCCACCTTCGCGAGCTCGATGACCTCCTCGGTCTTCGAGAAGTTCTGCGGCGTGTAGAAGAGCCCGGTCGAAAGGCCAAGGGCGCCTTCGCACATGCCCTGGCTCACACGCTTCTTCATCGCCTCGAGCTGCTCGGACGTCGGTGCCCGGTTGGCCTCGCCCAACTCGCTCATGCGCACCGGGCCGAAGCCCACGTACATGGCCACGTTGGTGCCTACCGGCGTGGCGCGCAGCTTCTGCGCCTGCGCCGCGATGTCGAAGCCGCCGAAGCCATCGTTGCCGATCACCGCGGTGGTCACGCCCTGCGTGATGAACGGGATGTTCAGCCGCTTCTTCGGATCGTTCGAGTGCAGGTCGGCATCCGCATGCGTGTGGGCGTCGATGAAGCCCGGCGCCACCACCATGCCCGTGGCATCGATGACGCGCCTGGCCGTGAACTGCGCCGGCGCCGCCTTGCCCGCGAACACGATGCGATCGCCCGCGATGCCGACATCGCCCACCACCGGCGTGTCGGAGTCGCCCGTGTAGACGGTGCCGCCGCGCAGCAGCAGGTCCAGCGCGACGGGCGTTCCGTCGGCGGCATGCAGGGTGGGTGCGAAGGGTGCGAGGGCTGAGAGCGCGGCCAGCGTGACGAGAGACTTGCGCATGGGCGATGGTGCCTTGAAGGCTTCTTGTCGATAGGGAGCGGCCAGTTTAGGAGCCGCCTCCGGGCCATCGCCAATTCCTTTTGCACCATGCCCCATGACCTGAAGGCATGGCTGCCGGGCAGTGCTCGCAGATGCGCTCAGGCGTGCGTCGCAAGCTGCCCGAGGCCGAGGCGCTCGTACACCGCCGCCGTCTGCCGGCGCAGGCGCAGCGACTCGGGCTGGCCATTGAGCTGCTGCTGCAGGATGCCCTGGGCAGCGGACAGTGAAGCCTCCGTGCCGCTGCGCACCAGCGCATCGAGATACACCTGCTCGAACAGGTCGCGCTGCGCGTGGCTGCCGCCGATCTCGATCATGCGCGGCAGGGCAGTGCCCAGCCCTTCGATGGCCGCAGGCAGGTCGCCGCGCGCATGCGCCACCAGCGCGTGCGCGGCCGGCACGCAGACGCGCTGCCAGGCGGCGCGCGTCGACACCGGCGCCGCCGGGGCGAAGGCCTCGATGTTGCGCAGCAGTACATCGGCCTCGGGCCTGCCGGCGCGCGCGAGGCCGTAGAGGTACTGCAGGTCGAGAAAGGGCAGCACGTGGTCGGCTTGGCGCTGCCGCAGGTAGCCCGCCACGTCGTTCCAGCGCGCGCCCACGTCGATGCCCGCGAGCTCGAGCCGCGCGAGCAGCGAGACGGCGCCGATCTGGTCCTGCGAGTAGTCCTTGACCACGCCCCAGGCGTGCTCGTCGTACACCGCGAGCGCCTCGGCATCGCGGCCCAGGTCGATCAGGAACAGCGCCACATGCCACCAGTTGTGCGTGACCATGAACGAGTTGAGCCCGCTCCACGTGTCGCTCACGCCCTGCATGAACGCCAGCCCCTCGGCGAGCCGGCCTTCGGTGAGCATCACGTGCGCCAGCGCATGGTGCGCCCACGGCTCCTTGCGGCACATGGCGATGGCATGGCGGGCACTGGCCTCGGCCTCGCGCAGCAGGTGGCACTGCTCGTAGCCGAAGGCCGCCATGCCGTGCACATAGGGCACGTCGGCCGCGTGCGGCAGCACCGCGAGCGCGAGCCGCAGCATGCCTGGGCAGTCGCCAGTGTTGAAGCAGTGGTACTGGCCGAGCTTGACCGACACCAGGTCGCGCGGATGCTCGCGGGCCTGCTCGGCGTGCAGCGCGATGGCGCGGGCGATGTCACCGTCGGCCCAGGCTTCGACGGACGCGATGTATCGCTGCTCGCGCGGGGTGGCGCGCGCGGCGCCGGCGCGGGCCTTGTCGAGAAAGGGCCGGGCGTTGGCGACGGCCTCACGCGATTCGGCGAAAAGGTACAGCGTCGCGCAGTACGCCTGCACGATGGGGCTCGCATCGGTGCCGGCCACCGCGATCAGGTTGACGGCGCGAGCCTCTGTCGAGATGAAGCCCATGACGAAGTCGTCGACCAGCGGCAGGCTGGCGGGGTCGTCGAGGGTGAGCGGGTTGCCGAGGCTGTCGGCGAGCGTTTTTCCGGGGGGCATGGCGGCATCGTGCCATGCCCCCGGCGATGCTTCAACGATCCGTCGTCAGACGCCGGCCTGCTGGTGGCGGTACTCCTGCGTCTTGCCGCCGTAGCCGTAGGCCGCGCCGCGTGCATCGATCACGTGGATGTACGACACCTCGTGCAGGTCCGGCCGGATCTTCGCCATGGCCGCATGCACCTCGCGCAGGTAGCGCGCCTTCTCGGCCTTGGTGTTGGTCTCGTCGGTGACGCTGATGTCGAGGTGGAACGCAGACTTGCCGAGCGAGGCCAAAGACTGGCCGCCGATGAACCAGGCGTCGGCGGCGATGTACTGCACGGTGATGGCGATCACTGGCAATTGCTTGCCCAGCACGCTCTGGGTGAGCTCGGCGAGGGCGTCGACGGTCTTGCGGGTGAGGTCGGCGTCGGGTTGGCCGGAGAGGTGGACGACGATGTGGGGCATGACTGGCTCCTTGGATGGATGGGTTGTCGATGGGGTGATTGTGGGAGCCTTCTGGTCATCGGAAAAGCGGGAAGATATGATGAATTACATCGGATAAACGGATGGATTGACCATGCAGGGATTCGACCTGGAGCAACTGCGCACGCTGGCCGCCGTCGTCGACGCTGGCAGCCTCACGGCGGCCGCGCCGCGCGTCTTCCTCTCGCAGTCGTCGGTGAGCGAGCAGATCCGCAAGTTGGAAGAGCGGGCAGGGCAGTCGCTGCTCACGCGCAGCAAGGCAGGCGTGGCCCCCACCGAGGCGGGTGTGCGGCTGCTGGGCTATGCGCGGCGCATCCTCGCGCTGAGCGACGAAGCATTTCGCGACCTGCACGGCGAGACGCTGCAGGGCGAGCTACGCCTCGCGGTCACCGACTACTTCCGCCCCGGCGACCTGACGCGGCTGCTGGGGCGGCTCGGCGAGAGCTATCCGCAGGTGCGGCTGCACGTCAGCATCCTGAAGAGCGATGCGCTGCGGGCGGCCTATGCGCACGGCGATTTCGACGTGGGCCTTGCGATGAACATCGCGGGGGCTTCCACGCCGCAGGCCCGGGGCGCGGTGCTGCGGCGCGAATCGCTGGTGTGGCTCGGCGCGGAGGGCATGCGGCTCGCGCGCGGGGAGCCGGTGCGGCTGCTGGCCTTGCCCGACACCTGCTCGCTGCATCAGTTCACCGTGGCGCTGCTGCGGCGCCGGCGCGTGCCCTATGCGCTCGCGCACGTCGCGTCGGGTGTCGCGGGCCTGCAGTCCGCGCTGGCCGCGGGGCTGGGCGTTGCCTGCCTCAACGAGTCCTCGATCAGCGACGGCGTGACGCGGCTGGCGGCACCGCACGGTCTGCCGGCCCTGCCGCGTGTCGCTTTCCAGCTCCTGTCGGGGCGCAAGGGCGAAACCGCATTCGTGACCCGGGCGAGGGAGATGCTGGCAACCCACCTGATGTGAAGAATCTCTCCAGGGGTGGCGCGGGATTTGCGTCAGCCCCTGTCATGGATGCGCCACCTCCCACAACTGCGCCGAATCTGCTGCGCCACACCCGCTTCGACGACGCACAGGCCATTTTCTCGGGCACGCTGTTCGTCGCCATCGCGATGATGCTGTTCGGCCAGGCGGGGCTGCTTACAGGCGGCACGGCCGGCGTCGCGTTTCTCCTGCACTACGCCACCGGCCTGAGCTTCGGAAAGCTGTTCTTCCTGGTCAACCTGCCGTTCTACTGGTTCGCCTGGCGCCACATGGGCCGCGCGTTCACGGTCAAGACCTTCTCGGCCATCGCATTGCTCTCGGTGATGACCGACCTGGCGCCGCGCTACCTGTCCATCGACTCCCTGCACCCGGCCTTCGCGGCCGTGCTCGGCGGCCTGCTGCTGGGCACCGGCTGCCTGTTCCTCGCCCGCCACCGCGCCAGCCTGGGCGGCGCGACGGTGCTCACGCTGTACCTGCAGGAAAAGCGTGGCTGGCCCGCGGGCAAAGTGCAGATCGGCATCGACTGCACGGTGGTGCTGCTCGCCCTGTTCGTGATTCCGCCGCAGCGGGTCGGGTGGTCGGTGCTGGCTGCCGTGGTGATGGGGCTTTTTCTCTGGATCAACCACAAGCCGGGGCGGTATGCGGCGACCTGACGCTTCCCGTCAGCGGCCGGGCGGCAACGGCCAGGGCCGCTGCGGTTCGCGGATCTGCTCGAAGGCGCGCGACACGCGCAGCACCCCGAGGTCGTCGAAGCGCTGGCCGGCAATCTGCAGCCCGATCGGCAATCCACTCGCCGAGTAACCGCAGTTCACCGAAGCCGCCGGTTGCTCCGACATGTTGAACGGCACCGTGAACCCGATGTGCTCCAGCGGACGCAGGGGATCGTTCGTGGGTGAGGGCGCTTCGGCTGCCGCGGGCATGTTCGGCGACACGGGCGAAATCACGTAGTCGAAGCGCGCGCATGCAGCCACGGCGGCGACGCGCGTGGCGTGGAACTGGCTGAAGCCGCGGAACACATGCTCGCCGCTGAACTCGGCCGCACTCTCCGCCCATTCGCGGATGTACGGCAGCACCTTCGCGCGCTGGTCGGCGCGCAGGCCCTTCATGTCCACCAGCGAGCGCATGCGCCAGAAGTGGTCCATGCCGTCGAGCATGGCCTGCGACATGAACGGCTGCATCGGCTCGATCACCGCGCCGGCCTTCTCGAGCAGCCGCGCGGCGTTTTCCACCGCTGCCTGGATCTCGGGCTCGACCGCCAGTCCGCAGCCCGCGTCGAGCAGCAGCCCGATGCGCAGGCCGCGCAGATGGTCCGGTGCCACGTCGAAGCCTGCCCAGGCGATGTCCTGCGGCGGCAGGCTCATGCTGTCGCGCGCGTCGGGCCGGGACAGCGCCTGCATCATCAGCGCCGCGTCGCCCACCGTGCGGGTCATCGGCCCAGCGGCGCGGCCCATGTAGGGCGGGTCGATCGGAATGCGCCCCAGGCTCGGTTTCAGCGTGAAGATGCCGCACCAGCTCGCGGGCAGGCGCAGCGACCCGCCGATGTCCGTGCCCAGGTGCAGCGGGCCGTAGCCGGCAGCCGCCGCGGCGCCAGCTCCTGCGCTGGAGCCGCCCGGCGTCAGGCGCAAGTCCCACGGGTTGCGCGCCAGTGTGTGAAAGCTCGACAGCCCCGAGGACAGCATGCCGTAGTCCGGCATGGTGGTCTTGCTCACGATCACCGCACCGGCTTCCTTGAGGCGCGCGGCTGGCGGCGCGTCGGCCGCAGCGGGCTTCAGGTCGACCGCGGCGGTGCCGGCTGGCATCGGGTCGCCGCGCGTGGCGATGTTTTCCTTGATGGTCGCGGGCACGCCATCGAGCGGGCCGAGCGCATCGCCGCGCTGCCAGCGCGCTTCCGAGGCGCGCGCCTGTTCGAGCGCGGCCTCGGGCCGGAACAGCCAGGTGGCCTGCAAGTGCGGCTCCCAGCGTTCCACTTGCGCGATCACGGCCTGCGTGACTTCCACCGGCGAGAGTTCGCGGCTGCGGTAGGCAGCGGCAAGCTCCTGGACGGACAGGTCGCTCAGCCCCACGACAGTGCCGACAGGTCGTTCACGAAGATCGGGTTCTCTTTCCAGATGCCCTTGACGTTCTTCTTCGCGACAGTGGGGAACTGCGGCTGGTACAGGAAGCCGTTGGCCGCGTCGGTGGCCAGCATCTTCTGTGCGTCGCCGAGCAGCTTGTTGCGCTCGGCCGCATTGCCGGTGGACTTGATCTTGTCGAACAGCGCGTTGAAGGCCTTCGACTGGTAGCCCCAGTAGTAGTCCGGCTTGGCATAGTTGCCGAGGTCGAAGGGCTCGACGTGCGAAATGATCGACAGGTCGTAGTCCTTGTTGCCGTAGGTGCCGCTGAGCCATTGCGCCCATTCGACGTTCTGAATCTTCACCACGATGCCGATCTTGGCGAGCTGGGCCACGATCACCTCGCCGCCCTGGCGCGCATAGGGCGGCGGCGGCAGCGTCATCGTCAGTTCGAGCGGCGTCTTCACGCCGGCCTCGGCCAGCAGCTTCTTGGCCTTCTCGACGTCGAAGGGGTTGATGCCCGTGGTGTCGACATAGCCCGCCGCGCCCGGCACGTAGTGGCTGCCGATGGGCACGCCGAAGCCGTCGGCCGCGCCTTCGATCACGGCCTTGCGATCGATGGCCGCAAGGATGGCGCGGCGCACGCGCACGTCGTCGAGCGGCTTCTTCCTGTTGTTGATCGACAGGATGGTCTTGGCGCGCGAACCTGCCAGGATGACCTGGAACTGCGGGTTCGCCTTGAACTGCGGCACCACGCGCGTGCCGATGCGCGCGAACACGTCGACGTCGCCCGACAGCATGGCGGCGGCCTGCGCGGCCGTGTCGGAGATGAAGCGGAACGTCACCTTGTTGATCTTCGCGGTGGCGGGGCTGCGGAAGCCCTCCCACTTGCTCAGCGTGAGCGACGAGCCCTTGGCCCAGTTGTCCAGCTTGTAGGGGCCGGTGCCGACCGGTTTGCTGGCGTTGGTCTCGGCGCTCTTGGGTTCGACGATCACGGCCGTGGCCTGGCCCAGCACGAAGGGCAGGTCGGGGTCGATCTCCTTGTTGATGACGACGACGGTGTAGTCGTCCACCACCTGCGTCGCGAGGTTGGCGAAGGTGCGCTTGTCCTTGTTGGTGCTCTTCTCGCCGCCGGCGCGGTCGAAGGAGAACTTGACGGCGGCGGCGTTGAAGGGCTCGCCGTTCTGGTACTTCACGCCGCGCCGCAGCTTGAAGGTGTAGGTCTTCAGGTCGGGCGAGACCTCCCAGCTCTCGGCCAGCAGCGGCGTGACGCTGCCGTCGGCGTTGATCTTGGTGAGCGTCTCGAGGATGTTGTAGTGCACGACCTCGGCGATGGCGGCGGCCGCGCCGGTGGTCGGGTCGAGCCCCGGCGGCTCGAGCGCCATGCCGATCACGATGGCGTCCTTCCGGCCCTGCGCCATGCCGGCGAGCGGGGTGGCCAGCGCAACGGTGGCACCGGCGGTGGTGAGAAGGGTGCGGCGGTTCAACATACGTGTGATCTCCGGATAGACAAGCCAGGTTCGAATGACGACTGCTCCGGCGTGTGCCATGCCCCGAAGGGAGGCGCGACGCCGCGAAAGACACGACACGCAGCACGAAAGATGCCACGTGCGCAGCCGGTCATTCTCTCGCAGCGGGTGCGCCGCCGCGCGGTCCGCGAGGCGGTTTTTCCTCGGGACGTTCCCGTAGGCGAGGCCGTCCGGATCAAGCCCAGGACAGCGCCGCGATGTCGTTCACGAAGATCGGCGTGTCTTTCCAAAGCCCGCGCAGGTTGCGCGCGGCGACGGTGATGAACTGCGGCTGGTACAGGAAGACATTGGCCGCATCTTCCGCCAGCAGCCGCTGCGCATCGCCGAGGTAGCGCAGGCGGTCGGCGGGGCGCGCCGCGTTGCGCGCCTTGTCGAAGATCTCGTTGAACTTCGCCGACTGGTAGCCCCAGTAGTACTCGGGCTTGGTGTAGTTCACGAGGTCGAAGGGCTCGACGTGCAGGATCAGCGAGAGGTCGTAGTTCCTGTTGCCGTAGGTGCCGCTGATCCATTGCGCCCACTCGACGTTCTGGATCTTCGCGACGATGCCCACCTTGGCCAGCTGCGCGGCGATCAGCTCGCCGCCCTGGCGCGCATAGGGCGGGGGCGGCAGCACCAGCTCGAGTTCGAGCGGCGTCTTCACGCCGGCTTCGGCCAGCAGCTGCCTTGCGCGCTCGACGTTGTAGGGGTTGACGCCGGTGGTGTCGACATAGCCCGGCGCGCCCGGCACGTAGTGGCTGCCGATGGCCACGCCGCGGCCGTCCGCTGCAGCCTCGATCACAGCCTTGCGGTCGATGGCCGCGGCGATGGCGCGGCGCACGCGCACGTCGTCCAGCGGCTTGCGCCTGTTGTTGATGGCGAGGATGGTCTTTCCGCGCGAGGCGTTGAAGACCACCTGGAAGCGCTTGTCGTTCTGGAACTGCGGCAGGCTGCGCGACACCGAGGCGTGCGGAAACAGGTCGACGTCGCCCGAGAGCAGCGCGGCGGTCTGCGCAGCCGGCTCGGAGATGAAGCGGAAGCCGGCCTTGCGGATCTGCACCGTGTCGGCATTGCGCCAGCCGTTCCACCTGGCGAGCACGATGCCCGATCCCTTGGCCCAGCTGTCGAGCTTGTAGGGGCCGGTGCCGACAGGCTTGGTGGCGTTGGTCTCGATCGTTTTCGGCTCGACCTGGATCGCAGAGGCCTGCCCGAGCAGGAACAGCAGGTCGGGCTCGACCTCCTTCGTGATCAGCACCACGGTGTGTTCGTCGACTACCTGCGTCGCGATGTTGGCGAAGGTGCGCTTGTCCTTGTTGGTGCTGTTGGCGGCGGCGGCGCGGTCGAACGAGAACTTGACGGTCTGCGCGTCGAACGGCTCGCCGTTCTGGAACTTCACGCCGCGCTTGAGCCTGAAGGTGTAGGTTTTCAGGTCAGGCGAAATTTCCCAGCTTTCGGCCAGCAGCGGGGTGACGCTGCCGTCGGCGTTGATCTTGGTGAGCGTTTCGAAGACGGTGTAGAGCACCACCTCGGCGATCTCGGCGCCGGCCTTGGCCGTGGGGTCGAGCCCCGTGGGCTCCAGCGTGAGACCGAGCACCAGCGCGTCCTTCTTCTTTTGCGCGAAGGCGTCGATCGGCACTGCGAGCGGGGCCAGGGCTGCGGCGCCGGTGGCGAGCAGGGTGCGTCGTTTGAGCATGAAGCGGTGTCCTCGGAACAGGGGGGCAGGCATCATCCGCGAGACCGGTGCGTCCGCGCAACCAGATGCTTATGACCCACTCATCCTAGAGGCGGCGGACGACGCTTCGGTGTCAGGCGGCCAGCAGCGTGCCGCCCGCGGGCGTGCGCGGCACCGCGTCGAGCAGCGTGCGCGTGTAGGGATGCTGCGCGTGATGGAAGAGTTCGGCGGGCGGACCCTGCTCGACGATCTTGCCCTTCCACACCACGCACACTTCATCGCACAGGTGGTTGACCACCGCGAGGTCGTGGCTGATGAGCAGGTAGCTGATGCCGAACTGCTGCTGCAGGTCCTGCATGAGGTTGAGCACCTGGGCCTGCACCGAAACGTCGAGCGCGCTGACAGGCTCGTCGGCCACGATGAGCTTGGGGCGCGTGATCAGCGCCCGTGCAATCGCAATGCGCTGGCGCTGGCCGCCCGAGAACTCGTGCGGGTACTTGTCCATGTCGGTGGTGCGCAGGCCGACTGCGGCGAGCGCCTCGTTGGCACGCTCGCGCTGCACGGCGCGGCTCGTTTCGGCCAGCGCCTCGAGGGGCTCGGC
>NZ_JBFTJJ010000020.1:0-102138 GCF_056395365.1 Variovorax sp. 10L421
TGGCCAGAAAGAATGGTGCGCCCGGCAAGGCTGCTTACTACTCGCTCATCCTCTACCACCCACCGCTTGATGCAGCCGACCCGCTTGCCAAGGGCGAAGACGCCATCTTCGTTGGCCCGACATTGCCCATGCAGCAGGACGCGGCCCCGTTATGGGAGTACATCCGCCGCTACATGGAATGCGGTCCTGGCCAGGAGGGCATCCCCGAACGAATAGAGCAGCAACACACTACCTATTGCGGCAAGCCCAGTCCCAGCCAGTACAGACTGGAACAACGTCCGGGCGTGATGGAAACCATGTATCACATGCTCAGTCAGGTGACCTGCTCGTGGCCCAGATTTCCGAAGGAATGGGAAAGCGACAGTGGAATGGGAGAACCTGAAGAGAAGCCCGTGCAAACGGGCGCCGTGATGACGGCGTTCGTCCATCGGGCCCAAGGCAAGCTGAGCAAGGCCGATGAGATCGAGTTCTTGCAGCGATGGGGAACGGCCGAAGCGGTACAGGAAGCAATGCCAAACAGGAAGTGAAGCAACTGCGAGCAGTTGCACATAGGCACGTCCTCGGTGCGAATCACCCTCGCTTGCTCACCACATGCTCCCGCCGAAAGTTGCGCGGCGTACTCCCCACCCACTGACGAAAGCGCCGGTTGAAATACGCCTCGTCGGTAAACCCGCACTGGTGCGCAATCTCCCGCACCAGCAGCGAGGTGGAGGACAGCAATTCTTTCGCCCGCTCGATGCGCCGCTCGGTAACCAGGTCGGTGAATGTGCGATCGGTTTCCTTGCGCAGCAGGTTGGCGAGGTAGTTGGGCGAGAGAAACGCAGCGGCCGCGGCATCGGTCAGCGACAGTGGCTTGTCGAGGTTGTCGCGCACGTAGCGCACCACGCGTTGCAACGCGTCCCGCTGCGAGGTTTTCCCGTTGTGCTGCAGCGAAAGGCGCATCAGCGCCTGCTCCTGCCGCATGCAGGCCAGGGCGATGATCTGCTGCACGATGCCACGCATCGCGATCTTGGCACCGAAGCTGCGGCCCGCGTTCAGCGCGTGCAGCTCGTCGAGCCAGCCGCGCACGCGGGCGAAGTCGGCCTCGTCGAAGGCGAAGTCGACGTACTCCTGGAACAGGAAGGGCGCGAGATCGGGGTAGCGCGCGAGCGACACGTCGTCGAGGTCGAGCGCGTCGACCTCGAGTTCGGGCCACAGGAAGCGCTGGTCGAAGTTGACGATGCAGTACAGCGCATCGGGCGGATGCGGAATCACGTGCACCCGGTACGGCAGCACGAAGCTCAGGTGGCGCGGGCCGAAGGGGCGCACCTCGCCGCCGATGGCCTGCTGCGAGCTGCCCTCGATGCCGATCTGGATCTGGAAGTACGCGTGCCGGTGCGGCAGCGTGAGCTCGTTGCGCGCACCCTGGAAGCGGATGTCGAAGTCGAGGTGGTCGGCACGCTCGTGCATGCCGTAGGTGCGGACGGACGTGGGGGGAGGAGAGGTGCGCATCGGAGAACGGGCGGGTCGGCAGGCGTCTGCCCGCGAGGGTACGCCAACTCGCGGTCCGGAAGGCCGGCCCGGCTCGATGCGCAGGCCGTCCTCAAGCTCAGACGACCGCGACGTCCAGCGCGCCCACGCCCGCCACCGTGCCGCGCATGCGGTCGCCCCGCTGCACGGCGGCGACGCCGGCCGGGGTGCCCGTGAAGATCAGGTCTCCGGGCTGCAGCGTGAACAGTGTCGACAGGTAGGCGATGGTGTCGGGCACGTTCCAGATCATGTCGGCAAGGTCGCCGACCTGGCGTTGCGTGCCGTTGACTTCGAGGCGGATCTCGCCGGTCGCGGGGTGGCCGGCATTGGCCACGGGCACGAGTTCGCCGCAGGGCGCGGAGCCGTCGAAGGCCTTGCCGGTGTCCCAGGGGCGGCCCATTTTCTTGGCCTCGCCCTGCAGGTCGCGGCGGGTCATGTCGAGGCCGACGGCGTAGCCATACACATGGCCGAGTGCGGCCGAGGCGGCGATGTTCGACCCGCCGGTCTTGAGCGCGACCACGAGTTCGATCTCGTGGTGCACGTCGTTCGACAGCGTCGGGTACGCGAACTCGTTGCCATCGGCCACGATGGCGCTGGCCGGCTTCATGAAAAAGAACGGCGGTTCGCGGTCGGGGTTGTGGCCCATCTCGCGGGCGTGCTCGGAGTAGTTGCGGCCCACGCAGAAGATGCGGTTGACCGGGAAGCGCGCGCGTTCGCCCTGGATGGGCAGCGAATGAACGGGCGCGGGGGGAATGGCGTAAAGAGTGTCGGTAGTCATTCGACGACTCTAGCCAGCACCGCCCTACGCCTTGGGGACGCATCTATGCGAGTCTTGGACTCAGCTACGGTTTCATCTCGGTTTTTTCCGGGGTGCGTGCACAGGCCACCGGGTACTCCCCTCCGCGAATGTCCCCCGGCCTGCGGCCTCCTCCTTTATTTCGCTGCGGGGAGCACCCGGTGCCCTGCGCACAGGGCACGCTCTGGGTGCACCGCTGATCAACGACCGCTCTGTCCAACGATCACGCCGATGGGGTGCCTTGCGCAGCGAAATAAAGGAGGAGCCCGAAGGGCGGGGACATTCGCGGAGCAAGGTGCCCCGTCGGCGGGATCGCGCCCTGAACAGCTACTGCACGATTTGCTACCCAGCCGCACCGAACCCCGTATCGAAGGTCCCCTTCACGTCGAGCGGCTGCTTGATAAGCCCGAACTGCCGGTAAAAGTCCGCCGTGCCCTGCTGGTCGGCGATGACCTGCGCGTCGATGGCCACCCACTTCTGCTGGCGGCGTTCGAACTGCAGCTTCGCCGCCTCGGGCGGAATGCCGACGATGCGCGCCAGCGAGGCCGAGTAGGCGTCGACGTTGCGGTACGACCAGAGCTGCGCCTTCACCACGCGCTGCAGAAAGTCCTGCAGCACGGGCCGCTTCGACACGATGGCGCTGTCGGTGGCCGCGAGATAGCTGAGCCCCGGCAGCAGGCCGCGCCCGCTGACGAGCACGCGCGCATGATGGCTGACCTCGGCCAATGCGGTGTACGGCTCCCACGTGGCCCAGGCGTCGACCGAGCCCTGCGTCAGTGCGAGCTTGGCGTCGGCGGGCGCGAGGAACCGGATGTTCACGTCCTCGGGCTTGAGGCCGGCCGAGGTGATGGCCTTCAGCGTGACGTAGTGGCCGATGGAGCCGCGGTTCGTCGCGATGCTCTTGCCCTTGAGGTCGGCGGCGGTCTTCAGCGGTGAGTCGGGCCGCACCAGCACGGCCGTGCCGTAGGAGTCGGAGCGGTTCGCGCCTATGGCCTTGACGCGCGTGCCCGCCGCCAGCGCGAAGATCAGCGGCGCGTCGCCGATGGGGCCCGAATCGACCGCAGCGGCATTGAGTGCTTCGGCCAACGGCGCCGCGGCCGGGAACTCCGACCACTGGATGTCGTAACCGAGGCCTTCGAGCCCGCCCGCCGCTTCGAGCAGCGCGCGCAGGCCGCCCTTCTGGTCGCCGGCCTTGAGCACCGGACGACCCTGTGCGGCAACCGCTCCCGGCAGAGCGACAGCGGCGGCAATCGATGCCCCCTGGACGAGAAACCGGCGGCGGGAACCGCGGACAATGGATGTGCTGAAGTTCATGGCATTGCCCGTCGTCACAGCAGGAGTTCGGGCTCGGCTTCGAGCAGGCCTTCGTAAAGGCTGTCGAAGGAATGGATCGCACCGTCGGGTCCGCCGATCTGGCTGTGCGTGTGGCGCGCGGTTTCTTCGTCGATGGGCTGCGGCTTGCCGGCGGCTTCGGCGAGCAGTTGCGTGTGGCAGGCGTTGTCGAGCGCGATGTACCACCACGCAGCGGCTTCCACCGTAGGCCCGGCCGTCAGGATGCCGTGGTTCCTGAGGATGGCCCCCTTGCGGTCGCCCAGCGCCTGGGCGATGCGGTCGCCCTCGCTGGTGTCGACCACCATGCCGGTGAAATCGTCGAACAGCGCCACGTCATCGTGGAACACGCAGCTGTCCTGCGTGAGGGTGTCGAGCTTGCGGCCCAGCGTGGACCAGGCCTTGCCGTAGGTCGAATGCGTGTGGGCAGCCGCAACGATCTTCGGGTTGTGCTCGTGGATCGCGGCGTGGATGGCAAAGGCGGCCTTGTTGAGCGGCCTGTCGCCAATGACGGTCTCGCCCTTCGAATTGACGAGCAGCAGGTCGGACACCTTGATGCGCGAGAAATGAACGCCGAGCGGGTTGACCCAGAAGTGGTCGCTCAGCTCGGGGTCGCGCGCGGTGATGTGGCCGGCCAGGCCCTGCGCAAAGCCGAAGCGCGCGAACAGGCGGAAGGCGCCGGCCAGGCGCTCCTGCCGATGGCGGCGCTCGGCCTGGACGGTGGGGCGCGCAGGGATGGGGTCGAACCAGTATTTCTGCTGCGGGTTCGGGTTGAGCTTCAGCGACGCGTGGCGGTCGATGGAAAGAACGGCACTCATGGGAGATTCCTTGGTGTTCGGTTTTGCTCCTTCCCCCTCTGGGGGAAGGTTGGGATGGGGGCTCGACGGCTTCGAAGCCATGACGGTGTTGAACGCCGCTTGCCCCCACCCCTGCCCTCCCCCAGGGGGGCGGGAGAAAGAAGAGTCAGGCGGCCTTGCGGGCGGAAGCCGAGCGCTGCGCCACCAACTCCCGCGTGCGCGGAATCAGCTCGCGCCCATAGTCCAGCGCATCCTCCAGCGGATCGAAGCCGCGGATCAGGAAGGTCGTCACGCCCAGGTCGTAGTAGTCGAGCAGCGCATCAGCCACCTGCTCCGGCGTGCCGACCAGCGCTGTGCTGTTCGAGCGGCCGCCGATCTCCTGTGCCACTGCGGTCCATAGCCGCTTGTCGAGCCGCGAGCCTTTCTCGGCCGCGGCCAGCAAACGCTTCGCGCCTTCGCTCTGCTGCGGACCGCCTCGGTTGTAGCCCTGCACCACGCGCAGGCGCTTGGTCTCCGCCAGGATGTTCTCCGCGCGCGCCCACGCGGCCTCTTCGGTCTGCGCCAGGATCGGACGGAACGACACCGAGAAGCGCACGCCGCGCCCATGCTTCGCCGCCTCGGCGCGCACGCGCGTGGTGAGCTCGCGCGCCTGGTCGAGCGACTCGCCCCACAGCGCGTACACGTCGGCGTACTTGCCCGCGACCGGAATCGCGGCCTCGGAAGCCCCGCCGAAATACACCGGCACGTGCGGCTTGCCGCTGCGCGTCTGCACCGGCTTGACTTCGGAGAAGGCGTTCTGGAAGCGGTAGTGCGCGCCCTCGTGGTCGAAGGGCTTGTCGGCCGTCCATACCTTGTGCAGCACCTCGAGGTATTCGTCGGTGCGGGCGTAGCGCTGGTCGTGATCGAGCCAGTCGCCGTCGCGGCGCTGTTCCTCATCGGAGCCGCCCGAGATGTAGTGCACGCCAAGCCGACCGCCGCTGAACTGGTCGAGCGAGGCAAACTGCCGCGCGGCCAGCGTGGGCGCGACGAAGCCGGGGCGGTGCGCGAGCATGAAGTGGATGCGCTCCGTGACCGAGGCGGCGTAAGCCACCGTGAGCGTGGCGTCGGGGCTGGTCGAGTGGTGCGGCACGAGCACGCGGTCGAAGCCGGCCTTCTCGTGGGCCTGCGCGAAGGCGCGCACGTAGTCGCGGTCGAGCGACGGTCCGTTGGCGGCGTGGATCTCCGAGACCTTCTGTCCCTGGATCATGCCGATGAATTCGACGCCGTCCTGGTGTTGCTGGCTCATGGTTCTTGTCCTCGTGAATGGAAAGTGGATGTCAGGCGGCGGGCAGGCGCAGCACGCTCTCGAAGCTGCGGTCCCACAGCGGTTTGACGTCGGCCGGACCGTCGAGCACGCCGATCTTCAGGAAGGTGTCGGCCACGTCCTGGTGGCTGCGCACGACCGCATCGCTGACGGGGCCGAGGCTGTACTCACCGCTGCGGCGGTTGAAGAGCTCGACGATGTCGCCCACGGGCACGCGCGTTTCGGCCGACTGCGCGCGGGCGTAGGCCAGGAAGTTGCCGTTGATCCACGCGAACGAGCGTTGCAGTCGCTGCAGCAGGTCGCCCAGCGCGGCACGGCGCAATGCATCGTCGAGCGCGCGCGGATTGGCGTAGATGGGGAAGTTGCCCGAGAGATACCCCACGCCGGTCTTGATGACCCGCGCGCCGTACTGCGTGCGTGCCAACTGGCCGTTGTAGCCATAGATGGCCCAGGCATCGAGGTCACCGCGCGCGAAGGCCGAGAGGCCGTCCGACGGCGTGAGACTCACGGCCTGGATGTCGCTGAACGACAGGCCCGCTTCGGCCAGTTGCCTGGCGAGGTAGTAGTGCGAAGTGGTGGCGCGCACGTAGCCTACGCGCTTGCCCTTGAAGTCGGCGATGCTGCGGATGGGTGCATCCTTGCGCGCCAGCGTGGCCTGGTTGTTCAGGTCTTCGTGCGTCACGGCCACCAGCTTCACGCTGGACTTCTGCCGCGCCGCGAACACCGGCGGAATCTCGCTGCCCGAGCCCAGGTCGAGTGCATCGCCGTTGATGGCCTCGATGTGCAGCACGCCGTTGTTGAGCTCGCGCCAATCGATCTTGTAGGGCGTGTCGGCCTGGCCCGAAGCGGTGAGCAGCGGCCGCCAGAGGCCCTTGTAGGTGCCCACGCGCAGCGTGACGCCCGACAGGTCGCGCGACGGCGACGCAGCCTGGGCCAGGCCCGCTGCTCCGGCGGTTGCAGCCGTGCCCCACGCGGCGGCGGCTTGCAGCAGGCGGCGCCGGTCGAAAAGGAAGTCTGTTTTCATCCACCGAACCGTAACCAGGCGGGCAGCGGAAGCGAACGCAGAAAAACGAGTTTGCATATGCGGGATGCGTCGTTTCCCGGCGGCAGGCGGCCCGCTAACGTCTGGGCACCATGAGTGCACTCCCCTTGCGCCGCGCGCCGGCCACGCCTGAAGAACCATCGCCTCCCCCACCCGCCACCGTCGATGCCGCGGTCCTGGCGCGGCTGTCGGCGCAGTTCGCCGCCACCGCGGCCGACCATGATCGCAGTGGCGCCTTTCCGCGCGAGAACTTCGCGGCGCTGCAGGCGCAGGGGCTCATCGGGCTCGTCGCCCCCGCCGAACACGGCGGCGGTGGCGCCACGCTGGCAACGGCACGGCGGGTGATCGCGGCCGTGGCGCGCGGCGAGCCAGCCACGGCGCTGATCCTCACGATGACCTATCTGCAGCACCACGCGCTGACGCGCACCGACAGCCGTTGGCCGCCGCAGCTGCGCGAACGCGTGGCGCGCGATGCGGTGGCGCACGGCGCGCTGATCAATGCGCTGCGGGTTGAGCCCGTACTGGGTTCGCCCGCCCGCGGCGGCTTGCCGGCCACGGTCGCGCGGCGCGAGGGCAGCGGCTGGAAAATCGATGGCCACAAGCTCTATACGACAGGCATCGAGGGCCTGAGCTGGCTCGCGGTGTGGGCCCGCACCGACGAGGCCACGCCGCGCACCGGCGTGTTCCTGGTGCCGCGCGAAGCACCCGGCGTGCGCGTGATTCCCAGCTGGGACCACCTGGGCCTGCGCGCCTCGGGCAGCCACGAGGTGGTGTTCGAGAACGTCGCCATCGGCCTCGACCATGCAGCAGACCTGCGCGCGCCGACCGACTGGGCGCCCGACGCGGGCAGCCAGACCGACATCGACGCCCATGCCACGCAACAGGCATGGATGACGGTGCTGCTCGGCAGCCTCTACGACGCGGTAGCGACGGCCGCGCGCGACTGGCTGGTGGGCTTCCTGAACCAGCGCGCGCCCGGCAGCCTCGGCGCGCCGCTGGCGAGCCTGCCGCGCGTGCAGGAGCACGTGGGCGAAATCGAGGCGCTGCTGCGAACCAACCGCGTGCTGCTCGACGACGCGGCCGCCGCTGTCGATCATGGCCATCCACCGACGGCCGCCGACAGCGGCCTGCTCAAGTACACGGTGACGGGCAACGCGGTCCGCGCGGTCGAGCTGGCCCTGCAGCTCAGCGGCAACCACGGCCTCACGCGGCAGAACCCGCTGGAGCGGCACTACCGCGACGTGCTGTGCAGCCGCATCCACACGCCGCAGAACGACGCAATCCTGGTCGCGGCGGGCAAGCGTGCGCTGCTGTCGCCGGGAGTCGCCGCATGACATCCCTGCCCTTCCCGAAAGCTTCGCGCCGCGATTGGTTCAAGCAAGGCGCCGCCCTCTCATTGGCTGCAGCCGGTTCGCTGCGCGCCCTCGCACAACCACAGACCACGCTGGTGCTCGGCGACCAGGCCGGCGGCCTGCGCTCGCTGTTCGAGGCCTCGCGCACGCTCGAAGGCGCACCCTTCGCCTACCGCTGGGCCAACTTCCAGGGCGCGGCGCCGCTGTTCGAGGCGCAGCGCAGCGCGGCGGTCGACACGGCCATGGCCGGCGACCTGCCCGTGCTGGCCGCGGCCGTCGGAAAGACGCCGCTGAAGATCGTCGCCACGCGCGTCGGCAAGGCCGACTCGCTGGGCATCGTGGTGCAGCCTGATTCGCCGCTGCGCAGCGTGGCCGACTTGCGCGGCAAGACGGTGATCGTCTCCTCGGCGCGCGGCAGCATCTCGCAGTACCAGCTGTACGGTGCGCTCGAAGAAGCCGGCGTGCCGCGCAGCGAGGTGACGGTGAAGTTCGTGCTGCCGACCGATGCGGCATCCGCCTTCGCGTCGAAGCAGATCGATGCGTGGGCCATCTTCGATCCGTACTACGCGATCGCCTTGCAGCAGGGCGGGCGCATCCTGCGCGACGGGCGCGGCATCAATACCGCCCTGGGCTTCATCACCGCGAGCGAACATTCGCTGGCAGACCCCGCCCGGCGCGCGGCCATCGTGCAGTTTCTGGACCGGCTGGCCCGCGCGGGCGACTGGGCGCTGGCCAACCCCGAGGCCTACGCGCAGGCCTACAGCCAGCTCACGCGGCTTCCGATCGAGTCCTCTCGCATCATCACGGCGCGGGCGTCCGTGGCGGGCCGGCCGGTGAGCGAGGCGGACATCGTCGCGCTGCAGGCTGTGGCCGACCGCTCGGCGCGCGACGGCATCCTGCCGGTGCGCGTCGACGTTCGCGCGATCACGGACACCAGCGTCTGGAAGCGCACGGCGTGATCGCGCCGCTGCGCGAATTCGTCGGTGCCTTCGGCCGGCTGCTCGACAGCGCGCCCGACGAGCCCCGCATTCTTTCGGAAGGCGGCACGCTGCTGCGCACGCTGGTGGCGCGCGACGACTGGCTGCCCGAGGCCTTTGCACAACCCGACCCGGTGCGCTACCAGCAATTCCTGCTGCACGCGGACAGCACCGAGCGCTTCTCGGTCGTGAGTTTCGTGTGGGGACCAGGGCAGGCCACGCCGGTGCACGACCACACGGTGTGGGGACTGATCGGCATGCTGCGCGGCGCGGAGTACAGCCAGGGCCATGCGCTCGACGCGCAGGGCCGTGCGCAGCCGCAAGGCGAAGCGGTGCGGCTCGATGCCGGTGACGTGGAAGCCGTGTCGCCCACCGTCGGCGACCTGCACCGCGTTCACAACGCGCATGCGGACCGCGTATCGATCAGCATCCACGTCTACGGCGCGAACATCGGCGCCGTGCGGCGGCATACTTACCCGGCGCAGGGCGGCCGCAAGCCCTTCGTCTCCGGATACTCCAATGCGCTGCTGCCCAACCTGTGGGACCGCTGCGCCGAACTCGGATCTTCTTCGACAACCGCATGACGACTGCCTCCTTTCCCACCCTTCCCTTCGCCGCCGTGCGCGCGCGGCTCATCGCACGCGAAGAAATCGCCCTGCTCGACGTGCGCGAGGAAGATCCGTTCGCACAGGAACACCCGCTGTGGGCTGCGAACCTGCCGCTCTCGCGCGTCGAGATAGAGGCCTGGCGGCGCATTCCGCGGCTCGACACGCTGATCGTGCTGTACGGCGAGCACGGCGGCGCCGACCTTGCCCCGCCGGCCGCGAACACGCTGGCCGCGCTGGGCTACACGAACGTGCACCTGCTCGAAGGCGGCCTCGAAGGCTGGCGCAAGGCGGGCGGCGAGCTGTATCGCGACGTGAACGTGCCGAGCAAGTCATTCGGCGAGCTGGTCGAGCACGAGCGGCACACGCCCTCGCTCTCTGCGCCCGAGGTGAAAGCGCTGGTCGATGCGAAGGCCAACGTGGTGGTGCTCGACGCGCGCCGCTTCGACGAATACCGGACGATGAGCATTCCCTCGGCCACCAGCGTGCCGGGCGCGGAGCTGGTGCTGCGCGTGCGCGAGCTGGCACCCGATCCGGCCACGCAGGTGATCGTGAATTGCGCGGGGCGCACGCGCAGCATCATCGGCACGCAGTCGCTGGTGAATGCGGGCATTCCGAACCCGGTGGCGGCGCTTCGCAATGGCACGATCGGATGGAAGCTCGCGGGACAGGTGCTGGACCATGGCGCGGACCGGCAGGCGCCCGTTGCGGTGTCGCCGGCGCATCGCGCGCAGGCGCAGGCCGATGCAAGGCGCGTGGCCGATCTGGCCGGCGTGCGCCGCATTGCACTCGACGCCCTGCAAACGCTCGAAACGCCCGGACGCACCGTGTACCGCTTCGACGTGCGCACGCCTGAGGAATATGCGGCGGGCCACCTGCCCGGCTTTGCCAGCGCACCCGGCGGACAACTGGTGCAGGAAACGGATCACCAGGTGCCGGTGCGCGGCGCGCGCATCGTGCTGGCGGACGACGATGGCGTGCGCGCTTCGATGAGCGCCTCATGGCTCGCGCAGATGGGGTGGGAGGCCTACGTGCCGGAAGTGGTGCCGACGGCTGCGGCGTTCACCGAAACAGCGGCACCGGCGAGCGCCTATCCAGCTGTCGCCGCTGCCGTGGGCGAGATCGCACCGAAGGAACTCGCGGTGTTGCTGCAGCAGCAAACCGGCACGGCGGTGATCGACGTGACCACCAGCGCGAACTACGTGAAGCGCCACATTCCGGGCGCCTGGTACGCGATCCGCGCACAACTCGCGCGGGCGCTCGACGCCGTCATTCCACCCGCCCAGCGCTACGTGCTGACCTGCGGCAGCAGCCTGCTCGCCCGCTATGCCGCAGCCGACCTGCGCGCCCTGCTCGACGCGCGCGGCGAGGGCGACGTCGAGGTGCGCGTGTTGGAGGGTGGCAACGCGGCCTGGTTCGCAGCAGGCCTCGAAGCGGAGACCGGCGAGACGCGCCTCGCGACCGCACGCACCGACCGCTATCGCCGCCCCTATGAGGGCACTGACGCCTCCGCCGAAGCGATGCAGGCCTACCTCGATTGGGAGTACGGCCTGGTCGCACAGCTGGGACGCGATGGCTCGCATCACTTCAACGTGATCTGACCCGCGAAAGAAAGCATTTTGAAAGGATTTCGACACGCCGGTGACACTGTGTCGCCAGGGTAAAGGCCGTCATCCGGCTAAGCGGCAAGGCGTTGGAGATTCATATCGACAACAACTCGTCCCAGGAGCTTTGCCATGAGATTTCCTGTTCTTGCCCTGTCCGCTGCCGCGCTGGCAGCCACCCTGACCGGCTGCGTGGTTGCGCCGGCTCAACCCGTCTATGCGGCGCCTCCGGGCGTGGCCTACGTCGCTCCGACGTACGTGTCGCCCGGCGTCGGGTTCACATGGGCCTACCACCCGCGCTACGGCTGGGGCTGGCGCCACCCGCAATACGGCTGGCACCGCGGATGGCGCTGAGCTGCGGCGGCTGACGCCGCTGCGCAGCCAGGCCAGCTAGCTCGGCTCGGCGCTCTTGAACAGCGCCGCGACCTTTCGCTTGGACTTGATGTTGCTGGAGATGCCGCGCGCGGGCGTGGCTGCCTTGGCGGCAGCTTCCCAGGCGGGCGTGGCGTCCGGCTCGCCGGGCTCGTAGGGCTTGTCGAAGAACGGATCGCGCGGCGCCGACGGCGCGCGGTGCGGGCGTCCACCGCCGCGGCGGGCTTCGGCTTCGCGGCGTTCGCGCGGCTGGTCGAGCACATCTCGTGCGTCGCCGGCTTCGCCTTCTTCGCGCCAGTGGCGGCGTCCGTCGTTGATGCGGCCGCGCGGGCGGTCTTCCTCGAATTCGACCGGCTCGAGTTCGATCTTCTTCTTGATCAGTTTCTCGATGTCGGCCACCAGGCGCGCATCGTTGCCACCGCTGGCAAAGCTCACGGCGAGGCCCGAAGCGCCGGCACGGCCGGTGCGGCCGATGCGGTGCACGTAGTCTTCGGCGTTGAACGGCACGTCGAAGTTGAAGACCGCCGGCACGTCCTTGATGTCGAGGCCGCGTGCCGCGACGTCGGTGCACACCAGCAGATCGACTTCGCCGGCCTTGAACGCGGCGAGGGCCTTCAGGCGTTCGTCCTGGCTCTTGTCGCCGTGCAGTGCGGTGGTGCGCAGGCCATCGCGCTCCAGCGAGCGTGCGAGGCGCGCGCAGCCGAGCTTGCTGTTGACGAACACGAAGGCCTGCGTGATGCCGCGCTGCTTCACGATCTGCTTGAGCGCACGGCGCTTGTCGTCGTCGCCCACGCTGTAGAAATGCTGCTCGACGGTGGAAGCCGTTTCGTTCGGCCGAGCCACTTCGATGGTGACGGGGTTCTGCAGGTAGCTGCTGGCGAGGCGCTTGATTTCAGGCGAGAACGTCGCCGAGAACAGCAGTGTGGTGCGCTGCTTGGGCAGGTAGCTCAGGATGCGCTGCAGGTCGGGCAGGAAGCCGATGTCGAGCATGCGGTCGGCTTCGTCGAGCACGACGTATTCGACCTGGTTGAGCACCGCGTTCTTGGCTTCGATGTGATCGAGCAGCCGGCCCGGCGTGGCCACCAGCACTTCGACGCCCTTCTTCAGTTCCAGCGTCTGCGGCTTCATGTCGATGCCGCCGAACACGACCGTGCTGCGCAGGTTGGTGTACTTGGCGTACAGCTTGACCTGTTGCGCGACCTGGTCCGCCAGTTCGCGCGTGGGCAGCAGCACGAGGGCCCGGACCGGGTGCCGCGCCGGAGAGGTCGAGGCGTTTTCATGCTTGAGCATGCGCTGCAGCAGCGGGAGCGAAAACGCCGCCGTCTTGCCGGTGCCTGTCTGGGCGGCGCCCATCACATCCTGGCCCGAGAGCACGACCGGAATGGCCTGCTCCTGGATCGGTGTCATGGTCTCGTAGCCCATTTCGGCCACGGCGCGCGCCAGCGGTTCCGCCAGCATCAAATTGGAGAAGGAGCTTGTCATTGAGCCCGCTATTGTCGCATTGCCGCAAAAAACGGCAGTGACTTCGGCATGACAACGCCCGCGCCCATGGAGTTGCTATTTATTCAATAGCAATCCAGCCAGCATCGACGGGGTATTCGGGGACATGCAACTCAAAGGCTGCGTGCATTGAAAGTGTCGCAGGTCTTGATGTCGCCGCTTTGATAGCCCGAGCCGAACCACCGTTGGCGCTGCGCGCTCGATCCGTGGGTGAAGCTGTCGGGCACCACCGCACGGCCCGCGGAACGCTGCAAAGCGTCGTCGCCGATCTTCTGCGCAGCATTCATCGCGGCCTCGATGTCGCCCGGGTCGAGCCATTTCTTCGACTCCTGCGAATGGTGGGCCCACACGCCCGCGAAGCAGTCGGCCTGCAGCTCGACGCGCACGCTCATCGCGTTGTTCTGCGTCTGGCTGAGTCGGCCGCGCATGCCGTCGACCTTGGCGGTGATGCCGAGTTCGTCCTGCACGTGATGGCCGACCTCGTGCGCAATGACGTACGCCTGCGCGAACTCGCCCGGCGCGCCGAGCTGGTTCTTCAGCGTGTCGTAGAAGCCGAGGTCGATGTAGACCTTCTGGTCGCCCGGGCAGTAGAACGGCCCCATCGCCGACTGCCCCGTGCCGCAGGCCGTGGGCGTGGCATCGCGGAACAGCACGAGGCGCGGTGCGTGGTAGGTGCCGCCGTTCTGCCGGAATACGGCCGTCCACACGACCTCGGTGTTCTTGAGCACCGTCGAGACGAACGCCGCTTCGCGGTCGCCGGACGGCGGCTTGGGCGCGGGTCCCTGCTGTTGTTGCTGCACCTGGGCCGGACCGCCACCGCCGCTGAGCAGGCTCAGTACCGTGAGCGGGTTGATGCCGAAGACCCAGCCCGCGATCAGCGCGACCGCGATGGTCCCGATGCCGATGCTGCGCCCGCCAATGAAGCCGCCCCCACCGCCGCCACCTTCACCGCGGCGGTCTTCGACGTTGTCCGATTGTTCGTTGCCTTCCCATCTCATCGCAGTCTCCTTGCCGGCCATTGCAGGAGGATTTGCCGGCGTTCGCAGGATGGTACTTGTCCCGGCGACCCCCAGGGTAACCGGCCGTCAGCGGCCGGCCGGCAATACGTCAGGTTTTTGGCAGAGTGACGCCGCGCTGGCCCTGGTACTTGCCGCCACGGTCCTTGTAGCTGGTCTCGCAGACCTCGTCGCTCTCGAAGAACAGCACCTGCGCGCAGCCCTCGCCCGCGTAGATCTTGGCGGGCAGCGGCGTGGTGTTGCTGAATTCGAGCGTCACGTAGCCTTCCCATTCGGGCTCGAACGGCGTGACGTTGACGATGATCCCGCAGCGCGCGTACGTGCTTTTGCCCAGGCAGATGGTCAGCACGTTGCGCGGGATGCGGAAGTACTCGACGGTGCGCGCCAGCGCGAAGCTGTTGGGCGGGATGATGCAGTAGTCGCCGTGCATGTCGACGAAGCTCTTCTCGTCGAAGTTCTTCGGGTCTACCACGGTGCTGTGGATGTTGGTGAAGACCTTGAATTCAGGCGCGCACCGGATGTCGTAGCCATAGCTCGAGGTGCCGTAGCTGATGATCTTGTGGCCTGCGGCCTCGCGCACCTGGCCGGGCTCGAAGGGCTCGATCATGCCGTTCTGCTCGGCCATGCGCCGGATCCATTTGTCGCTCTTAATAGACATTGAAAACACCCCAGTCTTCGCGCACTTCGTGTCGCTACGCCAACCCCTCAAGGGGCAACACCAGCGGCCCGGCAAAGCCGGTTCCGCGGTGTTCCTGGAAAAGGTTTCGCCGCGCTCGCTGGGTCGGCGATTGTGGCATGGGCGGGTTCGCCCTCTCAGGCCTCAGCCAGCCTGCGAAATCACCGTGCGCTCGACCAACCGGTCGTCGCCCAGCACGATCATCGCGAAGAGCATTTCTTCCAGCGTGTTCGCCAGCTTCGTCTTGCGCGCCAGCAGCGGCGTGGCCGCCGGATTGAGCACCAGGAAGTCGGCTTCGCAGCCCGGCTGCAGGTTGCCGACCACGCCGTCGAGCCCCAGCGCGCGCGCCGCGCCGCCGGTGTGGCGCCACCAGAGTTCCGAGGGCGCGATGCTCAGGCCGGCCTTGGTCTGGCCTTCACGGCCGACGTAGTAGGCCGCCATCATGGTGTGGAAGGGGCTGAAGCTGGTGCCGCCGCCCACGTCGCTGGCCAGGCCATAGGGATAGTCCACGCGGTCGGCCGCGCCGAAGTCGAAGAAGCCGCTGCCGAGGAACAGGTTGCTGGTCGGGCTCACGGCCGCGGCCGTCTTCGTCTCGCGCAGCAGCTCGCGGTCGGCCTCGTCGAGGTAGATGCAGTGCGCGTACACGGCGCGCTCGCGCATCAGGCCGAAGCCGGCGTACACGTCGAGGTAGGAACGCGCCTTCGGATACAGCTCGCGCACCCATTTCACTTCGTCGCGGTTCTCCGCCACGTGCGACTGAATCCAGGTGTCGGCGTACTTCGCGGCCAGTTCGCCCGCGCCGCGCAACTGGGCTTCGGTGCTCGCGGGCGCGAAGCGCGGCGTGATGGCATAGCCCAGGCGGTCGACGTTGTGCCACTTGCGGATCAGTGCCTCGGTATCGATCAGGCTCTGCTCGGTTTCGTCGCGCACGCCGTCGGGCGAGTTGCGGTCCTGCAGCACCTTGCCGGTGATCATGCGCAGGCCGCGGCGCTGGGCGCCTTCGAAGAAGGCGTCGACCGAGGCCACGTGCGAGGTCGCGAAGGTCAGCGAGGTGGTGACGCCGTTGCGCAGCAGTTCGTCGAAGAACACGTCGGCCACTTCGTTCGAATGTGCAGGGTCGGCGAATTTGCTTTCGGCCGGGAAGGTGTAGTTCTCGAGCCAGGGCAGCAACCCCGGCGAGGGCGAACCGATGATGTCGGTCTGCGGGAAGTGGATGTGCATGTCCACGAACCCCGGCGCGAGGATGCGCCCGGGCAGGTGGGTCGTGTGCGCATCGGGATGGCGCGGCTCGACGGCGGCATGGCTGCCGGCATCGAGCACGCGCTGGCGGCCGGTGCCGTCGGGGGCGACGACCAGCAGCCCGTCTTCATCGAAAACGGGCTGGCCGGCGGCATCGAATCGCAGGAGGGAGGCGCGGTAGGCTTTTTTCATCGTGGGTAGGGAGGGTAATCCAGCCCCGCCGGCCCACGATTTCCACGCGCGTATGAGTGCTATATGCGGAATGCACTCAGCGTGCTGGCAGTGCACGCGACTGGATGTCGAAGGGCACGCCGGTCGGCACAGGCCCGTCGCCGTCCTTGCGCTTGGTCAGCAGCGAATACTTCGACTCGATGAAATAGACGCGGTTGCCCCATACCGCGCCGGACGACGGGTCGTTGAGCCCCGCCACCACCGTCTGCAGGCCGAGCCTTGCACCGTCGACGCGCGCCACGGTGACCTGGCCGCCATAGGGGCCCTCGCCGAAGGCATTGCTTTCGAACAGCACGAGCCGGCCCGGCTTCCAGGCGCGGATCGCGTCGACGTTCTTCAGCACGCGCGGAGCTTCGATGCGCGTGACCTCCCCCGCATTGCCGTCGGCGCCCAGGCCGATGCGCAGCACGTAGGACGCCGCGGCCACGAGACTCACGTAGACATCGCGCCCGCCGTCGATGGCGATGCCGTTCAGCCCCTTGTAGGGCCCCGGGCCGGCCAGCGCCGGGTCTTCCTTCCAGACCGCGAGCGCGGCGGCGCCCGGCGCGAGCTTCAGCACGCGCGGGTGAAAGGAGTCGGTCACGTAGAGGTTGCCGCGCGCGTCCTGGGCGAGGTCGTTGCAGTAGCCGTTGTCGGGCATCGCATAGCTGGCATGCGGTGCGCCGGTGGCCAAGTCGTAGCGCTTGAGCGCGCTCGGCGTCTGCGGCACTGTGGTGAAGCCGCTGTTGCCAGAGCAGATCCACAACGCCCGCCGCTTCGCATCGACCAGCACGCCCTGCCCGTTCGCAAGCCCGTTGGCGCCGGGCTGCACCAGCACTTCGGCCTTCGGGGCGACGCCCGGCTTCAGCCGCGCGACCGCGCCCTCGCGCCAGCTGCCGACGTAGAACGCACCGTCGGGGCCGATGGCGACGCTTTCCGGATACCAGTCGTCGGGCAGGGCCTGTACGGCGGGCGGGGCGGCCGAGGCCGTCGCCGCGACGTACGCAAGCAACGCCCCGAGCAGCAGTGTGCGCGCCCGCGTCATTGCCACACGCGATATACGCGTCCCGTCTGCGGCCCTTCGACACTGCGGATGTAGGCCTGCGCAGCCTTCGCCGCCGACACCGACTCGAAACCCGGAAAGAACGACCCGTACAGCGGCAGCGACTCGGCCAGCACCGTCGGGCTCACCACGTTGATGCGGATGCCGCGCGGCAGTTCGATGGCAGCGCCGCGCACGAAGCCTTCAACCGCCGAGTTGACCGCCGTGGCATTCGCGCCGTGGCGGATCGGCTCGTCCGCCACGATGCCCGTGGTCAGCGTGATCGAGCCGCCGTCGGTCAGCACATGCTGGCCCAGCAGCGCGAGCCGCACCTGGCCGAGCAGCTTGTCCTGCAGGCCGACGTTGAAGTCGGCCGGCCGCATCTCGTTCAGCGGCCCGAAGAACAGCCCGCCCGCCGCCGACACGATGGCATCGACCCGACCGACCGCCGCATACAGCGCCTCGACGCTCGCGTCGCTCGTGATGTCGACCTGGTGATCGCCACGCGTGCGGCCTGCGCGAATCACCTCGTGGTGGCGCTCGGCCAGTGCCTGCACCACCGCACTGCCGATGGCGCCTGTCGCGCCCACAACCAGAACTCTCATGAAAACCTCGCCGGATTGAATGAACAGGCGGCCATTGTTTTGCGAACCATCAATTTGATAAATTGCCGTCCGGTTCGGTCATTCGAAACTTTAGGTTTTCAATATGGACAAGCTGCGCGCCATGGAAGTCTTCGTCGCCACGGTGGATGCCGGCAGCTTCGCTGCGGCCGCGGAGGCGCTCGACCTGTCGGCCGTGATGGTCGGCAAGCACATCCGCGCGCTCGAAGAACAGCTCGGCGCGCGCCTGCTGGAGCGCACCACGCGCCGCCATTCGCTCACGGAAATCGGCGCCGCCTATCTCGAGCGCTGCCGCGACGTGCTCTCCAGCGTGCACATCGCCGACGGCGTGGCCGAGTCGCTGCGCGCCATGCCGCAGGGCGTGCTGCGCGTGACCGCGCCGGTGGCGTATGGCGCGCACCGGCTCACGCCCGTGATCGGCGAGTACATCGCCGCCTATCCGCAGGTGAAGGTGGAGCTGAGCCTCAACGACCGCGTGGTCGATCTCGCGGAGGAAGGCTTCGACTGCGGCATCCGCTCGGGCGCCGCGGTCGACGAACGGCTCATTGCAAGGCCGCTGGCGCTGTCGCGCATGTACGCGGTGGCCAGCCCCGAATGGGTCGCACGCCACGGGCAACCCAAGCACCCATCCGACCTGGAGGCATTTCCGCTACTGGGCTTCGCAACCTGGGGGCCGGACCATGCATGGCGCTTCACGCGCAAGGGCAAGACGGTGCATGTGCCCGTGCGCGGCCCGCTCACCACCAACAACGGCCAGGCCCTGCTGGCCGCAGCCATGGCCGGCGTAGGCGTGATCGTGCAGGCCGACGCGCTGCTCGGGCCCGCCATCGCCTCGGGCCAGGTGGTGCGGCTGTTGCCCGGATGGGAACTGCCCACGCGGCAGGTGCACATCATGCGGCTGCCGGAAGCGCGGCCGAGTGCCAAGCTGCGGACCTTCGTGGACTTTGTGGTCGAGCGGCTGGGCTGAAGATCCGCGTTCTACTGATAAATGACGTCAGCGGTGACACCTGCGCCGCTTCGCCAGCGCATCAAGACCCTGTTGCGCCGAAGCTCCATCGCCACGGGCAACGCCGTCGGCCCGCAAGCCCGTTAACGGGCCACCCGCCCCTGCACACCCTCGACCAGCCAGTTCATCTTCAGGATCTGCTCGTCATTGAGCTGCGCGCCCTTGGCAACCACGACGTGGCCCTCGTTGTCGCGCACGTCGGCGGCCACCGCACGAAACGGCTGCAGCTTGCCGGCCGCGATGTCCTTCTGCCGCGCCAGCACCTCGTCCTGCACGGCCTTGGGCACCTTGGTGCCGAAGTCGCCGACGCGGATCATTCCTTCCCTCACGCCGCCCCAGAGGTTGCCGCTCTTCCAACTGCCTTCGAGCACGGCCTTCGCGCGCTGCGTGTAGTAGCCGCCCCACTGGTGCGTGACCGCGACGATCTGCGCGTCGGGCGCGATCTTGCGCATGTCGGAGTGATAGGCAACGGCCATCCTGCCGCGCTCCTGCGCCGCGGCCATCACGGCGGTGGAGCCGGTGTGGAAGGCCACCACGTCGGCGTTCCGGTCGAACAGCGCCATCGCGGCGTCGCGCTCCTTCGGCGGATCGAACCACTCGTTGAGCCACACCACGTGGACCTTCGCAGCCGGATTCACCGAGCGCATGCCGAGCGCGAAGGCGTTGATGCCCTGCAGCACCTCGGGAATCGGGAAGCCCGCGACGTAGCCGGCGATGTTGGTCTTCGTCATGCGGCCGGCCGCGATGCCCGCGAGGTAGCGGCCCTCGTAGTAGCGCGCATTGGCGGTCGCGACGTTGGGCGCGGTCTTGTAGCCGGTGATCGATTCGAACTTCACCTCGGGGAAGTCCTTCGCCACCTTCAGCGTCGGCTCCATGTAGCCGAAGCTCGGCGTGAAGATGAGCGTGTTGCCCTGTTGCGCGAGGTCGCGGATCACGCGCTCGGCGTCGGCGCCTTCGGCCACGTTCTCGACGTAGGTGGTCTGGACCTTGCCGCCCAGCGCCGCATCGACGGCCTTGCGGCCTTCCTCGTGCTGGCGCACCCAGCCGGCATCGGTGACGGGCGTGACGTAGACGAAGCCGATCTTCAGCGGCGCTTTGGGCGACTGCGTCTGCGAAAAGGCGGGAGAAAAGAAAAAACAGGCGGCAGCGCACGCCAGAACGGCGCGGCCAACGAGGTTTTTGTACATGGTGTTCCTCTACATGGCCCCGGAAAAGCACAACCCGCAGCCGGCCGGGACGCCCGGCTGCGGGGTTCGGATTTTAGTGCGGCCTTCGCGCGGCCGTTTTTCTACTCGAGCTGCACATGCTGGCGCACAGCCTCCAGCAACAGCGTGGCCAGCCGGCTCGCCGGGGCCTCGGAGTGGGCCTGCGCACGATAGAGCACGAGCGATATCTGCGGCAGCGCCGGCAGGGACAGCGTCGCGCGATCGATGGCGCGTACGTGCGAGGGCAGCCCGAAAGGCGTGCGCACCGTAAGACCCAGTCCGGCCGATGCGGCAGCCCACAGCGCCGCGAGGCTGGCACTGCCGAAAGCCCGGCGCCACGGCACGCCGGCGCGGTCGAGCGCGGTGATCACGATCTCGCGCAACGGGCACGGGGCGTCGAGCATGATCAGCGGCAGCGGCTCCTTGCTCCTGGCCTGGCGCGTACCGGCGCCGCGGCTCTCGCGCTCCGTCCACCAGGGTGCTTCGACCCTGTCGGGCGTCTTCGGGCCGATCCACAACAGCGGCAGGCGGGCGACGCGTTCGGCGTAGGGCGACAGGGGCTGGTCGCCCGCGTCCCACGCCAGTGCCAGGTCGAGCTGGCCGAGTTCGAGCCGCTCGCGCAGTTCGCCGCTGCGCGCCACGCAGGCCTCGATGCGCACCTTGGGATGTGCGCGCGCGAAGCGGCCAAGCACGGCGGGCAGCAGCGTCTCGCCGAAGTCTTCCTGCAGGCCCAGGCGCACCCAGCCCTGCAGGTCGGTGCCGCGCATGGCGGCGCCGGCTTCTTCATTCAGTTCGAGCATGCGGTGGGCATAGGTCAGCAGCGTCTCGCCTGCATCGGTGAGCTCCAACCCGCGGCCGGCCTTGCGGAACAGCACGGTGCCGGCCTGCGACTCCAGCTTCTTCAGCTGCGCGCTCACCGCCGAGGTCGAACGGCCCAGCCGGTCGGCCGCGCGCGCATAGCTGCCGAGCGCGATGCCGGTGGAGAAGGTGCGCAGCACGTCGAGATCGAACATCACCTGGCTCATGTCGGGTCCTTTTCTTATAGTCCTGATTTTTGGGACGATGGGCTCATTATTTTCTGATTTTCAAAACCTTTGCAGCGGCCGACACTGCCCTGCAACATGACCCCTTCACCCCACTCCTCTTCGTTTTCCCCACGCCACCGCTGGAAAGTGCTGGCTGCAGGCGTGGCCGCCAACGCGGCCTTTTCCGTGGCCTTCAGCGGCATTCCCATGACCGCCGTGCTGATGCGCACCGGCTACCAGCTCGACAACGCCACGCTCGGGCTGGTGCTGGGCCTCATGGGGCTGGGCATTGCCGTGAGCGAGCTGCCGTGGGGCCTGTTGACCGACCGCTGGGGCGACCGGCCCGTGCTGCTGACGGGCCTGGGCAGCACGGCCGTCGCGCTGGTGGCGATGGCGCTGTGGGCCGCGCCGGGCGCAGGGCACATTTCCGGCCTCGGCTGGCTCGGCGCCGGGCTGCTGCTGGTCGGCCTGCTGGGCGGCAGCGTCAACGGTGCCAGCGGCCGTGCGGTGATGACATGGTTCGACGCCGGCGAGCGCGGCCTCGCGATGAGCATCCGCCAGACGGCCGTGCCGATGGGCGGCGGCATCGGCGCGCTGGTGCTGCCCTTCGTCGCTCTGCACTTCGGCTTTGCCGCGCTCTACGGCCTGCTGGCCTTGCTGTGTGCGTTGAGCGCGGCCATGAGCTGGGCCTGGGTGCACGAGCCGCCTGTCGCGCCCCGTACCAAGGCCACGGCCGAAGCGCGTGCCGTGTCCAAGAGCGGCCCGCTACGCGACGCTCGCGTGTGGCGCATCGTGCTGGGCATCGGCATTCTCTGCGCGCCGCAGTTCGCGGTGCTGTCCTTCGGCACTGTGTTCCTGCACGACTTCGGACATGCGGGCCTGGCGACGATCACCGCTACGATGGTCTTCACGCAGGTCGGTGCGATGGTGATGCGCGTGTGGAGCGGCCGCTGGACCGACCGCCGCCGCAACCGGCCGGCCTACCTGCGCGCCTGCGGCGCGCTCAGCGTGCTGCTGTTCGCTGCACTCGCGGTGCTGGTGATGGCCGCCGGTACACATGTCGCCGATTCATTGGCGCTGCGGATCGCGCTGGTCGTGCTGCTGGGTGTGAGCGGTGTCTGCGTGTCGGCATGGCACGGCGTGGCCTACACCGAGCTCGCCACGCTGGCCGGCGCATCGCGTGCCGGCACGGCGCTGGGCATGGCGAACACCAGCGTGTTCCTGGTGTGCTTCATCACGCCCTTCTCTATTCCCCACCTGCTGGCGCTGCAGGGCTGGCCGCTGGTGTGGCTCGCGGCCAGCGCCTGTGCGCTGGTGGCAATGCCACTGCTGGTGCCGCGGCCCGATACCGCAGCCACTGCCAATCAGAAGGTCGCGAAGACCGCGTTGAGCCGGTCGACGTAAGCGCGCTTTGCGGCCGCGTCGATGAAGCTCCCCTCGAAGCTGTTCGCCGCGAGTTGCCAGGCCTGCTGCGCGTTGAGCCCGGTGGCCGCGAAGGTCTGCGTGAAGTTCTGGTTCATGTAGCCGCCGAAGTAGGCTGGGTCGTCCGAGTTGACAGTGGCGACCAGGCCCGCATCGAGCAGCGCGCCCAGGTTGTGCTGCGACAGGTCGGGGAACACGCAGAGCTTGAGGTTCGACAGCGGGCACACGGTGAGCGGGATGCGGTCTTGTGCGAGCCGCTTCATCAGCGCAGGGTCTTTGGTGCTTTGCACGCCGTGGTCGACGCGCTCGACCTTGAGCACGTCGAGCGCACTCCACACGTACTCGGGCGGGCCTTCTTCGCCCGCGTGCGCGACGAGGTGAAAACCCAATTCGCGGCAGCGCGCGAACACGCGCGCGAACTTTTCCGGTGGGTGGCCGACTTCACTCGAATCGAGCCCCACGCCGATGAACTTGTCCCGAAACGGCAGCGCCTGCTCCAGGGTCTCGAAAGCCTCTTCCTCGCTCAGGTGACGCAGGAAGCACAGGATGAGAGCCGCGCTCACGCCGAGCAACGGCTGCGCATCGACGCATGCGCGGTGCAGGCCGTTGACCACCGTTTCCATCGCCACGCCGCGCGCGGTGTGCGTCTGCGGGTCGAAGAACATCTCGGTGTGCACCACGTTGTCGGCCGCGGCGCGCTCCAGGTAGGCCCAGGCCATGTCGTAGAAATCTTGTTCCTTGAGCAGCACGCTGGCGCCGGCGTAGTAGATGTCCAGGAAGCTCTGCAGGTTGGTGAAGGCGTAGGCACGGCGCAGTTCCTCGACGCTGGCGTACGGAATGGACACGCCGTTGCGCTGTGCGAGCGCGAAGATGAGTTCGGGTTCGAGCGAGCCCTCGATGTGCATGTGCAGCTCGGCCTTGGGCATGGCGCGCAGCAGCGCAGGCAGGCGCTCGGCGGCGATGCGGTCGAAGCTCTTGTCGTAGGTGGGGCGGAAATCGGTCATGGTGGGTGCGAACTGCTGCTGCGTTGTGATCCCGCACAGCATAAGGGCACCCACCTGCCGGCGCGATGTCTGAAACCGTATAGGTGTCAGTCGATGCTGCGCGCCGAACTGGTGAGCGAGCGCGCGCAAAGCAGCAGCGTGGGCGCCAGCTTGCGCACCGCCTCCTCCAGCGTCCAGCGGCTGGTCGGCGCGACGATGTGCACCGATGCCACCGGCCTCCCCTGAGCGCCCAGCACGGGCGCGGCGATGGTCATGTCGCCGAGGAAAAGCTCCTCGGCATTGGTGGCGAAGCCCTGCTGCCGCGCCTGGCGCAGCTCCTGCAGGATCTCGTCCACGCCGGTGCGGGTGTGCATGGTGTGGGCCACGCGGTCGGAGGCTTCGATGAGCGCGCGCGCCTCGTCCTCGGGCAGCGCGCTCAGGAAGGCGCGCCCCGAAGCCGTGCAGTACATGGGAATGCGGCTGCCGATGGGCATGTGCACCGGCACGAACTGCGCGCTGACGAAGCGCGCCACGTAGACCATGTCCAGCCCGTCGGGCTCGGTGAGGCACGAGGTCTCGGTCGTCACCTTGGTGAGTTCCGACAGGAAGGGGTTGGCCACGTCGATCAGCGAATGGGCCGCGAGGTAGTTGAAGCCGATCTCCATGACCCTGGGCGTGAGCTGGTAGCGCCGCGTCTTCGGGTGCTTGCGCACGTAGCCCAGCTTCTCGAGCGTGAAGACCATGCGCTGCGCCGAACTCTTGGTGATATCGGTGGCCTCGGCCACGTCGGCCAGCGTCATGGTTCGGCGCCGGGCGCTGAAGGCGCGCAGCACGGCCAGGCCCTTCTCCAGCGACTGATTGAAAAGCAGGCTCTGGCCGTCTTCGGGGGCTGTGTCGGGTGTGGCGTCCATGGCGGTGGAGTATATCCACATTCCTTTGAAATATCGAATATCGATATTTTAGACTCGACTAGTGGTTTCTATTTATTGTTTAGAGATTCAAAAGAATCGATTATTGGCACGCATGTTGCATCGCGGGTGCCGCGCATCTTTTCCTTCCCTGTCTCTCTTTTCTTTCTTCTTCCTTCAACTTCCCTTGCTTCGAGGAGTGCTTCCATGAATCGCATCGTTCGCCGCCTTCATCGCCTGGCCCTGGGTCTTTGCATCGCCGGCGGCGCCTCGCTCGCGGCCGCGCAGGGCGCCGCGCCCACCTTCAACGTGGGCGCCACCGCCACGGGCGTACCCTTCACCTTCCTCGACGTGAAGACCAACAGCATCCAGGGAATGATGGTCGACACCGTCACCGCCGTGGGCAAGGCCGGCGGCTTCGGCGTCAACGTGCAGCAGACGGTGTTCTCGGCGTTGATCCCCTCGCTCACCGCACGCAAGATCGACATCGTCTCGGCCGCCATGCTCAAGACGCCGGCACGCCAGGAGGTGGTCGACTTCAGCGACCCGGTCTACTCGTACGGTGAAGGCCTGATCGTCAAGGCCGACGACGCCCGCGCATACGTCTCGCTCGACGAGCTCAAGGGCGAGGTGGTGGGCGCGCAGGTCGGCACGGTGTTCCTCGACATGCTGAACAAGAAGGGCATCTTCAAGGAGGTGCGCAGCTACGACTCGGTGGCCGACATGACGCGCGACCTCTCGCTCGGGCGCATCAAGGCGGGCCTCGGCGACCAGCCCATCATGGCCTACCAGATCCGCCAGAACACCTTCCCCGGCGTGAAGCTGGTCGACAGCTACAAGCCCGTGAACGTGGGCGACGTGTGCCTGGTGGTGCGCAAGGGCGACACCGAGACGCTGGCACGCATCAACAAGGCGATCGCGGCGATCAAGGCCGATGGCACGCTCGCCAAGATCGTCCAGAAGTGGGGGATCTGATGCACACCCCCAGGCTTCGCGCACTTCGTGTCGCTGCGCCACCCCCCTTGCAGGGGGCAACACCTGCGGCCCGGCAAAGCCGGTTCCGCGGTGTTCCCCGAATGGGCCTGACTACGTCGGCCGGTCGATTCGACGTGCCGCGCACCGCGCAACAGGACTGATGCAGATGGCTGCTTCCTCCTTCCTCCAGCACGCGCAGGACTTCCTGCCGATCCTCCTGCAGGGTGCCGTGGTCACCGTGCAGGTGACGGTGCTCTCCTTCCTGCTGAGCAGCGTGCTTGGCCTGGCGCTGGCGCTGATGAAGCTCTCGCCGGTGCGCGCGCTCTCGTGGGCCGCCACGGTGATCGTCAACGTGATCCGCGGGCTGCCGATCATCGTGCAGCTCTTCTACATCTACTTCGTGCTGCCGGAGTTCGGCGTGCAGCTCACGGCCTTCCAGGCCGGCGTGATCGGGCTGGGCATCGCCTACTCGGCCTACCAGGCCGAGAACTTCCGCGCCGGCATCGAGGCGGTCGACCCCGGCCAGCGCGAGGCGGCGCAGGCCATGGGCATGCGCTCGGCGCTGATCATGCGGCGGGTGATATTGCCGCAGGCCTTCCGCATCGCGCTGCCGCCCTACGGCAACACGCTGGTGATGATGCTGAAGGACTCCTCGCTGGTCTCGACCATCACCGTGGCCGAGATGACGCGCGCGGGCCAGCTCATCGCCTCGTCGACCTTCCAGAACATGACGGTCTATACGCTGGTCGCCCTGCTCTACCTGCTGATGAGCCTGCCGCTGGTCTGGGGCCTGCGTCGGCTCGAGAAGCGCTTCGCCGCAGGAAGGAAGCAGCCATGATCCACGTCGAGGGACTCGAAAAGCGCTTCGGCGCGCACCGCGTGCTGCAGGGCGTGAGCCTGCACGTGGACAAGGCCGAGGTGGTGTGCCTGATCGGCCCGTCGGGCTCGGGCAAGTCGACCGTGCTTCGCTGCATCAACGCGCTGGAGTCGTACGAGGGTGGCGAGATCCGCGCCTTCGGCGAGCGCGTGGACCGCAACGCGCCCGGCATCCACCGGCTGCGCAGCCGCATGGGCATGGTGTTCCAGCGCTTCAACCTGTTCCCGCACCGCACCGTGCTGGAGAACGTGATGGAAGGCCCCGTCTACGTGCTGCGCCAGAACGCCGCGCGGGCGCGCGAGGAAGCGATGGCGCTGCTGGCCAAGGTCGGGCTGGCCGAGAAGGCGCAGGCCTGGCCGGCACAGCTCTCGGGCGGGCAGCAGCAGCGCGTGGCGATCGCCCGCGCGCTCGCGATGAAGCCCGAGGCCATGCTGTTCGACGAGCCGACCTCGGCGCTCGACCCCGAGCTGGTCGGCGACGTGCTCGGCGTGATGCGTGCGCTGGCCGACGAGGGCATGACGATGATCGTGGTCACGCACGAGATGGGCTTCGCCCGCGAGGTGGCCGACCGCGTGTGCTTCCTGCACAGCGGCAGCATCGTCGAGGAAGGTCCGTCCGCGCAGGTGCTGGGCGCGCCGCGCCATGCGCGTACGCAGGACTTCCTGCGGCGCGTGCTGCATCCTTCCGGTGCGGCCGGCTCCGGGGAGGTGCGCGCATGAGCGTAGCCAGTGCCATGCCGCCATCGCTCTGGGCCGCCACCGCGCCGCCCGCCGCGCCGACGCCGCCGCTCGCCGAATCGCGCAAGGCCGACGTGCTGATCGTGGGCGGCGGCTTCACCGGCCTGTCTGCCGCGCTGCACCTGGCCGAGGCTGGCGTGCAGGTCTGCGTGCTCGAGGCACATGAGCCCGGCTGGGGTGCCTCGGGGCGCAACGGCGGGCAGGTGAACCCGACGCTCAAGCACGACCCCGACGAGCTCGTGCGGCTGTACGGCGCCGAGCGCGCCGAGCCGCTGATCGACGCGGTTTCGAACTCGGCCGACCTGGTGTTCGACCTGATCGCGCGCCACGGCATCGACTGCCAGCCGGTGCGTAACGGCTGGCTGCAGGTTTCCTACGCGGCGAAGGACGTGGTCGGCCTGCATGCGCGCGCCGAGCAATGGGCCAGGCGCGGCGTGAATACGCTGCCGCTCGACCGCGCGGCCGTCGCGGCACGGCTGGGCACCGATACCTTCGCCGGCGGCTGGCTCGACGGCCGCGCCGGCGGCATCCAGCCGCTGGCCTACACGCGCGGGCTGGTGCGCGCCGCGCAGGGCCTGGGCGTTGCCGTGCACGGCGGCACCGAGGTCACGGCGCTGGAGCGGCGCGGCTCGCACTGGCATGCGAGCACGTTGACGGGCGCCAGCGTCACCGCGGAGCAAGTCGTCATAGCGACCAACGGCTACACGGGCGCGCTATGGCCCGGGCTGAAGCGCACGGTGCTGGCGGCCAACAGCTTCATCGTGGCCACCGAGCCGCTGAAGGGCGCGGCGGCCGACGCGATCCTGCCGCGCGGCGAAACCGCCTCGACCTCGCAGCGCCTGCTGCTCTATTTCCGCAAGGACGCGCAGGGCCGCCTGCTGATGGGCGGGCGCGGCCATTTCGCCGACCCGGGCGGTCCCGCGGATTTCGCGCACCTGGAGCGCTCGCTGGAGCTGCTGTTCCCGCAGCTCGGGCCGCTGCGCTACGAGTACCGCTGGGCCGGCCGAATCGCCGTCACGCGCGACTTCATGCCGCACGTGCACACGCCGGCGCCGGGCATGACGATCGCGCTGGGCTACAACGGCCGGGGCATCGCGCTGGCCACGAGCATGGGCAAGCACTTGGCTGCGCGGCTGGTGGATGCGGGCGCGGATTTTCCGTACCCGGTGACGCCGATCCAGCCGATCCCGCTGCATGGCCTGCAGCGCTTCTACGTGGCCGGGGGCGTGGCCTGGTACAGCCTGCTCGACCGGCTGGCCTGACGAGTCGCCCAGGTGCCCGGGATGTCTTGCCATGTCGCACGCCTGTGCGTCAAATGCCGGGCATCCTACTCACCTCTTCAGCAGACACATGCCGATCGACACCCTCGCCACCTGGCACCGGCTCGTCAAGGAACGCGATGTGGCGGGGCTCGATGCCCTGCTCGACGACGAGGCCGTCTTCCATTCGCCGGTGGTGCACACGCCCCAGGTGGGCAAACGCATCACGCAGAAGTACCTGGCGGCGGCATTCCAGGTGTTCTTCAACGAGAGCTTCCGCTATGTGCGCGAGCTCAGGTCAGAGCACGATGCGGTGCTCGAATTCGCGCTCGAGCTGGACGGCATCCAGATCAATGGCGTCGACATGATGAAGTGGAACGACGCAGGCAGGATCACCGAGTTCAAGGTGATGCTGCGCCCGCTGAAGGCCGTGAACCTGATCCACCAGAAGATGGCGGCGCAGCTCCAGCCCCCGCAATCCTGACAGCGCCAATGCGCCCGGCACGCCACGGCGTTCGAACCGGCGCGCCCCCTTCGCGAGACACCGCGGAACCGGCTCCGCCGGGCCGCAGGTGTAGCCCCCCGGCGAGGGGGTTGGCGCAGCGACACGAAGTGCGCGTAGCCTGGGGGAGTATTTATTCAGCGACGACGTGCAGGCTGCCCTGCACGCTGTACGCCCGCACGCACATCCGGGTCAACTGCACGAGAAACCGAAACACGGCCGGCTCGCTCAGGCAATCCGGGGTGATCGCCATGATGTCCTTGCGGAACTCCATCAGCCCGTTGCCGGACATCGCCATCTCGGCGGAGGTGCCGTAGTAGTGCTTCCAGAAGTCCTGCAGCGGGCCGCGCTTCACCTCGTCGATCACCAGCGTATAGCCGCGCTCCCAGACCTCCTCGTCCATGGCCAGGCAATCGACGTTGGGGTCCTGCAGACGGGCGCCTGGGGGCACCAGGAACACGCGCCGCGTCGCTACCCGCTCAACGGCGGCTTGCTGTGGGCGCATTGCCTGACTCCGCAAGCTCGATTGAAGCGGCTGGCGAGGTGCAAGAATCGGTGAAGGTATGTTCTGCAGCATGGCGTGTGCTTCTCATGATGGGTGTCCTCGAGGAAACCAGGAGGTGTGACAGCTGAAAATTCAAACCGCGAGCAGCCGCAGGCGGCTCGCGTTGGAATGGGCCAGGCTCTTTGGCGGGTCCCAGGTTCCATTGGCGTTCAATGTGGTGGTCAGCGCGTAGACGCCGGCCGGATACGGCAACTCGAGTGGGTTGTTGATCGTGCTGACGTCGATCACATCGCCTTCCTCGTAGTCGCCATAGGCGATGAAGTAGCGGGGGCGCGGCGAGAAGGCCAGGTTCTGGTTGGGGCGTGCCTGCGCCGCATACACCGTGCTGCCTCCCATGGTCACGCCCACGGCAGCCGCGGACCTGCCCGGGACGCTGGCCGACTCGGCGAGATAGAACCGCGACCGATCGGGTCCCGGGATCGGGTTCACGAACCGGTAGGCACGGTCGTAGTCGAGCGTGATCTTGTTGTTCAGGCCGGTCGCGTCGTAGGTTTCCGTGGCGGTGAACTGGGTGCCGGGCTGCAGTTCGCCAGTTTCAGCCCAGGAGAAGCCGGTGTCGACGCTCCACTGGAACTTGACGCGCGAACTCGGGCCCGGGTTCGAGAACTCGGCGAACCAGGCCAGCGACAGCGCATTCGGCGCCCATTGCGTCGGGTCGTTCTGGAACACCATGAAATAAGCCGAATGACTCGCATGGTTGTTGACCGTGACTGAATAGATCATCCCCATGGCAACTCTCTTCCGGAAGTGATGGATCAGGCGGTTGGTGCCGCAACGGCACCGAGCTGGACCTCACTCTAGGGATCGCGAGTGGAGAATGAAATTACAGGCGATTACACGCGCTGTGCGCCACCCTGGATCTCGAAGGGATAGTTGCCGAGGCGCACGTTCCCGCGCCGTCGCTCGACCAGCGGCGGCTCGGCCAGCCGGGGCGCCAATGCATTGAGGATCTGGTGCTTCGCCCTGAAGATCTGGATGTTCACGTATGAGGGCTCCACGCCCAGCATGCGCGAGAGTTCGTCCAGCCCGATCCAGCCCTGGCTCTGCGGCGCAACGCCTTTTTGCGCGTCCTGCTGCCGCACGCGGGCGAGCGTGACGAGGGTGTAGTGATGAATGCGTTCGCCGAGCGACACCGATTTGCCGTTCGCCACCAGGCTCAGGCTCGTGTGCTCCTCGTTTTGGCTGACGTTGAAGTGCAGCGAAACCTCCGCCGAGGCCGGCGCCGAGGCTGCGATCGGGTTCTCGGAAGTGGACGCCAGGTCGTCGCCCAGCACGAACTCCCACGTGCTGCCCGAGGTGCGGACCACGACGCCATCGTTGAGGTACTCGATGCCGCCGATGTGCTCGAGCATCCATTTGCCTTCGTGGAAATACACGTTCACTTCAGGCTGCTGCTCGTCCGGCAGCAGGTTTTCGCGAAGGTTCAGCACCACGGCGGCGCCGCGCCCCTCGCTCGGAAAAAGGCAGGTGGCCGGCGGCGCGAGGTCGTCCGCGATCCAGACCGTTTCATCGCCCACGCCCATGCGGACTTCGGCGCCCGCGGGCAAGACGGTCCAGCGGCCGCCCGGCAGGCGCTCGCCGTTCAACGTGGTGCCGTTGCGGCTCTGGTCGACGATCTCCCATGCGCGGCTGTTCCATCGGACAAGCGCATGGACCTGTGACACGTCCGGCGCCTTCAGCACCGTCTGGCATGCCGAGGCGCGGCGGCCGAAGGCATGCACGGGCCGCAGCATGGTGGCGCGCCCGTCGAGCTTGTTCCTGAAAATAGCCATCGGTGCATTCTCTCTCGCGAGGTCAGACGTAGAGCGCCTGTGGATTGAGGTCGCCCTCGCTCATCGGAGTGTCGCGCCATCCCATGGCGACGGGCACCCTGTACAGGCGCGGGTTGCCCAGCTCCGGCCAGATGTGGCACAGGCCGGGCACGATCACCTTCACCGTGCACAGCGGGATGTCGGGGCGCGTGTGGTCGAGGACGATGGTCTCCATGCCGAGGGCAGCGGCAATGCCGACGCAGCGCTTGATTTCTTCCGCGATATCCGTCTGTGCGGCCGGCGCCGTCACGGCGTCGCTCACCTTCGACGGCATGAGAAAGCCGGCGCGCTGCATTGCAAAGGTCTTGCCGGCCACGATCAGCTGGCTCATTTCCGTGAGCGCGCGTTCGCAGGCCAGCGCGCGGTCGGTGCTGCAGCCGAAGCCGATGGCCCACTCGCCCGTTTGCCCGTGCCGGCCGACGGCAACCGCCACCGGGATGCCGAAGTCATGGGTGATGTCGAGCACCCAGCGCTCCCACTCAGGGCCGCAGGTGCGCTCGATGCGCAGGCGGATTTCGGCGCACAGGCCACCGAGGTCGATGGCCGGCCTGCGGATTTCGCCGTACCACCAGATGGCTGCGGCATCGCGCTCCACCAGTTCGAGAAAGCCCTGCAGAATGGCTTCCTCGCGCGTGTTCCCGGCGGCGCATCCGTTCGATGTCCAGCTGACGTGGCACTGGCTTGGCACCGGCGCATTCGCGAAGCAGAAAGCCAGCGGGAGGTAGCAGCGGGCATCGGAAGTCAGCGACCAGGCGGGCGTCCACCATGCGGGCTGACCCGGGGCTGCGGACGAGGTCGCCACGGCGTGCGGTGGCTTCTCCGTGTCGAACCGCGCGCGTTGCCGATCGCTGAACAGCGCCAGCGCCTGCGGCTGGACGCAGCGCGCGTCGAGGTCGGCGGCGAGCGCGACGACCGAGGCCTCGTCGCCCTGGTAGAAGGCGGCGTGGCGTTCGACCGCCTCGCACAAAGCGCTGGCACGGGACTGCGCCATCGACATGCCTTTGCCGAGGCAGACCTGGGTCAGCGGGCCGGGCAGCGCATCGCCGCCGGCCGGTGCAGTCCTGAAGATCTCGCTGCGATAGACCGTCAGCGCATCGTCGGATTCGGCGTTGAGCGGCCGCACCTGCGCGATCGCGCCGCACAGCGGACTGACGTGGCGCGCGAGCCGCTCCACCGTGGCCGAGGCAGGCACAGTGCGCCAGCCGCCATCGCGCCGGGCGGCGGGCAGGCCCGGCGCCAGCGCGATGCGTTCGCGTTGCCGCTGCGCCATGAGCCCCGGCGTTCCGCACTGCGGGCACTGGGGACGGCCGAAGACGAAATGCGGCTGCGGCGAATCCAGCGTGCGCACCTGCGCATCAGGGTGCGCGGCGAGTTGCCTGGCGATGGGGAGCAGTCGATCGAGGCGTTCGCCGACAAGCCCGTCGCCGGCGCGCACGGGCGGGCCGATGGCCATGCCGCCGTGGCGGTCCTGCCACCAGGCGCGCGCCGGCCGGTTCCCGAGCCAGCGGTGCGCGAGGCAATGCCAGCAGGGGCCGGCCGGCTTCCCGCGCGGCCTGAAGACCGGGCCGGCCATGGCCTGTTCGCCGGTCGGCTTGACCAGCAGCCATGGACGCCCCGAAGCGCGCTGCTGCGCATCGATCACGCCGAGCCGCGGGTCCAGGCAGTCGTCGCAGAACACGAGGGTGAGGCCAGCGCCGCCCGCCTCGGCGATCGCCAGCCCCCAGCGCCGTGCCGCGCCGTCGTTCACGGCCTGCGACAGCAGGACGAAATCGACGTGATCGGAGACGGCCGCACGCGCGGGTTCCACCGAGAAATCGGGCACGAGGTACGGCTCGCCGCCGTCCGTCGCGGCGGGTCGCACGAGCCCCTGGCGTGCCAATGCTTCGAGCGCATGCAGCATTTCCGCGAGCGGCGCGGCCGCGCCTTCGCTGCGGCAATAAGCCGCGAGGCTGACACGCTCGCGCAGCACGCGCTCGAGGGCCATGACGCCCGGCGAGCCGAGCACGAGAAGCTCGTTCTCGCTCAACAGCAGCAGGTTGTCCTTCAGCACGACCGGCGGCAGGTGCTTCTCGTGCCACCGGAAAACGTCGCCGAAGAAATCCGGTGCCGCGGCGCTACGCATCGTCTTGCGGGCCCAGCGCAAGGCGCACGACGGCATAGGGCCAGGCGCCTGTCGCGGCCTGGAACGCCGCTTCGAACAGCCGATGCTGTTCGGAGAATTGCGCATAGATGTGGTCTTCGGACAGCACCCGCATCGACGGATGCAGACGCGCGATCTGCACGGCGTCTTCGAAGCCCGACACCACCGGCAGCCGCATGCCGCCCACCGCCATGGGCTGGCGCGCGAGCACCGGGTGCACATGGTCGAGCACGACGGTGCACGGCGTCGCGCCGTGCTCGAAGCGCCCGGCCAAGCGGCACAGCAGGGCCTCCAGCGGCGCCTGCGGCAGGTAGGGGCAGACGCCCTCCAGCATCGCGAGCACGGGCCGCTCGCCGGGCAGGCTGGCGGCGTCGAGCCACGCGTCGTCGAGGATCGAGCAGGCGAGGTCGGTCTCGCCTTCGCCGCGCGCCATGTGCTGCGCCCGCAGGCCGATGGCGTCCGGCAGGTCGATGTTCAGCCAGCGGGAACCTGCCGCCACGGCCGCCCCGAGCCGGCTGCGCCGCGTGCAAAGGCCCGCGCCCAGCGTGATGCACAGGCCCCCCGGATGGATTGCGAGGAATTCGGCCGCGAAACGGTCGAACAGTGTGGCGCGCAGGACCACGCTCCTGACGAATGCCGCGTCCATTGCATAGGCCGAGAGGTCGAAGGGCAACGAGGCCGCGATGCGCTGCGCCTCGGGGTCGGAGAACGCCTGCGCATCGCCGCGCAGGCGGCTGGCCTCGGCGCGCGCGGCCAGTGTCAGCAGGAGCGTGGCCGTGGCGCCTTGCAGCGCGCCAGCGGCCAGCCCCCGATCGACCGCGGACTCAGCAGGTGAAGGGATAGGGGTCGCCCGTGTTGTTGTACGAGGTGAGCGCGATCGCCCGCATGCCCTCTTCCACCGGCGCGTTCGGGTAGTTGAGGAGGAGGCCGTTCTTGATCGGCGAGCCGTCGGCATTCTCCAGGTTCCATTCGCCGCGCGCCGTGTCCCACGTGAAGGCGGAATTGGTCGTGAACAGGATCTTGAAATTGAACGGATTGTTGTAGCCCAGCCATTGGCTCAGCACCGGCGCCTTGTCGGTGTCGGGGTCGCGCGTCAGGTCGAAAAGGAACTCCGGCGATTGCCATGCGAGCGCGATCGCGCGCAGCACCAGGCCACCGAACGCCAGCAGAGAACCTTCGCCGCCGCCGGGGATGCCAAGGCCCGTGGGCAGCGCGGCTTTCATCAGGCCGGCGGTGGACGCTTCGGGCGCCTCGAAGGCGACGGCGCCGCCCATGAAGTTCGGGAACACCTGGTAGTAGGCGGCCAGCGCCTCCGCGGCATGCGAGGAAGGCGCCTGCGGCAGCACGATGATGAAGGAATCGTCGGGGCCGACCCAGCCAGAAGTCAGCATCGGCTTCCATTCGGCGCGCATGTCCGGATCCGGATTCTGGAAGAGCCTGATGTCGACTTGCGGCCACATCGTCGGCAGGCCGAAGTCGCGGCGCAGCATGGGCTGAATGTCCTGCTGGTCGAGCAGTTCGCGGCGGTAGGCATCGTCCTGCCACGATCGGGCAACGCCTCGAAGATAGGCAAGGCGGAATTCGAGCAGCGGTTCGGCGCTTTGGCGTTGAGGGGTCATGGTCACTTCATCCTTGGTTCAAGAAACAAATGCATGCAGGGGCATGCGTGCAGACAACTCCGATCGCAGGCCGGCCAGCTCCTCCAGGCGTGCGGCCACGTCGCGGCCTTCAGGCGCCAGTGCCTGCAACGCCGCCAGGGCCTCGTACTCGGTCCTGTGCTTGGCCCCCTCGCGCGCCACTTCGGCGGCCTGCGCGAAGCAGGCGGCCACCGCCGCGCGCTCACCGCCGGCGGCCTGCAGGTAGCGGGCCTTCTGCAGATGGAGCTCGGACCTGTAGAGCCCTTCCTTGAGCTCGTCCGCCATGCGCAGGCACTCGTCGATGCGCTCGAGCGCTTCGCTCCAGCGCTGGTTGGCGGCCAGCGTGTCCGCGGCGAAGGCACGGTAGTAGGTCTGGCAATAGCGGCAGCCCATGCCCCACAGCGCCTGCACCCAGGCGTCGGCTTGCGCGATGCTGTCGACGTCACCGGTGGCCCAGCAGCGGATGATTTCCGCATACCCCTGGAACGCCGGCAGGCCATAGCGCGCGGTGATGCCGAGCAGTTCGCCCGTGCTGACCAGCGCCCGCGCCTTGTCGTTGCGGGCCTGGTGGCCCAGGCTCTGGTACAGCAGGGCCATGCTCAGCGACGGAATGTGCGACATCTCCCGCGCCCACCGGACGGCATTCGCGGCGTCGGTGCGGGCGGCCGCGTCGTGGCCCGCGAACCAGCGCACCAGCGCGCGCCCCGTGGTGGCCCATACGCGGGTGTCGAAGCCGAAGTCGGCAGCATGGTGCGCGTGCGCTTCGGGGCTGTAGCGCTCGATGGCGTCGGTCAGCGACTGCTCGCCGAGTTCGAACTGGCCGTCGGAATAGTGCGCGAGCCCAAGATAAGTCTGTGCCGCCACGAACACGCCCTGGTCCTGCTGCTGCACGGCATGGTCGAGCAACCGCTGGCTCAGCCGCTGCACCTCGGCGCGGTTGCTCGCGACGTGGTGGAAGGTGATCAGCGTCCACAGGTGCTGCACCTGCTTCTCGCGGGGCACGCTGTCGTCGAGCAGTTCCTGCGACAGGGCGATGCGGTCCACCACCTGCGCATGCGCCCAGCCGTACTTGTTCATCATCGCCTGCGTGACGTAGCTGTTCACGTCGAGGCGCGCCTCGCGCTGCGCAGCGCCATCCAGGCGCGCCATCCAGCCGTCGATGTGCTGGGCGTAGGAAATGGTTTCGTCGTTCAGCGAGCGATGCTGGGTAATGCGCAGCTGCTGCACCGCCAGCGCCATGGCCTGCGCGTGCTCGCCGGCATCCGCCCAGTGCTGGGCCACGCTGCCTGGCTCGTCCGCCACGCGCTGCGGCTGGCTGTCCAGCAGCGTCTGCGCCACGTTGCGGTGCTGCTGCTGGCGCTGCGCGACGAGCATGCACTCGTAGGCGGTGTCGCGGATCAGCGCGTGGCGGAAGATGAAGGCGCCCGGCGGCCCGGCCGGCGCCACGAGCCCCGCGTCGAGCAGCACGGCCATGTCCTTGTCCATGGCTTCGGGGAGCTTGCCCGAACAGGCGCACAGCAGCTCGGCATCGAATTGCCGCCCGATGGTGGCGGCCAGCTGCAGCAGGCCCTTGACGGGGCCCAGCCGGTCGAAGCGACTGACCAGCGAGTCGCGCAGCGTGACCGGAATGGCCGCTGGCTGCGCGGTGTCCTTGAAGACCCAGACGCCGTCCTTCTCCACCAGGTAGGCGTCGAGCAGCATGCGCGCCATTTCCTGGATGAACAGCGGCACGCCGTCGGTGCGCGCGACCACGTTGTGGATCACCTGCGGCGCGGCGATTCTCGGCGCCAGCGCCTGCCGGGCCAGTTCGGCCGCCTGCGCGTCTTCCAGACGGCGCACCTCGATGCACGCCGCCTGCAGTTCCGGCGGCTTCTCCCATTCCGGCCGCGCGGTCAGCACCAGCAGCACGCGCCGCTGCGGCAGCTGCGCGACCAGCTGCTCGAGAAACTCGATGCTCGTGGGGTCGGCCCAATGCACGTCCTCGAGCAGGAGCAGCAGCGGCGCCGCCTCGGCCATGTGCAACAGCCACTGCGCGATCGACTGCAGCAACAGCGCCTTCTGCATCGGGGGAGACATCTGGCTGGGCGCGCTGTCGCCCAGCGGCAGGGAAAGCCATGCGCAGAAGATCGGCAGCACCGCCTCGCCGTCGCAGCCGGCCGCATGCAGGGCCTCGCGCAACCGCTCGCGCCGGGCGTCTGGCGTGGCGGCGTCGGGCGCGGCGTCGAGCCGCTGGCGCAGCAGCGCCAGGAACGGCGTCAGCGCGTTGTTCTGGCTTTCGGGCTGGCACTGCGCACTGACGGTCTGCCACCCTTCCTGCGCCACCTGCTCGCGCAGCATGTCGGCGAGACACGACTTGCCGATGCCGGGCTCGCCGCGAATCCACACCGCGCCGCCTTGGCCTTGCCGGGCCTGGGCCCACGCCGCGCGCAGCTGTTGCAGTTCCGGCTCGCGGCCAATGCACGCCTCGTGCAGTGCCTGTTCCGCCGACTCGTGCAGCATGGACGCCTGCCGCTTGCTGCTGAGGCAATAGGTCTGGATGCCGCCGGACTGCCCCGGCAGGGCCACGCTGCCGGCCTTGTCGAAGCGCGCATGGCGCCCCAGCAGCCGGTAGCTGCTTTCGCTTGCCAGCAGCGTCCCGGTTTCGGCAACGCCCTCGAGTCGCACCGCGACATTGACGGCATGGCCCGACGGGATTTCTCCGGCGGCCACCACCGCCATGCCGGTGTGCATGCCCATGCGGATACCCAGATGAACGCCGTGCGCCTGCTCGATGGCGGCCGAGCGCTGGCGGCTCAACGCAATCAGCTCCAGCGCCGTCATGCCGGCCTGCCGCGCGTCGGTGTCGCTGGCATGCGGATAGCCGAACAGCACGATCATCCGGTCGCCCAGCGTGCCCGCCAGCAATCCGCCGCGCCGCGTGGCGGTCTCCGCGAACAGGGAGAGCTCGTTGCGCTGCAGCAGTTCCAGTTTTTCGATGTCCGAGGGCAAGGCATCGTCGGCACCCTCGGCGTCGGCGTCCGGCCAGACCGAGACGCTGCAGCACAGCACCGTGAGCTGGCGCTTCTCGGAGAAGCCGCGCGTCGTCACCACGGTATGGGCCAGCGCCTCGTCCTGCGCCTGCTTGGCCGAGCGCAGCACGCCCACGAGGTCGTCCAGCCGCAGGCGCCCGAGTTCGGCCAGCAGCGTGGCCGCGGAATCGCAGCGGTCGGCGGCCTTCTTCCTCAATGCCTGCCGCAGCACGGACGCCACCGGATGGCTGGCGATTTCCGAGGGCAGCGGCACTTCCTGCGGGCTCAGTTGCTGATGAAGAATCTCCGCCGCCGATGCGCCGCGGATGGCGGGCACGCCGGTCAGGCATTCGATGAACATCAGGCCCCAGGCATACAGATCGGACTTGACGCCGGGTGGCTCGCCGCGCAGCTGCTCGGGTGCGCTGTAGGCCGGCGTGCCCAGGGACTCTTCCGTCATCGTGAGCGTCAGGAATTCGGCGCCCCTGTTCGTGGGTATGACGGTGCTGATGCCGAAGTCCAGCACCTTCGCATGCGGGACGGCGCCGGTGAACGTGACCATCACGTTGTCCGGCTTCAGGTCGCGATGCACGATGCCCGCGGCATGCGCGCAGTCCAGCGCATCCAGCACTTCCGCCATGAGGTGGGCGGTTTCGGGGGCCGTCAAAGCGCCCTTGCGCCGGATCAGGCTGGTGAGCGTTTCTCCCGGCACGTACTCGAAGACGCCATAGACGCAGGCGCCCTGCTCGCCCTTGTCGAGCAGCTGAACGATGTGCGGATGGTGCAGCGCGGCGCAGAGCTTGGTCTCGCGGTGGAAACGCGCAACGCGCTGGCTGCCGACCTGCAGCTTGACGACCTTGATGGCGACCACGGTGCCCGTGCGCTGCTGCAGCGCACGATAGACGGTGCCGTAGCCGCCTGCGCCCAGTTCCTCCAGCAGGTCGTAGCCCGGAATCTCCAGCGATTCCGGCCATTGCGGTTGCAACGCTGTGTACGTGGGGTTGGTGGCGGCATCCTGCATTTCAGCCTCGTCGTGATGGAACGTTGATGGTCCTCCGGGACTTGCCTCGGCCGCGTCCCGCGCTGCGACGGTACGCAATAGTGACACTAATTGTTACTGTAGCGGACACAAGGACTTTTCAGGTAGGCAACACTCCAAAAAAAGAAAACCCGCAACAAGTGCGGGTTGTTAGAACTTTTCGGTGTATATGCTGCCGCCCGGCGCAGCCCGGGCTCCTTCGCGAACACCGCGGAACCGGCTTTGCCGGGCCGCTGGTGTTGCCCTCGGTAGGGGGAAGGCGTAGCGACACGAAGTGCGCGCAGCCTGGGTGCGAGCTTATTTCTTCTCGCCGCCCGGCACCTTGCCTTCGACGCCCTTGACGTAGAAGTTCACGCCCGAGAGGAACTTGTCGTCGGCCACCGCGTCCTTCGCGACCAGTTCCTTGCCGTCCTGGCCGAGGATCGGGCCCTTCCAGATCACGAAGCTGCCGTCCTTCAGGCCCTTCTTCACTGCCTCGACCTTGGCCTTGGTTTCGGCCGACACGTCATCGGCGATCGACACGAGGTCGATGGCACCTTCCTTCACGCCCCACCAGCTCTGGCCGGTGGTCCACTTGCCGTCCAGGGCTTCCTGGGTGGCCTTGATGTAGTACGGGGCCCAGTTGATGGTGGCCGAGGCCAGGTGGGCCTTGGGACCGTAGGCGGTCATGTCGGAGTCCCAGCCGAAGGCGCGCTTGCCTTTCTCTTGCGCGGTCTTGAGCACGGCCGGCGAGTCGGTGTTCTGGAACAGCACGTCGGCGCCGCCGTTGATGAGGGCGGTGGCGGCTTCGGTTTCCTTGGGCGGGCTGAACCACTCGTTGACCCACACGACCTTGGTCGTGATCTTCGGGTTGACCGACTGCGCGCCCAGCGTGAAGCTGTTGATGTTGCGCAGCACTTCGGGGATCGGCACCGAGCCGACCACGCCCAGCGTGTTGCTCTTGGTCATGGCGCCCGCGATCACGCCGGCCATGTACGCGCCCTCGTACGTGCGGCTGTCGTAGGTGCGCATGTTGTCGGAGGTCTTGTAGCCGGTCGCGTGCTCGAACTTCACGTCCTTGCTGTCTGCCGCGACCTTGAGCATGGGCTCCATGTAGCCGAAGGTGGTGCCGAAGATCAGCTTGTTGCCCTGGCTCACCATGTCGCGGAACACGCGCTCGGCGTCGGCGCCCTCGGGCACGCTTTCGACGAAGGTGGTCTTGATCTTGTCGCCGAATTCCTTTTCGAGCGCCTTGCGCGCGTTGTCGTGCGCAAAGGTCCAGCCGCCGTCGCCCACGGGTCCGACGTAGGCGAATGCGATGTTCAGCGGCGCTGCCGGAGCCGGTGCGGCAGCGGCGGGTGCCGGGGCCGGCGCGGGCGCCGCGGCCGGTGCTGCCGCTTCTTCTTTCTTGCCGCAGCCGATCAGGGCCGCCGAAGCGACCGCCGTGAGGGCGGCCAGCTTGAGCAGGGAGCGCTTGTTCAGATCATTCATTGTCGGAAATCCTCAAAAAGGACAGGTTGGCGGAAAAACGAAACACGATTATGAGCCGGGGTAGAACGGTTTCCCGATGGAGGCCGGCATGTTGGCGCGGATGAACGCCGGGTTGCGCGAGATCAGCGCCAGCACCACGATGGGCGCGATGTACTGCAGCATGCTGAGGAACTGCGCCGGCACGTCGACGCCGCTGCTCTGCAGGTGAAAGCCCAGCATCGACACGCCGCCGAACAGGTACGCGCCCAGCAGCACGCGCACCGGCCGCCAGGTGGCGAAGGTGGTGAGCGCCAGCGCGATCCAGCCGCGCCCAGCCACCATGCCCTCGACCCATAGCGGCGTGTACACGGTCGACAGATACGCGCCCGCCAGCCCGCACAACGCGCCGCCCGCGATCACCGCCATGAAGCGGATGCGCCGCACCGGGTAGCCCAGCGCATGCGCCGACTCGGGCGACTCGCCGACCGAGCGCAGCACCAGGCCGGCACGCGTGCGGTAGAGAAACCAGATCAGCGCGACGGTCAGCACCACCGCGAAGTACACCATCGGGTGGTGGCGGAACAGCGCCGGGCCGACGAGCGGGATGTCGCCCAGCACGGGGATGGCGTAGCTCACGCTCGCGGGCAGCTTGGCCTGCACGAAGTTGATGCCGGCAAAGGCCGAGAAGCCAACGCCGAACAGGCTGAGCGCGAGGCCGGTCGCGTACTGGTTGGTGTTGAGCCAGATCACCAGCACGCCGAAGAAGGCCGAGAGCAGCGCCCCGGCCGCCATGCCGGCGAGGAAGCCGAGCCAGGGGTTGTGCGTGGTGACCACCGTCGCGAAGCCCGCGATGGCGGCGCAGAGCATCAGGCCCTCGGCGCCGAGGTTGACGACGCCGGCCTTCTCGTTGATCAACAGGCCCAGCGCCGCGATGGCGAGGACCGTTCCGGCGCTCAGGGTGGAGCCCAGGAGGAGTGCGTAACTGTCCATTCAATTGCTCCGGCGCGGGTTGCTTGTGTTCGAGGGCTGATGTTCGGGGCGCTGTCGCTCAGGGCGCGTGCGCAGGACACCGGGTACTCCCCTGCGCGAATGTCCCCCGCCGGCGTGAGCGCCCCACGACACACGCGGCACTCGAATCGAAGCGAAGGCCTTCATTCAAAGTGCTCCTTCGTTCGGTCGCGCGACAGGCGCAGTGAGCGGTGTGCTCGCCTGCAGCGAACTCGTCGTCAAGCCCGCAGCCTTGACAGCCGCCTTGCGGCGAATGCGATAGGCAATGAGCGTGTCGCAGGCCAGCAGCGTGAACAGCAGCAGGCCCTGGAACACACCGGTGAGCGACTTGGGCAAGCCGAGACGCGACTGCGCCAGTTCACCGCCGATGTAGAACATGCTCATCAGGAGGGCCGAGAAGATCATGCCCACCGGATGCAGCCGCCCGACGAAGGCCACGATGATCGCCGCGAAGCCATAGCCCGCCGGCACGTAGGGCGTGAGCTGGCCGAGCGGCCCCGCCACTTCGAGCGCACCGGCGAGGCCGGCCGCGCCGCCCGAGGTCAGCAGCGCGATCCACACCGCGCGCCGCGCCGAGAAGCCCGCGTAGCGCGAGGCCGCCGGCGCCAGCCCGCCGACCTGCTGCGCAAAGCCCGCGCGCGTGCGGAACAGGAACACCCACAGCGCCCCCGCGCCCACCAGCGCGATGACCAGCCCGATGCTCACGCGCGAGCCCTTGAACAGGCGCGGGATCTGCGTGACCGCCTCGAAGGTCTTGGTCTGCGGGAAGTTGTAGCCGTTCGGATCCTTCCACGGCCCGTAGACCATGTAGCCCAGCAGCAGCGTCGCCACGTAGACCAGCATCAGGCTCACCAGGATCTCGTTGGCGTTGCACTTGTCGCGCAGGAACGCGACGATGCCCGCCCACACCATGCCGCCGAGGACACCCGCGACCAGGATGGCGGCCACGATCCACTGCCCCGTGCTCTTGTCGGCCAGCAGCGCCACGCCACCGGCCGCAATGGCGCCGAACACGAACTGCCCTTCGGCGCCGATGTTCCACACGTTCGAGCGGAAGCACACGGCCAGCCCCAGCGCAATGATCAGCAGCGGCGTGGCCTTGACCATCAGCTCGCCGATGGCATAGCCGCTCTTGATGGGTTCGTAGAAGAACACCAGCAGGCCCTTGACCGGGTCCTTGCCGAGCGCCGCGAACAGCGCCACGCCGATCAGCACGGTGATCGCCAGCGCCAATATCGGCGAGGCATAGCTCCAGAAGCGCGAAAGCTCCGGACGGGGTTCGAGCTTAAACATGGGCCGCCTCCTTCTTCCACAGGCCGCTCATCCATTCGCCGATCTGCGGCAGCGTCGCGGCCGCGCGGTCGATGGAGGGCGACAGCCGGCCCTTGGCGATCACGTGCAGCCGGTCGCAGATGTTGAACAGCTCGTCGAGCTCCTCGCTGATCACCAGCACCGCACAGCCGGCATCGCGCAGCGCGAGGATCTCGGCATGGATCAGCGCGGCCGCGCCCACGTCCACGCCCCAGGTCGGCTGCGAGACGATGAAGAGCTTCGGGTTGGCGTCGATCTCGCGCCCGACGATGAATTTCTGCAGGTTGCCGCCCGACAGCGACCGCGCCGCCGCGCGAGGGCCTCCTGCCTTGACCTTGAAGCGCTCGATGATGGCTTTCGCCTGCCGCTCGAGCGCGCCGGTGCGGATCCATCCGCCCCGGCCCACCGCATCGCCGCGCGTGAGCAGCAGGTTGTGCGCGAGCCCCAGCGTGGGCACCGCCCCGCGGCCCAGCCGTTCCTCGGGCACGAAGTGCAGGCCAAGCGCGCGGCGCGCGCGCGGGCGCAGCCGGCCGGCGGGCTGGTCGAACACCCGGACCATCGGCGCCTCGGCGCGCACGTCCTCGCCCGACAGCGTGTAGAGCAGCTCCTTCTGGCCGTTACCGGAGACACCGGCGATGCCGACCACTTCACCCGCGCGAACCTCGAACGAAATGCCCTCGAGGTCCATGCCGAACTGGTCTTCGCGCGCCAGCGTCAGCCCCTGCACGCGCAGCGCCACCGCGCCCGCATGCACCGGCCGGTGCTGCAGCGGCGGCGGCTCGCTGCCGATCATCAGCCGCGACAGCGACTGGGTGCTTTCGTTCTGCGGATTGCACACGCCCGTGACCTTGCCGCCGCGCAGCACGGTGCAGGCGCTGCACAGCTCCTGGATCTCGTGCAGCTTGTGGCTGATGTAGAGAATGCTGCAGCCCTCGGAGGCCAGCTTGTTCAGCACGTGGAAGAGCTTGACCACCGCCTGCGGCGTCAGCACCGAGGTCGGCTCGTCGAGGATCAGCAGCTTGGGGTTGGTGAGCAGCGCGCGGATGATTTCGACCCGCTGCATCTCGCCCACCGACAGCGTGTGCACCGGCCGCGCCGGGTCGATGTCGAGCCCGTATTCGCCCGCCTTGGCCGTGATGCTGCGCGCCACCTCGGCCAGTTGCAGCGACTTGTCGAGTCCCAGCCAGACGTTCTCGGCCACCGTGAGCGTGTCGAACAGGCTGAAGTGCTGGAACACCATGCTGATGCCCAGCGCCCTCGCCTGTTGCGGGTTGCGCAGGTTCACGGCCTGGCCGTCGAACATGACGGTTCCTTCGTCGGGCTTGACCGAGCCGTAGATGATCTTCATCAGGGTCGATTTGCCGGCGCCGTTCTCGCCGAGCACGGCGTGGATCTCGCCGGGCTGCACGGCCAGGGAAATGTCGCTGTTGGCGACCACCGCGGGATATCGTTTGGTGATGTTCGCCAGTTGGAGTCTTGGGGTTGTCATGCCGGGTTTCGTGGATTTTTGTCTCGTCAACAGCAACAAAGCGGAAACGGCTATCAGTTTAATAACGTCCCCGCGACCATCGGCGCCCGACGGCGCTTTGCTCAGTTCAAGTCAGTGTCCGCCGATATAGGCGAACTTGAACAGGAACACGGCGGCGATGACCCAGACCATCGCATGCACTTCCCGTGCCCGGCCGGTGCAGAGCTTCAGCACGGCGTATGTGATGAAGCCGAAGGCCAAGCCGTTGGCGATGGAGTAGGTGAAGGGCATCGTGAGCGCGGTGACGGCGGCCGGGATCACCTCGGTCGTGTCTTCCCAGTCGAGCTCGACCAGGTCGCGCAGCATCAGGCAGCCCACGAAGAGCAGCGCCGGCGCGGTGGCGTAGGCCGGCACAGATCCCGCGAGCGGCGAGATCATCAGGCAGGCCAGGAACAGCAGCGCCACCACCACGGCCGTGAGGCCGGTGCGTCCGCCCGCCTGCACGCCGGCCGCGCTCTCCACATAGGCCGTGGTGCTCGAGGTGCCGAGCAACGAGCCCGCGAAGATCGCGCCGCTGTCGGCCAGCAGCGCCTTGTTCATGCGCTCCATCTTGCCCGGCACCAGCAGGCCGGCGCGCTTGGCCACGCCCATCAGCGTGCCGGTGGCGTCGAACATCTCGACCAGGAAGAACACCAGCACCACGTTCAGGATGCCGCCCTTGAGCGCGCCCAGGATGTCGAGCTGCATGAAGGTGGGCGCGATGGACGGCGGCGCGTCGAACACGCCGTGGAACTTGTTGCCGCCGAAGAAGAACGAGAGCACCGTCACCGTGACGATCCCGATCAGGATCGCGCCGCGCACCTTGAGCTTGTCGAGCGCCACGATGATGAGGAAGCCCAGCGTGGCCAGGATCACCGGCGCCGAGTGCAGGTCGCCCAGCGTGACGAAGGTGGCCGGCGAAGCCGCGACGACGCCAGCGCTCTTCAATGCGATGAGCGCCAGGAACATGCCGATGCCCACCGTGATCGCCGTTCGCAGCGACTGCGGTATGCCCTGTATGAACAGCTCCCGCAACCCCGTGACCGTGACGATCAGGAACAGGCAGCCCGAGATGAACACCGCGCCCAGCGCAACCTGCCACGTGTAGCCCATGCCGAGCACCACCACGTAGGCGAAGTAGGCGTTCAGCCCCATGCCCGGCGCCATGGCGATCGGGTAGTTGGCGTACAGGCCCATGATCAGCGTGCCCAGCGCCGCAATGAGGCAGGTGGCCACGAAGACCGAGCCCTTCGGCATGCCCGCGTCACCCAGGATCGAGGGGTTCACGAAGATGATGTAGGCCATCGTCAGGAAGGTGGTCAGCCCCGCGATGACTTCGGTGCGCACCGTGGTGTTGTGCGCGCTGAGCTTGAACACGCGTTCAAGCAGGCCCGGGCCGCTTGCACCGCTCACGGCCGCACGCGCACGCGCGGACTCGACATGCCCCGGCGTGCGGGGATCGGCGCCCTGCGGCGCCTGTTCGAACGTACTCATTTCGCTTGTCTCCAGCTGTTGTAGTGGCGGTTGCTTCATCGTTGCCCCGCTCACGACGCCGGCGCGAACGGGGATCTCTCAGGGATCGAAGGTTTCAGGCGCGGCGGGCAGGCGCGTTGCGGCGCCGGATACACCGGACAGGGCGGAAACCGTTGGACGCAGCGACGCCGCCACGTCCTTGATGCATTCGCGCAGCCAGCGCGCCGAGCTCGACGAATGGGTGCGTTCGTGCCAGAGCTGGTAGTACATGAGGCGCGGCAGCGCCACGGGGCAATCGAGAATTTTCAGCGGCAGCCGCGACGCGAAGCGCTCGCAGTACTGGCGCCCGGTGGTCAACACCAGCAGGCTCGAGGCCACCATGTCCGGGATGAGGCTGAAGTGCGCGCAGCGCGCCGTGATGTTGCGCTGCCGCCCCAGCTCGTCGAGCATCTGGTCGATGATGCCGCGCCCGCCCGGATGCATGGGCGTGGGCGCGATGTGCTCGGCCGCGAGCCAGGTCTCCAGGTCCCAGCCGCGGCGCACCGCCGGATGGTCCTTGTTGACCAGGGACACCACCTCGTCGCCGAAGAGCCGCGCCATGTGCAGGTCTTCCGGCGGCTTGAGCCAGTTGCCGATGACGAGGTCGACCTGGCCGAGCGCGAGGTGGCCGTGGTAGTCCGAGTCGGGTGTGAGCGCGTGGATCTCGATCTGGCACAGCGGTGCCTCGCGCTTCACGTGCGCCACCAGCATCGGCAGGAACAGCGGGTCCATGTAGTCGCTGGCCGCGATGCGGAAGGTGGTGGCCGCCGACTGCGGCTCGAAGCCGCGCGCGTCGGAGAACAGCATCTCGGCCGCACGCAGGATGCTGGCGGCCGGCTCGATCATGCGCAGCCCCGCATCGGTCGGCACCATGCCCGAGCCCGAGCGCACCAGCAGCGGGTCGCCCGACAGCTCGCGCAGGCGCTTCAGCGCGGCCGACACGGCCGGCTGGTACATGCCCAGCCGGATGGCGGCGCGCGAGACGCTGCGGTCGGTCAGCACGGTGTGAAGCACCCGGATCAGGTGGAGATCGATCTTGTCGAAAAGTGCCTGGTCACGCATGTGACGTCCCCCCAGTCTTCGCGCACTTCGTGTCGCTTCGCCAACCCCCTGCCGGGGGCAACACCAGCGGCCCGGCAAAGCCGGTTCCGCGGTGTTTCGCGAAGGGGATCAGGAGGTAGGGCATTGGGAGAACTTTGGACATGCGCCAAAGTCTACGAGTGACTATGCGGACTGGACAGCGGTAATGGCACGAAGGATCGACTCGCTCGTGGCCGGCGCCTTCAGCGGCGGATCGATGCGGTGGCCGCCCGCGGCAGACACCGCATCGCGGATCGCGAAGAACACCGAGAACGGCAGCAAGAGCGGCGGCTCGCCCACGGCCTTGCTGCGGTGGATCGAGTCCTCGAAGTTCTGGCCTTCGAACAGGCGCACGTTGAACACCGGCGGGCAGTCGTTGGCCGTCGGAATCTTGTAGGTGCTGGGCGCGTGCGTGGTGAGCATGCCGCTTTGCGGGTGCCACACCAGCTCCTCGGTGGTGAGCCAGCCCATGCCCTGGATGAAGGCGCCCTCGACCTGGCCGATGTCCACCGCCGGGTTCAGCGACTTGCCCGCGTCGTGCAGGATGTCGGCGCGCAATAACTTCCACTCGCCGGTGAGCGTGTCGACGATCACCTCGCTCACGGCCGCACCGTAGGCGTAGTAGTAGAACGGGCGGCCCTGCATCCTGTCCTTGTCCCAGCTCAGGCCGGGCGTGGCGTAGAAACCATCGGACCACAGCTGCTTGCGGTCGAGGTACGCCTCGCCCACCACGGTGCTGAAGGCCAGCGAGCGGCCATTGACCTCGACCTTGTCGTTCGCAAAGCGTACCTCGCCGGCCTTGCCGCCGTGGCGCTCGGCCGCGCATTCGGCAAGGCGCTCGCGGATCTGGCGCGCCGCGTCCTGCGCGGCCTTGCCGTTCAGGTCGGCGCCGGTCGATGCTGCCGTGGCCGAGGTGTTCGCCACCTTGGTGGTGTCGGTGGCGGTGACCCGCACGCGCTCGAAGCTCACGCCCAGCTCGTGCGCCACCACCTGCGCCACCTTGGTGTTCAGGCCCTGCCCCATCTCGGTGCCGCCGTGGTTCACGAGGATCGAGCCGTCGGTGTACACGTGCACCAGCGCGCCGGCCTGGTTGAAGTGCTTCACGTTGAACGAGATGCCGAACTTCAGCGGCGCCAGCGCGAGGCCGCGCTTGAGCACCACGCTCGCCTTGTTGAAGGCCGCGATGTCTTCGCGCCGCGCGCGGTRGCCGCTGCTGGCTTCCAGCTCGGCCACGAGTTCATGGACGATGTTGTCGGTCACGGTCTGGCGGTACGGCGTGACGTTGTTGTCGGTCTTGCCGTAGAAGTTGACGCGCCGCACGTCGAGCGGGTCGCGCTTCAGTTCGCGCGCCACCGAGTCCATGATGTTCTCGATGGCGATGGCGCCCTGCGGACCGCCGAAGCCGCGGAACGCCGTGTTGCTCTGCGTGTTGGTCTTGCCCGAGAAGCCGTGCATGGCCACGTTGGGCAGCCAATAGGCGTTGTCGAAGTGGCACAGCGCGCGCGTCATCACCGGACCCGACAGGTCGGCCGAGTGGCCGGCGCGCGAGACCATGGTGATCTCGGCGCCGAGGATGCGGCCCTCGTCGTCGTAGCCCACCTCGTACTCGTACCAGAAGCAGTGGCGCCGGCCGGTGATCATGAAGTCGTCGTCGCGATCGAGCCGCAGCTTGACCGGGCGCTGCAACTGGCGCGCCGCGATGGCCGCCACGCAGGCGAACAGCGCCGACTGCGATTCCTTGCCGCCGAAGCCGCCGCCCATGCGCCGGCATTCGACATGCACTTCGTTCGACTGCAGGTGCAGCGCATGCGCCACCAGGTGCTGCATTTCGCTCGGGTGCTGCGTCGAGCAGTGGATGTGCAGCGCGCCGCCTTCCTTCGGAATGGCATAGCTGATCTGGCCTTCCAGGTAGAACTGCTCCTGCCCGCCCACGTCGAGCGTGGCTTTGTGGCGATGCGGCGCCTTGGCGATGGCGGCGCGCACTGCGGCCTCGTCGCCCTCGTTGGCGCTGCCTCCGCTGCGCACGATGTGCATCGGCGGCACCACGTACTGGCCGCGCGCATGGGCGTCCTGCGGTGTGATCACCGGCGGCTGCGCGTCGATGGTCAACGCGTCCTTGGCTTTCGCAGCGGCGCGGCGCGCTGCATCGCGCGTCTCGGCGATCACGGCGAATACGGGTTGTCCGAGGTAGCGGATCTCGCCGCCGTGGTTCACGGGCAGCAGGATCGGGTCGTCGTGAATGATCGAACCGCAGTCGTTGCTGCCGGGAATGTCGTCGGCCGTGAGCACCGCGACCACGCCGGGCATCGCACGGATCGCGTCGAGCGACAGCGCCGTGACGCGGCCGTTGGCGGCCGGCGACAGGCCCAGCGCGCAGTGCAGCGTGCCGGCGAGTTCGGGAATGTCGTCGATGTAGGTCGCTTCGCCGGCCACGTGCAGGTGGGCCGACTCGTGCGGCCGGCTGATGCCGACACGCGCGCCAAGATCGTGCGCGAGCGCTTCGGCACCGACGTCGATGCGCGCGGCGGTGTTGGCCAGGTAATCGGCAAAGGCCTCGGCGGGCTGCAGCAGGCGGGCGTCGATGGGCTTGTTCATGGTCAGACTCCTTCGGCGGCGGCCTTGGTGGCATGGGGCATCACGCTCCATACGCTGGTTTCTTCCAGCGACAGGGCGTCTTCGGCGCGGGTCTCGAGCCAGAGCCGCTGGATCAGGTTCTGCGCCACCTGCAGCCGGTAGTCGGCCGAAGCGCGCATATCCGACAGCGGCTTGAAGTCCTGTGCCAGCGCGAGCTTGGCGGTGGCAACGCTGGCCTGCGTCCATGGCTTGCCGACCAGCGCCGCCTCCGCGTTCGCGGCGCGCTTGACGATGGCGGCCATGCCGCCGAAGGCCAGGCGCGCGGCCTTGACCGTGTCGCTGCCGGCTTCGAGTTCGATGGCGAAGCCCGCGCACAGCGCCGAGATGTCGCAGTCGAAGCGCTTGCTGATCTTGTAGGCGCGCACCTGGCGGCGCAGCGCAGCGTGCGGAACGGCCAGCCCCTGGACGAACTCGCCCGGCTGCAGCTGGTTCTTCATGTAGTCGAGATAGAACTCGGACAGCGGCATGCGGCGCACCGCATCGCCGCGGCGCAACTCGATCTGTGCATCAAGCGACATCAGCACCGGCGGCGAATCGCCGATGGGCGAGCCGTTGGCGACGTTGCCGCCCATGGTGCCGGCATGGCGGATCGGCGGCGAGGCGAAGCGCAGCCATACGTCGGAGAGGCTCGGCACGCGCTGGACCAGCGCGGCAAAGGCGGATTCGAGCGAGGCGCCGGCGCCGATGTAGAGCTCCTCCTTGCGGTCTTCGATGGTCTTCATTTCGGCCACGTCGCCCACGTAGATGATGTCGCCCAGGTCGCGGAACTGCTTGTTGACCCAAAGGCCGACGTCGGTCGAACCGGCCAGCAGCTGGGCGCGTGGCTTCTGCTCGCGCAGCGCGGCGAGCTGCGCCAGGGTCTTCGGCGCATGGAAGTGGTCGACGCGGGCGCCGAGCGGGGCGGCATAGTCAAGGCCGTCGTTCTGCAGCGCGGTGAGGGCCGCGACCACCGGTTTCGTGTCGAGCCGCACGGCCGGCAGGTCGAACATGCGCTGCCCGGCATCGAGGATCGGGCGGTAGCCGGTGCAGCGGCACAGGTTGCCCGAGAGTTCGTCGGCCAGCTGCTGGCGGGTGGGTTGCGTGCCTTCGGCCTGGTGGTGCTCGTAGGTGGACCACAGCGACATCACGAAGCCGGGCGTGCAGAAACCGCACTGGGAGCCGTGGCAGTCGACCAGCGCCTGCTGGACAGGGTGCAGCGTGTGCACGGCATGCTGCTTCTTTTCAGCGGCCTCCCGGGTCTTGCATTGGCTCTTCAGGTCCTCGACCATGAACAGCGCCTTGCCATGCAGCGTGGGAAGAAACTGGATGCAGGCATTCACGGTCTGCAGGTTCAACCCGTCGATGGTGCCTTCGGCATCGGGGTCGGTGGCGAGTTCGCCGATGACGACGGTGCAGGCGCCGCAGTCACCCTCGTTGCAACCTTCCTTGGTGCCGGTGCAGCGGGCGTCCTCGCGCAGCCAGTCGAGCACGGAGCGGGTCGGGTGGACGCCGGTGACGTCGACGATCCTTCCGCGATGGAAGAAGCGGATCGGTTGAATCTGGCTGCTGGTGCTGCTGTCGGTGCTCATGCTTTTGGGCTCGTGGGAGACCCGTCGTGGGTCAGTCATGGACGTTAGCGGCTTGTCCGGGGTCTTGCATACGGGGGCGCCCATAACGCGTATGTGGGGGTCGGTATGCCACGTACGGGGAAACCCTTGCGCGCATGCTGCAATTCCCGGGCCACGCGAAGGCCCCGTCGGCGGTCAGCTGTGCGCGATGGCCACCCACGCCGTGGCGACCAGCGTGCAACCCGCCGCCGCGAGCAGGCCGCCGACCAGCCATTTGAGCGTGCGCGGCTGCAGCCTGTTCGGCAGCCGGTGGTGCAGCCGCGTCGCGCCGTAGACGACCGGCATCGCGCAGCCGGCCAGCAGCGCCGCGCGCCACGAGAAATGCCCCGTCGGCACCACGATGACGAGCCGCACCAGCGAGTTGAACGCGAACATCAGCAGCAGCGCGCGGCGCGCCAGCTCGCGGTCCAGCGGCTGGCGGTACATGTGGAAGACGATCGGCGGCCCCGAGCTCGAGAACAGCCCGCCCAGGACGCCCGACAACCCGCCGACGACGGCGAAGCTCGCGCGGCCCGACACCGCCGGCAGCGGTCTGGCCTGCAGCACCAGCAGCACCGCGCAGCCCAGGATCGACACGCCCAGCAACCCGCGCAGCCAGTCGACCGCGTCGCCGCTGAGCCAGTTCAGCAGCACGAGCCCGACAATCACGCCGACCGTACTGCCATTGAGCGCCGGCTTCATGAGCTGCCAGGGCACCACGCCGGGCCGGGCGCGGAAGTACGTCCATGCGTTGATCAGGCTCAGCACCGTGGCGGCGTTGGCCGTGTCGCTCACGCTGGCGACGTGGAACACCGACACCAGCCCGAGCAGGATCAGGCTGAATGCGAAGCCCGTGAGGTTCTGCGCATAGGTGGCGAGCGCGACGCAGGCCATGAAGACCAGCACCGGGCCGGCCTCGGAAAGAATCGCTTGCACGGGTCCGGTCTCAGCGCACCATGTCCCAGCCCATCATCAGGGCCGCGAATCCCATCAGGGCGGTGCCGCCCCAGCCGAGCCACCGGGTCCGGCGCCCGGAGGTGAACACGCCCATCACCTTCTCCCGCGTCACGAGAACCATCATGGCCGCCATGATCGGAACCGCGACCACCCCGTTGATGACCGCGCTCCAATAAAGCGCCTTCATGGGGTCGATGGGCGTGAAGTCCAGCGCCGTGCCGACCAGCGTGGCCACGGCGATGATCCCGTAGAACTCCTTGGCCTCCCGCCAGTGCCGCTCCAGTCCTTCTTCCCAGCCGAAGGCCTCGGCCACCGCATAAGCCGCGGAAGACGCGAGCACGGGCACGGCCAGCAGGCCGGTGGCGATGATGCCGCCGGCAAACAGCCAGAAGGCGAAATCGCCGGCCAGCGGGCGCAGCGCCTCGGCCGCCTGCGCCGCGGAGGTCACGTCGTGCACCCCGGCCGTGTACAGCACCGATGCGCCCACCACCATCACGAAGAAGGCGATGAGGTTGGAGAAGGTCATGCCCACCCAGGTGTCCAGGCGCACGCGCCGCAGGTCGTGCTGCACCTGCTCGTCCGTCCCGCGCCGCCCGCCCTTGAGCCGGAGCTCCTCGACTTCCTGCGACGCCTGCCAGAAGAACAGGTAGGGCGAGATCGTGGTGCCCAGGAGCGCCACGATCATCATCCAGTAGTCGCCGCTCCATTGCAGCCTGGGCACCACGAGGTCGTGCAGCACCCGCCCCCATTCCACCTGCACCGCGAGCACCGCAGCAACGTAGGCGAACAGCGTGAGCGTCAGCCACTTGAGGATATGGGCCAGCTTGCGGTAGGGCACGAATACCTGCAGCAGCACCGTCACCACGCCGAAGGCCAGCGCATGGAAATGCGCCCCGCCACCCACCACCAACTGCAGCGCCTCCCCCATCGCCGCAATGTCAGCCGCGATGTTGATGGTGTTCGCCACCACCAGCAGAAAAACCAGCGCGACCAGGAAGCTGCGCGGCATGTGCTCGCGCAGGTTGGCCGCCACGCCCTTGCCGGTCACGCGCCCGATGCGCGCCGACACCAGCTGGATCGCCACCATGAACGGCAGCGACAGGAACACCGTCCACAGCAGCCCGGTGCCGAACTGCGCGCCGGCCTGGGTGTAGGTCGCGATGCCCGACGGATCGTCGTCGGCCGCGCCGGTGACGACGCCCGGGCCGACGTGGCGCAGGAAGGAGGGAATGCGTTTTTTCATGTTCGCCCGATGGTGGCATGCCGAGCCTGACCAGTACATGAACCGCGCGCAGGCCCATGGCTTCTCATGACGCCTTCTCCGAGAACAGCGCCGTAATGACCTGCCGCAGCCAGCGGTTGCCCGGGTCGGCCTCGAAGCGCTTGCTCCAGTGCAGCGACACCGTGAAGTCGCGCAGCGGAAACGGCGGCTCGACGATGGCATGGCCGCCCTCCCCGGCAAAGCCGCGCGCGATGTTGCGCGGCATCACCACCGCCAGGTCGGTCGCGCGCACGATGGCCGGCAGCACCATGAAGTGCTCGGTCGTCAGCCGCACCCGGTCCTCGAGGTTCAGCAGTTGCAGGATGCGCAGGGTGTCGGCGTGTGTGCGCACGGCCACGTAGTCGAGCTCCTGCAGCGCATCGAGCAATGCCTGGCCGCTGCGCCGGCGCTTCAGGAAGGGATGGTCCTTGCGCAACAGCACGATGTAGCGGTCCTTCAGCAGCTGCGTGCGCTGCGTGTCCTTCACGCGGGGCAAAAAACCGAAGGCGAAGTCGACCTTGCCGCTGTCCAGCGCAGTGGTGATCTCGCCCGCCGCCAGCGGCATGGTCTCGACCCGCAGGCCCGGCGCCAGCTCGCGCAGCCGCGCCATCAGCGGCGGCAGGAAGCGCCCCTCGCCGATGTCGCTCATGTGGATTCGGAACAGCTTGCGGGAGGCCGCCGGGTCGAAGCGCTCGGGCTCGCTCAGCGCCTGCTGCAGGGTGGCCAGCGCCGACTGCACCGACACCGCCAGCCGCTCGGCGCGCGGCGTCGGCGCCACGCCGCCGGGGGTGCGTGTGAAGAGTGCGTCGCCCAGCAGCAGGCGCAGCCGGGTCAGGCCGTGGCTGGCGGCCGGCTGCGTCAGGCCCAGGGCCTCGGCCGCGCGGCTCACGTTGCGGGTCCGGTAGACCGCATCGAAGAGCCGCAGCAGGTTGAGGTCCACCTCATCGATATGCACTGAGTTCATATTGGATAGCTGGATTATTTTATTGAAGTATGGCGCCGCAACCACCACACTGCCGCGTTCCCCCTCACGACCAGAACACGGCGAGACACGATGGAAGTTTCATTCAGCAAGGAAGTGGAAATGCTGCGCCTCGGCGCAGGCGACACCTTCCACGGCGAGGGCATCCTCGCGATCACCAAGGGCCTGCTGCAGTCGGGCGTGGCCTACGTCGGCGGCTACCAGGGGGCGCCGGTGTCGCACCTGCTCGACGTCATGGTCCAGGGCAAGGCCTACATGGACGAGCTGGGCGTGCACGTGGAGGCCTGTTCGAACGAGGCCTCGGCCGCCGCGATGCTCGGCGCGTCCATTCACTACCCGCTGCGCGGCGCGGTCACCTGGAAGTCGATAGTCGGCACCAACGTGGCGGCCGATGCGCTCTCCAACCTCTCTTCGCCGGGCGTCACGGGCGGCGTACTGGTAGTGGTGGGCGAGGACTACGGCGAAGGCGCCAGCGTGATCCAGGAGCGCACGCATGCCTATGCGCTCAAGTCGAGCATGTGCCTGCTCGACCCGCGGCCCGACCTCGGCGTGATGGTGCGCATGGTGGAAGAAGGCTTCCGCCTGTCCGAGAGCTCGAACATGCCCTGCCTGATGGAGCTGCGCATCCGCACCTGCCACGTGCGCGGCAGCTTCGAGTGCAAGGACAACATCGCGCCTGCCGTATCGACCCGCGCGCTGATGACCGAGCCCGCGGGCTTCGACTACATGCGGCTCGCGCACCCGCCCGTCACCTTCCGCCACGAGAAGCTCAAGGGCGACGAACGCATGCCGGCGGCGCGCCGCTACATCGTCGAGCACGGCCTCAACGAGCTGATGCCCGGCGGGCGCCACGCGGACCTCGGCATCGTGGTGCAGGGCGGCCTCTACAACGCGCTGATCCGCAGCCTGCAGCAGCAGGGGCTGGCCGATGCCTTCGGCGAGACGGACATTCCGATCCTCGTGCTCAACGTGACCTATCCGCTGGTGCCGGAGCAGGTCGCCGACTTCTGCGTGGGCAAGCGCGCGGTGCTGGTGGTGGAGGAAGGCCAGCCCGAGTACATCGAGCAGGACATCGCCACGCTGCTGCGCCGGCGCGACATCCAGACGCCGCTGCACGGCAAGGACATGCTGCCGTCGGCGGGCGAGTACGGCGTCGAAGTGCTGTCGGGCGGCATCGGCGCCTTTGCCGCGAAGTACGTCGCGGCGAGCGAGGCCTTGTCTTCAGCGCAGGCCTGGCTGGCCGGCAATCGCGAACGCCGCGAAGCGGTGGCGCGGCAACTGGCCACACCGCTGCCCAACCGGCCGCCAAGCTTCTGCATCGGCTGCCCGGAGCGGCCCGTGTTCTCGGCCCTCAAGCTCGCGCAGCAGGAAACAGGGCCGGTACACATCGCGGCCGACATCGGCTGCCATGCCTTCGGCACCTTCGAGCCCTTCTCGATGGGCCACTCGATCCTGGGCTACGGCATGAGCCTCGCGAGCCGTGCGGGCGTGGCGCCGATGATGAACCGCCGCACGCTCTCGATCATGGGCGACGGCGGCTTCTGGCACAACGGCCTGCTCACCGGCGTGCAGAGCGCGCTGTTCAACGGCGACGACGCGGTGCTGCTGATCTTCAAGAACGGCTACACCTCGGCCACCGGCACGCAGGACATCATCTCCACGCCCGACAACGAGACGAAAGAGCGCGCCGTCGACAAGCAGCAGAGCCTGGTCGACAAGAACCAGACCATCGAGGACACGCTCAAGGGCCTGGGCGTGAAATGGATGCGCACCGTCACCACCTACGACGTGGAGCGCATGCGCAAGACGCTCACCGAAGCGCTCACCAGCGACTTCAACGGCCTGAAGGTGGTGATCGCCGAGGGCGAATGCCAGCTCGAGCGCCAGCGCCGCATCAAGCCGTGGCTCGCCGGCCTGCTTCAGCGCGGCGAACGCGTGGTGCGCGTGAAGTACGGCGTCGACGAGGACGTGTGCAACGGCGACCACGCCTGCATCCGCCTGTCGGGCTGCCCGACGCTCACGCTCAAGGACAACCCCGATCCGCTCAAGGTCGACCCCGTGGCCACCGTGATCGACGGCTGCGTGGGCTGCGGGCTGTGCGGCGCGAATGCGCACGCGGCCACGCTGTGCCCGAGCTTCTACCGCGCCGAGGTGGTGCAGAACCCGAGGTGGCATGAACGCCTGCTGCACGGGTTGCGCGGCGCGGTCGTTCGCGCGCTTCAACCGGCATGAGGAGCGAAGTCATGGAGAACAACCGCCCCATCACCCTGCTCGTCTGCGCCCTCGGCGGCGAAGGCGGCGGCGTGCTCACCGAATGGCTGGTCGACATCGCGCGCCACGCCGGCTACGCCGCGCAGAGCACGTCGATCCCCGGCGTGGCACAGCGCACCGGCGCCACCACCTACTACATCGAGGTGTTCCCCGTGCCGCTCGCGCAGCTCGGCGGCAGGCGCCCGGTGTTCAGCCTGAGCCCGGTGCCGGGCACGCTCGATGCGATCGTGTCGTCGGAGCTGCTCGAGACCGCGCGCCAGATCGGCAACGGCATGAGCGCGCCGCTGCGCACGCTGGTCATCAGTTCGTCGGCGCGCATCCTCACGACGGCCGAACGCATGGAGCCCGGCGACGGCCGCGCCGATGCGCAGCGCCTCGTCGACGTGGTAAAGGCCTTCAGCCGCGAGCACCATGTGTTCGACATGAATGCCATCGCGCGCGACAGTGGCACGGTGGTCAGCGCGGTGATGCTCGGCGCCATCGCGGGCAGCGGGTTGTTCCCGTTCCCACGTGAAGCCTATGAACACGTGGTGCGCGGCGGCGATACCAGCGCACCCGGCAAGCTCGGCAAGATGGCGGCCGCCAGCCTGCGCGGCTTTGCGGCGGCTTTCGACGCGGTGAGTGCGCCGCGCGTGCAGGCCGCGTTCGTCAGCAGCGTGCTCGCCGGCGACACCAACGACGCGCCACCGCCGGCCAGCGCCCTGCCCGCCGACCTCGCAGGGCGCTTCCCGCCCGCCGTGCACGACATGCTCGCGCTCGGCCATGCCCGCGTGCTCGACTACCAGGACGCCGCCTACGCCGCGCTCTACGCCGACCGGCTGGCCCGCGTGCTCGACGCCGAGCGCGCCGCCGACCCGGCCGGCACGCAGGGCTTCGCCATCACCCGGGAGATGGCGCGCTGGCTCGCGCTGTGGATGGCCTTCGACGACATCGTGCGCGTGGCCGCACTCAAGGGCCGTGCGAGCCGCGCACAGCGGGTGCGGCAAGAGGTGCGGGCCGGCGACGACGACATCGTGAAGGTCTACGACCACTTCAAGCCCGGCGCCGCCGAGTTCGCGGCGCTGCTGCCTCCTTCGCTGTCACGCCGCGTGACAACCTGGGACCGGGGCCGGCAGGCGCGCGGCCTCGCGCCGTGGGCGCTGCCGCTGAAAGTGGGCAGCCATTCGGTGTTCGGCATGGCCTCGCTGCGGCTGCTGGCTTCGCTGCGCTGGCTGCGCCGCCGCGGCAGCCGCTTTGCCGAGGAGCAGGCGTTGATCGAACGCTGGCTCGCCGCCGTGGAGGCGGGCACGCGCGAAGCGTGGGCCCTGGGCCACGAGCTGGCGCTGTGCGGGCGGCTCATCAAGGGTTACGGCAGCACCAACGAACGCGGCAAGGAGAACCTGCTGCACATGACGGACCACCTCGCCGCACAGTCCGGCATTGCGCCGGCCGAGCGAACGCGGGCCGTCGCCGCCGCGCGCACGGCCGCACTGGCCGACGACGCAGGCAAGGCACTCGATGCGGCGCTGGTGGAACACGGCGCGCCCGCCCGCCCCGTCAAGGCGCAGCCCATCCGCTGGATGAAGCGCAAGCCCGTCGGCGGCGCCTGAGACAGAAAGAAGAAGGCACCTGCGATGGCACTGCTGCTCAATGTCGAGGACTACCGGCGCCGTGCCCGGCGCGTTCTGCCGCGCCTGGTGTTCGACTATGTCGACGGCGGCGCGGAAGACGAACGCTGCCTCCGGCGCAACCGCGATGCGCTGGAGGCATTGCCGCTGATCCCGGAGTGTCTGCGCGACACGAGCATGTTGGACATCGGCATCGAACTCTTCGGCAGCCGCTGGCGCGCCCCCTTCGCGGTCGCACCCATCGGGCTGGCCGGCATCGTGCGCCCGCATGCCGATGCGTTGCTGGCCCGCGCCGCACAGGCCGCGCGCGTGCCCTTCATCCTCTCGACGGCATCGAACACCCGCATCGAGGACGTTCGCACCGCCGCCCCCAATGCCACGCTGTGGATGCAGCTCTACGTGATGGGCGAGCGGGCCATCGCCGAGCGCATCGTGCACCGTGCGCGCGCCGCCGGCTTCGAGGCATTGGTGCTCACGGTGGACGTGCCCGTCGGCGGCCTGCGCGAACGCGACCTGCGCCACGGCTTCCGCGTGCCGATGCGGCTCACGCCCGGCACGGTGCTTGACATGGCGAGGCGCCCCGCATGGCTGCTGCGGCTCGCGCGCAGTGGCATGCCGCGGTTCGCCAACCTGCTGCCCGACGACGACGGCGCCCCCATCTCCCCGCAAGCCCAGGCCGCGCTGCTCTCGCGCACCATGGACCGCACGCTGACCTGGGAAAGCCTGGCGTGGCTGCGCCGGCTCTGGGACGGCCCGCTGCTCGTCAAGGGCCTGCTGGGCGCGGAAGACGCCCGGCGTGCCGTGCGGCACGGCGCGGACGGCATCGTGGTCTCGAACCACGGCGGACGCCAGCTCGACGCGGCACCGGCCAGCATCGCAGCGCTTCCCGCCATTGCCGATGCGGTCGGCGGCCGCATTCCCGTGCTCGTGGATGGCGGCATCCGGCGCGGCAGCGACGTCGCGAAGGCGCTCGCACTGGGCGCTTGCGCGGTCCTCCTTGGCCGTGCGCCGCTCTATGGACTGGCCTGCGACGGCGGGCAGGGCGCGCTGTCGGTGCTGCAGTTGCTGGCGCAGGAGACCGAACGCACGATGACGCTGCTCGGCGCGGCGCATCCGCGCGAACTCGGGCCGCGCCACGTCGACCAGCCCGCACCGCGTTCGCCCGACGCACAGAACGGCTTCGCGCAACAGCCTCTGGAAGGCACGCGCGGGAAACCCTCCATTTACCCCGCACGCGCGCCTGCCTAGGCTCGCCCCAGCTCGACGATTCACGCCATCCATAACGAAGGAGACCATGAAAGCCAATCGCCATTCCCGCCGCCGCGGCACGCGTCCGCAACGCATCGCCCGCATCCGCCCCCTCGCCCTGCTCGCAGCCTGCGCCGCGCTCGTCGCGGGCACGCCCGCCGTGCAGGCGCAAGACAAGCCGGTGCAGCTCAAGCTGTCGAGCTGGGTGCCCGCGCAACACCCGCTCAACCCCGCGCTGCAGGCCTGGGCCGACGACATCAAGAAGGAATCGGGCGGCACCATCACCGCGATCCTGTTTCCGTCGGAACAGCTCGGCAAGGCCTTCGACCACTACGACATGGCGCGCGACGGCATCGCGGACTTCTCGTACGTGAACCCCGGCTACCAGCCCGGCCGCTTCCCGGTGATGGCGGGTGCGTCGCTGCCCTTCCTTTTCGCCAACGGCAAGGAAGGCTCTGCCGCCATCGACGCCTGGTACCGCAACTACGCGGCCAAGGAGATGAAGGACGTCAAGTACTGCTTCGCGTTCGTGCACGACCCCGGCACCTTCCACTCTCGCAAGAAGATCACCGTGCCCACCGACATCAAGGGCATGAAGGTGCGCCCGGCCACCAGCACCGTGGGCCAGCTCATCACCTCGCTGGGCGGCACCAACGTACAGGCCTCCGCGCCCGAATCGCGCGACATGCTGGAGCGCGGCGTGGCCGACGCCATCACCTTTCCGTGGGGCTCCATCGGCCTGTTCGGGATCGACAAGGTGGTGAAGTACCACATGGACGTGCCGCTGTACGTCACGCCCTTCGTGTGGGTGATGAACAAGGGCAAGTACGACGCCATGTCCACCGCGCAGAAGAAGGTGATCGACGGCCATTGCACCAGCGAATGGGCACAGAAGGTGGCCGGTCCGTGGGCGGACTTCGAGTTCGCGGGGCACGCCAAGATGGCCGCGCTGCCGGGCCACGAGATCTACAAGCTCACGCCTGAGCAGCTCGATGCATGGCGCAAGGCGGCCGCGCCGTCGGAAGCGCAATGGGCCGAGAGCGTGAAGAAGGTGGGTGAAGACCCGAAGGCCATCATGGACGCACTGAAGGCCAGCCTCGTCAAGTACAAATCGGCGCTCTGAGCGATGGCTACACGGTCCGCCAGCTACATGGACCGCGCGATCAGCACGATTGAGTGGCTTGCCGCCATCTTCGTGGGGATCGTCGCGCTCAACATCTTCGTGGCCGTGGTGCTGCGCAAGTTCTTCGACACCTCGATTCCCGATGCGTACGACTTCGGCCGCATGCTGCTGGGCATCCTGATCTTCTGGGGCATCGCAGCCACCAGCTACCGGGGCGGCCACATCACCGTCGACCTGGTGTGGACGGCGGCGAGCCCGCGCATGAAGCGCGTGATCGACGTGTTCGCCACGCTGGTACTGCTGTTCGTGGTGGCGGTGCAGACCATCATGCTGTTCGACAAGGTGCGCGGCACCTACGTCGACAACGTGCAGACCTACGACCTCAACATCCCGACCTGGCCCTTCTACGCCGTGGCCTGGACGGGCGACGTGTGCGCGGTGCTGCTGATCGCCATCCGCACCTACCGCCTGATCTTCCATCCGGAGCAGCTCGAAGAACTCCACGCTGAACAGAAAGCCGACGAATGAGCCCCGATGCAGTTGCAGTCCTGGGCTTCGTCGCCCTCTTTGTCCTGATGCTGTTGCGCGTGCCGGTCGGCATGGCGATGGGGCTGGTGGGTGTGGTCGGCTACAGCTACCTCGTCGGCCCCGGCCCCGCGCTGAAACTGGTCGGCCAGACCTCCATGCGCACCGTGACCGACTACACCTTCGGCGTGATCCCGATGTTCATGCTGATGGGCGCGCTGGTGTCGGTGTCGGGCGTGAGCCGCGAGCTCTTCAAGGCCGCGAACTCGATGATCGGCCACCTGCGCGGCGGGCTCGGCGTCGCCACCGTGGTGGCGTGCGGCGGCTTCGCGGCGATCTGCGGATCGTCGGTGGCCACGGCCGCCACGTTCTCGGCGGTGGCGTACCCGGAGATGCGGCGCTTCAACTATCCGCAGTCGTTCTCCACCGGCGTGATCGCCGCGGGCGGCACGCTGGGCGCGATCCTGCCGCCATCGACGGTGCTCGCGGTGTACGCCATCCTCACGCAGCAGGACATCGGCAAGCTCTTCATGGCGGGCATCGTGCCCGGCGTTCTCGCGATGGCGATGTACGTGATGACCATTGCCATCATCGTCAAGCTGCGGCCCGACTGGCTGCCCGGCGGCGAGGTCAAGCCGTGGCCGGAGCGCTTCAAGGACCTGAAGAACGTGTGGGCGCCGCTGGTGCTGTTCGTGTTCGTCATCGGCGGCCTGTATGGCGGCTTCTTCACGCCGACCGAGGCGGGCGGCGTGGGCGCGAGCGGCGCGTTCATCCTCGGGCTGGTGCGGCGCAAGCTCGACGGCCCGAAGATCCGCGAGGCGCTGCTCTCGGCCACGCGCACGGCGGCGGCGGTGTTCACGGTGCTGATCGGCGCGCTGCTGTTCGGCTACTTCCTCACCATCACGCAGAGCCCGCAGAAGCTCACCGAATTCCTCACCGGCCTGGGCATCGGCCGCTACGGCGTGCTCGCGCTCATCATGCTGATGTACCTGGTGCTCGGCTGCCTGATGGACGCGATGGCCATGATCATCCTGACCGTGCCCATCATCTATCCGGTGATCGTGCACCTGGGCTTCGACCCGATCTGGTTCGGCGTGATCATCGTGATGACGGTGGAGCTGGGGCTGATCCATCCGCCGGTGGGCATGAACGTGTTCGTCATCAAGAGCGTGGTGAAGGACGTGAGCTTCACTACCATCTTCAAGGGCGTGCTGCCGTTCATCGTGACCGACATCGTGCGGCTTGTGATCCTGATCGCGTTCCCCATCATTGCCCTGTGGCTACCGACGAGAATGGGCTGATGAGCAACAGCGACAAAGAAATCGTCTACACCGTGCGCATCGAATTCGGCGACTGCGACCCGGCCGGCATCGTCTGGTTTCCCAATTTCTTCCGCTGGATCGATGCGGCCTCGCGGCATTTCTTTGCCGAATGCGGCGTGCCGCGCTGGGAAGAAGCGACGGGCACGCTCGGCGTGATCGGCACGCCGCTGGTCGACACGCACACGCGCTTCGTGAAGGCGGCGACCTACGGCGACACGCTGCGCATCGCAGTGCGCATCACCGAGTGGCGCGAGAAGAGCTTCGTGCAGACGTACCGGGCGACGCGCGGGGACGAGCTGATCCTCGAATGCGAGGAGGTGCGGATCTTCGCTGCGAAGCGTGAGGGCGGCGGCATTCGCGCGGTGCAGATTCCGCCATCGATTCGCGCGCTCTGCGAATAAGTCGCGTCGCGAGAAGACCTTGCACCGCATCGTGGAACGCCGTCCCAAGGGTTGACTCGCCGCATGCCGCAGTGCAACAATCCGGAATCTTCATTTCGGAGCCCCGTGCGTGGACAGTGCCAGTTGGATCAGTGACAAGACGCGTGCCTCGGCAGGCGTGACACACCCGGCTCTCTAGCGCAGGCTCCCCCGCGCTGCGTTGCCGGTGTGCACACAGCGTGACTCTCTTGCCTTGCGGCAAGCGGCTCCCTCCTCCCGATTCCCGTCGTTCTCGTTACTGACTTTTTCAGTCAGCTTGCGTGCGTCCGTGCGCGAGGCCCTTCAACGCGAAGGAGCCTTGTCATGCGTCACTTTCATCTTTGTCGTCAACCGCACGAACAGCGCGTCCGCTCGTCGGCGCAGGAGCCTGCGCGCACCGTCGATGCTGCCGCAGCGCCGGCCGTCGATGCGGCGCTGGACCAGGCCGCCGCGTTGTGGACCACACGCCGCATCCGCAGCTTTCTCGTGCTCCAGCCGACCTGCACGCGCCGCCGCTGAGCCGCTCCACGCGCCCGTCCTTCCTCGACCTGCCAGCAATACAGGAGCACCCCATGGACCCAGCCTCTCGTTGGCGCCGTAGCGCGCCCCCTTCGCTTCGATCGATTACAGCACCAACAACGCGGCCCGCCGCCGCGCTTCGCAAAGGGTTGCCCCTGGCTCGTTGAGGCCGGTGGTTCTCCCCGGGGCGGGCGGCGGCCGCCCCGAAGGAGAACCCCATGAAAAACGTCCTGAAGTCTTTCTTCGAAAGCTTCCTGCGCAGCCGCCACATGCTGCATCACTTCGAGCGCTGGCAGACGCTGCTGGGCTCGAAGCCCGTCGGCACCGGCTCCTCCGTCAGCATGCCGCCCGACATCGCGAAGGCACTGGGCGCCGCCTCGCGCACCGATGCCGGCGAGATGCTCGTCAAGCTCAACAGCTCGCCGCGCGGCCTGAGCGAAGGCCATGCGCAGGTTCTGCGCAAGCGCCTCGGTAGCAACGAGGTGCGCCATGAGCAGCCACTGCCCTGGTGGCAGCACCTGTGGCAGTGCTACCGCAATCCGTTCAACCTGCTGCTGACGGTGCTGGCGTTGGTTTCCTATGTCACCGAGGACATGAAGGCCACGCTCGTGATCGGCAGCATGGTCGTGCTGTCGACGGTGCTGCGCTTCCTGCAGGAGTCGCGCTCCAACAAGGCGGCCGACCGGCTCAAGGCGATGGTGAGCAACACCTCGACCGTGCTGCGACCCGAGCCGGGCTACAAGGCGGGCGTGGCCGGCATCGAGGGCTTCGACGCCACGCACGCCGGCACGGTGCGCGTCGAGGTGCCGATGCGCGACCTGGTGCCGGGCGAAGTCATCGCGCTGTCGGCCGGCGACATGATCCCGGCCGACTGCCGCCTGCTCACCGCCAAGGACCTGTTCATCAGCCAGTCCGCGCTGACGGGCGAGGCCATGCCGGTCGAGAAATTCGTGGTCGACCGCGGCGACCAATCAGCGGGCGTGCTAGAGCGCGAGAACCTGCTCTTCATGGGCACCAACGTGATCAGCGGCACGGCCACCGCGCTCATCGTGCACACCGGCGACCGCACCTTCTTCGGCGCGCTGGCCCAGCGCGTGACGGCCACCGACCGCGGAACCAGCGCCTTCCAGGCCGGCATCAACCGCGTGAGCTGGGTGCTGATCCGCTTCATGCTGGTGATGGCACCGCTGGTGCTGGTGATCAACGGCGTGGCCAAGGGCGACTGGTGGGAGGCGGCGCTGTTCGCGCTGTCGATCGCGGTCGGCCTCACGCCCGAGATGCTGCCGATGATCGTGACGGCCACGCTGGCCAAGGGCGCGGTCGTGATGTCGCGCCAGAAGGTGATCGTGAAGCGGCTCGAAGCGATCCACAACTTCGGCGCGATGGACGTGCTGTGCACCGACAAGACCGGCACGCTGACGCAGGACCGCATCGTGCTCGAGCGCCATACCAACGCCTGGGGCGAGGAGTCGGACCATGTGCTGCAGCTGGCCTACCTCAACAGCTTTCACCAGACGGGGCTGAAGAACCTGCTCGACAAGGCCGTGCTGAGCCACGCCGAGATGCAGCTCGAGACGCGCCTGCAGACGGCCTGGCGCAAGATCGACGAAGTGCCCTTCGATTTCTCGCGCCGCCGCATGTCGGTGGTGGTGGCCAACGGCGGCAGCGAGCACCTGCTGATCTGCAAGGGTGCGCTGGAGGAGATCCTGTCGGTGTGCACCTCGGTCGAGCGCGGCGCCGAGGTGCTGGCGCTCGATGCCGAGGTGTTGGCGCGCATCCATCGCGTGGCGTCGGAGCTCAATGCACAGGGCCTGCGCGTGGTGGCCGTGGCGAGCCGCGCGCTGGCGGCCGGGGCACAGAAGCCGGCTTACGGCGTGGCCGACGAATCGGGGCTCACGCTGCTCGGCTACGTGGCCTTTCTCGATCCGCCGAAGGAATCGACCGCGCCGGCGCTGCGCGCATTGGCCGAGCATGGCGTGTCGGTGAAGGTGCTGACCGGCGACAACGAGCTGGTCACGCGCAAGGTCTGCGCCGACGTGGGACTGGAGGTCGGCCGCATGGTGCTCGGCCGCGAGATCGAAGAGCTGGACGACGCCCACCTGCGCACGCTGGTGGAACAGCACCAGGTGTTCGCCAAGCTCACGCCCGCGCACAAGGAGCGCATCGTGCACGCGCTGCATGCCAACGGGCACGTTGTCGGCTTCATGGGCGACGGCATCAACGACGCACCCGCGCTGCGCGCCGCGGACATCGGCATCTCGGTGGACGGCGCGGTGGACGTGGCCAAGGAGTCGGCCGACATCATCCTGCTGGAGAAGAGCCTGATGGTGCTGGAGCAAGGCGTGGTGCAGGGGCGCCGCACTTTCGCGAACATGCTCAAGTACATCAAGCTCACGGCGAGCTCGAACTTCGGCAATGTGTTCTCGGTGCTGGTGGCGAGTGCGTTCCTTCCGTTCCTGCCGATGCTGCCGCTGCATCTGCTGGTGCAGAACCTGCTGTACGACGTGTCGCAGATCGCGATTCCGTTCGACAACGTGGACGATGAATTCCTGAAGGCACCGCAGCGCTGGAATCCGGCGGATCTGGGGCGCTTCATGGTGTTCTTCGGGCCGCTGAGCTCGGTGTTCGACATCCTCACGTTCACGGTGATGTGGTTCGTGTTCGCGGCCAACACGGTGGGCCACCAGACGCTCTTTCAGTCAGGCTGGTTCGTCGAAGGGCTGCTGTCGCAGACGCTGATCGTGCACCTGATCCGCACGCGCAAGATCCCGTTCCTGCAAAGCCGCGCGGCATGGCCGCTGCTGATCATGGGTGCGGCGATCGCGGCCGTAGGCATCTGGCTGCCGATGGGGCCGCTGGCGCACTACTTCAAGCTGCAGGCGCTGCCGCTGATGTACTTCCCTTGGCTGGTCGCGATGCTGCTCGGGTATGCGCTGCTGACGCAGGGTGTGAAGGGGTGGTACGCGCGGCGGTATGGGTGGCAGTGATCTTTCCGCTGAGTGTTCGGGGCGTGAACACCCCCCGAACAGCAGCCTCCCGAACGCCCCGTGACACGCACATGACACCCGGCCCCCACAAACTGCACACCGAAATCACAACAAGAAAGGGATCCATCCAATGCAAGCCATCCAGAACATCAACTTGCACTCGCTGCTCGACACCTTCGTCAGCGTAGCGGCGGCCTTCATCCTCGGCTCGCTGATCGGCCTGGAGCGCCAGGTTCGGCAACGCACTGCAGGCTTGCGAACGAACACACTGGTGGCAGTAGGTGCTGCGGTATTCGTCGATCTGGCGAACCGGCTCGACGGCAGCGGCGGCGCAGTGCGCGTGGTGGCCTACGTGGTGTCGGGCATCGGCTTCCTGGGCGCGGGCGCGATCATGAAGGAAGGCGCCAACGTCACGGGGCTGAACACGGCGGCAACGCTGTGGGGGTCGGCCGCGGTGGGCGCCTGCGCGGGCGCGAACCTGCTGGGGGAAGCGCTGATCGCGGCGCTGTTCGTGCTGGCGAGCAACACGCTGCTGCGGCCCGTGGTGAACCGCATCAACCGGCAGCCGATCAGCGAGGAAGCGAGCGAGGCGACGTACGTGGTGCGCGTGATCTGTTCACGCGCGGCACGTCCCGAGGTGATGGACCAGCTGCTGCTGTTGCTCGAAGCCGCGAACTATCCGGTGCGCGATGTCGACCAGCATCCGTTCGGGCCGGCCGACACCGAGATCGGTGCGACGCTCTATGCGACAGCGGTCGAGCCCGCGGAGCTCGACCGTGTCATTGAAGATCTCGAATCGCTCGACGGCGTGCAGCAAGCCTTCTGGAATGCCACCGCCGAGGAGTGAGCCGACTCAAACGCCGAGGATCGAAACAGCCTTGGTATTCAGATAAGCCTCGAGCGCTTCCGGGCCGCCTTCCGAACCGTAGCCCGAATCCTTCACGCCGCCGAACGGCATTTCCGGCGAAGGCGTGGCGGGCTGGTTGATCCACAGCATGCCGAGCTCGAGCTTCTGGCTCAGCAGGTGCGCGCTCTTGATCGACTTGGTGAAGGCATAGCCGGCCAGGCCGAACGGCAGGCGGTTGGCTTCGGCGATGGCCTCCTCGAGCGTGTCGAAGCCGCGGATGGCGGCGATGGGGCCGAAGGGCTCGTTGTTGAACACGTCGGCGTCCAGCGGCACGTCGGTCAGCACGGTGGGGGCGAAGAAGTTGCCCGTGTCGCCCACGCGTTCGCCGCCGGCCGCCACGGTGGCGCCCTTCTTGCGCGCGTCTTCCAGCACATGGGCCATTGCGGTGAGGCGACGCGCGTTGGCGAGCGGGCCGATGGTCGTGCCTTCGGCGAGGCCGTCGCCGAGCTTCAGGCCTTCGGTGTACTTGACCAGCGTGCGGGCGAATTCTTCGCGCAGGCTGTTGTGCACCAGGAAGCGGGTCGGCGAGATGCAGACTTGGCCCGCATTGCGGAACTTGGCGGCGCCCGCGGCCTTGACGGCCAGCGCAACGTCGGCGTCTTCGGCCACGATCACCGGGGCGTGGCCGCCCAGTTCCATCGTGACGCGCTTCATGTGCGAACCGGCCAACGCGGCCAGTTGCTTGCCGACCGGGGTGGAGCCGGTGAACGTGACCTTGCGGATGATCGGGTGCGAGATCAGGTAGTTCGAGATCTCGGCGGGGTTGCCGAACACGAGGCCGACGGTGCCGGGAGGGATGCCGGCGTCGACAAAAGCCTGCAGCAGCGCGGCGGGCGATGCGGGGGTTTCTTCAGGCGCCTTCACCAGGAACGAGCAGCCGGTGGCCAGCGCGGCGCCGAGCTTGCGCACGATCTGGTTGATCGGGAAGTTCCACGGCGTGAATGCTGCGACGGGGCCGAGCGGCTCCTTCAGCACGAGCTGCTGCGCGGCCAGGTTGCGCGAGGGAACGATGCGGCCGTACACGCGGCGGCCTTCGTCGGCGAACCACTCGATGATGTCGGCGGCGGCCAGCGTCTCGCCCTTGGCTTCGGCCAGCGGCTTGCCCTGCTCTTGCGTCAGCAGCTTGGCGATGTCGCCGGCGCGTTCGCGGATCAGGCCCGCGGCGCGGCGCATCACGGCGGCCCGCTCGTTGGCGGGGGTGTTGCGCCACTTGTCGAAGCCGCGCTGGGCGGCGGCCAGGGCGCGGTCGAGGTCGGCGATGCTGGCGTGCGCCACCTTGCCGATGGCCTTGCCGGTGGCCGGATTCACGACGTCCAGCGTCTTGCCGCCGACGGCGTCGACCCATTCGTTGTCGATCAGCAGGCGGGTGTCGGTGTAGGTGGCGGTCATGGCGAACTTTTCCTTCGGGACTGGATGATGAAAGGAGGAATGGGAAATCTGGATGTGCGACGCGGCACCCGCAAGGGTGCGCCGGCGACAACGGCAGCCACAGGCCGCCGGGGGGCATAGATTAACCCGAGTTCGCAAACCCCGCCCACCACCGGTCACGGGCCGGGCATGGGGCAGTCATGCGCGCCGAACATAATCCCCGCCAAACCAACACACAGAGGACCGAGGGAAATCCATGCACGCAGCGCTCAGCAACAACCTGTTCTTCATCAAGGAACACGTCGGCATATTCAAGGCCGCCAACAACTACGACATCTTCGATCCGCACTCGCAGCAGAAGATCCTGGAATGCCGCGAGCCGAACCTCGGCTTTTTCAGCAAGCTGCTGCGCTTCACCGACTACAAGCGCTTCACGCCCTTCGACGTGGTCGTGTCCACGCCCGAGGGGCAGAAGGTGCTGTCGGTCAAGCGCGGCGTGTCCATCTTCCTGTCGAAGGTGCAGGTGCTCGACGGCAACGACCGGGTCGTCGGCTCGTTCAAGCAGAAGCTCTTCTCCATCGGCGGCAAGTTCGATGTGCTCGACGCACAGGAGCGGATCGCCTGCACGCTCAGGGGCAAGTGGACCAGCTGGGATTTCCGCTTCGTGCAGGACAGCACCGAGTTCGCCGCCGTGTCCAAGAAGTGGGCCGGGCTGGGCAAGGAACTGTTCACCACCGCCGACAACTACATGCTGTCGATCGATCCGGGCGTGCCGGCCAACGACGCCCGCCGCCTGCTGATCGTGGCGGCGGTGATGTGCATCGACATGGTCCTCAAGGAGTGAGGCGTTTCCTGCCTACAGCACCAGCAGGGCGCGGAAGTCGTTGACGTTGGTGTGCGTCGGGCCCGTCACGAACAGGTCGCCGATGGCGTCGAAGTAGCCGTACGCGTCGTTGCGGTCGAGGTGGTCCGACAGCTTCTTGCCAGCGGCCGTGGCGCGCGCCAGCGTGTCGGGCGTAACGAAGGCGCCGGCGTTGTCTTCCACGCCGTCGATGCCGTCGGTATCGGCGGCCAGCGCCCACACCTGCGCTTGGCCCATGAGCGCGCCGGCCAGGCCCATGCAGAACTCGCCGGCCCGGCCGCCGCGGCCCTTGGCCTGGCCGGGCTGGCGCGGGCGGATCGTGACTGTCGTCTCGCCGCCGGAAAGGATGACGCAGGGCCGCGCGAACGGCTCGCCGCGGTGCGCGACGGCGCGGGCCAGCGCGGCATGCACCTTGCCGACTTCGCGCGACTCGCCTTCCATTTCGTCGCTGAGGATGTGCGCCTCGATACCGGCCTCGCGCGCCGCCCTGGCCGCCGCTTCGAGCGACTGCTGCGGCGTTGCGATCATGTGGGTTGCGTGGCCCTGGAACACGGCATCGTCCGGCTTGGGCGTTTCGAGTTCGCCGCTTTCGAGCCGGGCGCGCACCGGCGCAGGCACCTCGATGCCGTAGCGGTCGAGGATCGCGAGCGCGTCGGCGCAGGTGCTCGCATCGGGCACGGTTGGGCCGCTCGCGATGACAGCCGCGTCATCGCCGGGCACGTCGCTGATCGTCAGTGTCACCACGCGGGCCGGCGCGCATGCGGCCGCCAGCCGGCCGCCCTTGATGCGCGACAGGTGCTTGCGCACGCAGTTCATCTCGCCGATGCCCGCGCCGCTTTCGAGCAGTTGCTTGTTGATGCGCTGCTTGTCGGCCAGCGTCAGGCCCTCGGCCGGCAGCACCAGCAATGACGAGCCGCCGCCCGAGATCAGGCACAGCACGAGGTCGTCGGCCGTCAGCCCCTGCGTCAGCGCGAGGATGCGTTCGGCGGCCTGCTGGCCGGCCGCGTCGGGCACGGGGTGCGCGGCCTCGACGATCTCGATGCGTTGCGGCACGCCTTCGGGCCGCGGCGGAATGTGGTCGTAGCGCGTGACGACGAGCCCCGACAGCGGCGCATCGGCCGGCCACAGGGCTTCGAGCGCCTGCACCATCGAGCCGCCGGCCTTGCCGGCGCCCAGCACCAGCGTGCGGCCCTTGGGCGGGGGCGGCAGGTGGGCCCCCAAGGTGGAAAGCGGCAGTGCGCGGTCCACCGCCACGCGGTAGATGTGTTCGAGGAAGGCGCGCGGGGCCTCGCGCGGATCGGGGGCGGGGCCGAAGGATGCATTCGATGTGGTCATGGCTTTGCTTATCTCCAACCGGCGATTGTGCGGGCCACGGCGCCCTGCACTCTTGATCCCGGTCTAGTTTGTCTTGGCGCCAGCCTGGAACCAGCGGCTGACGAGGGCCCGCTCTTCGTCGGTGATGCCCGTGGCGTTGTTCATAGGCATGATCTTCGTGACCACCACCTGCTGGTAGATCGCCTGCGCATTCGCGGCCACCTGTTCGGGCGAATCTACACGCACGTTCTTCATCTGCGTGGCCGCGCCGTGGCACATGTAGCAGCGCTGCTCGAGCACCTTCTGCACGTCCTTGAACGGCACCGCGGGCGCGGCTGCAGCCACGGCGGGCGCGGCCGCGGGTTCGGGCTTCATCCAGACGATGGTCAGGCCCAGCACCACGATGCCGATCAGCGCGTAGGGCAGCGGGTTGCCCGCGTTGCTCAGCTTGAAGCGGTGGCGCACCACGAAGAACTGCCGGATCGCCGCGCCGCCGAGCATGATCAGCAGCAGCACGATCCAGTTGTACTTGTGCGTGTAGGTGAAGCTGTAGTGGTTGCTCAGCATCGCGAACAGCACCGGCAGCGTGAAGTAGGTGTTGTGCACGCTGCGCTGCTTGCCGCGCTGGCCGTGCACCGGGTCAACCGGGCGGCCTTCGCGCAGGGCCTGCACGTTCTTGCGCTGGCCGGGGATGATCCAGAAGAACACGTTGCCGCTCATGGTCGTGGCCATCATGGCGCCCACCAGCAGGAAGGCCGCGCGGCCCGCGAACCACTGGCAGGCCAGCCAGGTCGCGAAGACGATGAAGAGCGCGATCAGCACGCCGACAATGGTGTCGCCGTTCTTGCGCCGGCCAAAGACTTGGCAGATGCCGTCGTAGACCATCCAGAACACGACGAAGAAGGCCAGCGCCACGCCGATGGCGGCGCCGGGCTGCCAGTCCATCTTCGATTTGTCGATCAGGTAGGTGCTCGCATTCCACAGGTACGACATGGTGAAGAGCGAGAAACCCGTGATCCAGGTCGAATAGCTCTCCCAGTACGACCAGTGCAGGTGGTCCGGCAGCTTCTTCGGCGCCAGCGCGTACTTCTGCATGTTGTAGAAGCCGCCGCCGTGCACGGCCCATTGCTCGCCGCCCACGCCCTTGTCGAGCGATTCCTGGTCTTGCGGCTTCTCGAGGCTGTTGTCCAGCATCACGAAGTAGAAGGAGGCGCCGATCCAGGCGATGGCTGTGATGACGTGGACCCAGCGCAGCAGCAGGTTGGCCCAGTCGAGGTAGTAGCTTTCCATGTGCTCTCTCTCAGCCCTTTCGGCGCGTGGAGACGCCGCCAAAGGGTTTCAGCCTGCTCACCACCGCGGGCGCTGTAAGCAGAGAAAGTGCCGCGAACGCAGGCGCCATGAAATGGGCCTCGCTCCGCTGCGGCTTGTTGTGGACCGAAAGTGTATACAGTTTTGACACGAGGCGGGTTGGTTTTTTGAGCGTCGCCGCCGGGGAAAACCCTGTTCAGCCCAGCGATTGCAACAACTGTGCCGCCACCGCGACGGCAATCACCTCGGGCTCCTTGCCGGTGATGCCGGGCACGCCGATGGGGCAGGTGATGCGCGCCAGTTCGTCGGCCGTGAAGCCACGCGCCTCGAGCCGGTGGCTGAAGGTGGCCCACTTGGTCTTGCTGCCGATCAGGCCGATGTACGGCAGGTCGTTGCGCTCGCGCAGGCGCTTGAGGCAGGCGATGACGATGTCGAGGTCTTCGGCATGGCTGAAGCTCATGATCAGCACGCGGCTGCCCGGCGCGAGCGCGGCCACGGCGTCCTGCACGGGCTCGGAATGCTCGGTGTCGATCTGTGCCGGCAGCTCTTCGGGGAATACGCCGTCGCGGCTGTCGATCCAGCGCACCGCGAACGGCAGCGCGGCCAGCAGGCGCGCCAGCGCGGCGCCCACGTGACCGCCGCCGAACAGCGCCACGGGCTTGAGTTGCGCGACCAGTTCGCGCTGCAGCCTCGGCGCATCGGCCGCCGTGATGCGCTGGTACGACAGGAACATCACGCCACCGCAGCACTGCCCCAGGCTGGGCCCGAGCGGATAGCGCTGGATGCCGTCGAAGGGGGCGCGCATGCCGGCCAGCAGTTCGCGCGCTTCCTTCGTGGCCTGGAATTCGAGTTGCCCGCCGCCGATGGTGGCCGTGAGCGCATCGGCCCACACCGCCATCCAGGTGCCGGCCTCGCGCGGCGCCGAGCCCTGCGTCGACTCGACGCGCACCAGCACCGCGTCTTCGCGGGCAAGACGGGCCAGCAGCTGATCGACCATGCCGTTCATTTCCGACACCTTCGGTTGCGAGGTTGCACGAGACTCACGGTATAAACCTGCGATGAACCGTCAGCTTACGCCGCGCCACCTTGCCCTGGTGGCATCCGTCATTTCCGCACTCTGGCTCGCCGGCTGCGCAGGCCCCGGGGCCGTGCCCGGCCAATTGAGCGAGGCCAAGACCGAACGGAGTGCGGCGGGCGCCGCGCCGCGCACCTCGAATGCGGCCACCGCGCGCGAGTACCGCCGCGATGCGGCACGCCACATCTACGACGCCAACAAGTCCCGCGTCTACAGCGGCCAGCTGCCGCCCATGCTCTACGCCGTCGGCACACTGCAGGTCAACCTCGATGCCGGCGGCAAGGTGGTGTCGCTGCATTGGATGCGCGCGCCCAAGCATGCACCCGAGGTCATCGCCGAGATCGAGCGCATGGTGCTGAAGGCCGCGCCCTTCCCCGCCGCCCCCCGCCTCGGCGCGGTCACCTGGACCGATACCTGGCTGTGGGACAAGAGCGGGCGCTTCCAGCTCGACACCCTGACTGAAGGCCAACAGCAAGGGGACTGAAGACACACCCGGAGGCATTTGCGCGGGGGCCGCCGCGCACGGCCGCCCGAAGCGGCCGGCCCGCCCCCGGTAGGGGGTTGGCGAAGCGACACGAAGTGCGCGAAGCCTGGGGGCGAGCATCAAGACCCGCGGTAGGTCGAGTAGCTCCACGGGCTCACCAGCAGCGGCACGTGGTAGTGCTGGTCGGTGTGCGCCACGCCGAAGTCCAGCGACACCTTGTTCAGGAAATTCGGCTCGGGCAGCTTCACGCCGCGGGCCTTGAAGTAGCCCGCAACGTCGAACACCAGCCGGTAGGTGCCGGCCTTCAGCGAGTTGTTGTCGTACAGCGGCCCGTCGCTGCGGCCGTCCGAATTCAGCGTGAAGCGCTTCACCAGCGTGGCGGCGTCGCCGTCGGTGGTGTACAGCGCCACCTCCATGCCGGCCGCCGGGCCGCCGTGCATCGTGTCCAGTACGTGAGTGCTCAGGCCCATGGGGCGCTCCTTCGAATGTCGAATCGGGTGCGGGAAATTCCGGTGGACAAAAGTGTATACAGTTACCGGCTTTGGGTCTATCATGAAAAACATGGAGTCCTCCACCACCCGTTCGATCGTCGATGCCCTCACGAAGGCCATCGTCGAGCACCGGCTTCAGCCCGGCACCAAGCTGGCTGAGCAGAAGCTGGCCGATCATTTCGGCGTGTCGCGCACGCTGGTGCGCCAGGCGCTGTTCCAGCTGTCTCAGAACAAGCTCATCCGCCTCGAACCCGCGCGCGGCGCCTTCGTGGCCGCGCCCGCGGTCGACGAGGCCAGGCAAGTGTTCGCTGTGCGCCGCATGCTCGAGGCCGAGATGACGCGCGAGTTCGTGCGCACCGTCACGCCAGCCAAGATCAAGGCGCTGAAGGAACACGTCGCGCTCGAAAAGTCCGCCGTGTCGGGCGAGGACATCTCGGGCCGCACCGAGCTGCTCGGCGACTTCCACGTGCGCATGGCCGAGCTCATGGGCAATCAGGTGCTGGCGCAGATCCTCGGCGAACTCATCTCTCGCTGTGCCCTCATCACGCTGATGTACCAGAGCGCCAGCGCTGCCGAGCACTCCAACGACGAGCACGCCGACATCGTGAAGGCGCTGGCCGCGCGCGACGAGGAACGCGCCGTGCGCCTCATGACCGAACACCTGGAGCACGTCGAGGCCAACCTCACGTTCGACCGCAAGGTCCCCACCAACGACATCTCGCTCGCCCTGGCCTGAACATCCATGACCGTCTACGACACCACCCTGCCCTACCCGCGCGACCTCGTCGGCTACGGCCGCAACCCGCCGCACGCCCAGTGGCCGGGCGGCGCGCGCATCGCGGTGCAGTTCGTCCTCAACTACGAAGAGGGCGGCGAGAACGCCACGCTGCACGGTGACGCGGGCTCCGAGCAGTTCCTCTCCGAGATGTTCAACCCGGCGAGTTTTCCCGACCGGCACATCAGCATGGAAGGCATCTACGAATACGGTTCGCGCGCCGGCGTGTGGCGCATCCTGCGCGAGTTCGAGAAGCGCGGCCTGCCGCTGACCGTGTTCGGCGTGGGCATGGCGCTGGAGCGCTACCCCGAGCTCACGGCTGCGTTCAAGGAACTCGGCCACGAGATCGCCTGCCACGGCTGGCGCTGGATTCATTACCAGAACCTCGACGAAGCCACCGAGCGCGAGCACATGCGCCTGGGCATGGAAGCCATCGAGAAGCTCACCGGCGAGCGGGCGCTTGGCTGGTACACCGGCCGCGACAGCCCGCGCACGCGCCGCCTCGTGGCCGACTACGGCGGCTTCGAATACGACAGCGACTACTACGGCGACGACCTGCCCTTCTGGATGAAGGTACAGAAGACCGACGGCAGCGTGGTGCCCCAGCTCATCGTGCCCTACACGCTCGACTGCAACGACATGCGCTTCGCGCTGCCGCAGGGCTACTCGCACGCCGATCCGTTCTTCCAGTACATGAAGGACAGCTTCGATGCGCTCTATGCCGAGGGCGACCCGAATGGCGACAACAGCCCGAAGATGATGAGCATCGGCATGCACTGCCGGCTGCTCGGGCGGCCCGGCCGCATCACGGCACTGCAGCGCTTTCTCGATCACATCGCCAAGCACGACAAGGTGTGGGTCTGCCGCCGCGTCGACATCGCGCGCCACTGGAAGCACGCGCATCCTTTCGAAGCCGGAGCCGCATCATGAGCCTCACCATCGCCCAACTCAACGCCGCGGTGCCGGCCGAAGCCGTCGCACTGCTCGACGGCATCTACGAGCACTCGCCCTGGATCGCGCAGCGCGCGCTCGCCGCGCGCCCCTTCCGCTCGCTCGCACACCTGAAGCATTCGATGGTGCAGGCGCTGGCCGCGTCGTCGACCGACGAGCAGATCGGCCTCATCCGCGCCCACCCCGAGCTCGCTGGCAAGGCCATGGTCAGCAAGACGCTGACGGCCGAATCGACCAACGAGCAGAGCAAGGCCGGCCTGACCGGCTGCACGCCCGAGGAGTTCGCGAAGATCCAGCAGCTCAACGCCGACTACAACGCGAAGTTCGGCTTTCCGTTCATCCTCGCGGTGCGCGGCCCGCGCGGCACCGGGCTGACCAAGCGCGAGATCATCGACACCTTCGAGCGCCGGCTGTACAACCACCCGGGGTTCGAACTCGGTGAGGCGCTGCGCAACATCCATCGCATCGCCGAGATCCGCCTGGACGACAAGTTCGCCGCCGACATCACGCTCGGTAACGACGTGTGGGACTGGCAGGAGCAGCTCTCGGTGCACACCGACCCGGGCTATGCCGAGAAGGGCCAGCTCACCGTCACCTACCTGACGGATGCGCACCGTGCCTGCGCCGCGCAGATCTCCACGTGGATGCGCGAGTGCGGCTTCGACTCGGTGGACATCGATGCGGTCGGCAACGTAGTGGGTCGCTATGAAGGCAGCACGCCCGACGCGAAGACGCTGCTCACCGGTTCGCACTACGACACCGTGCGCAACGGCGGCAAGTACGACGGCCGCCTCGGCATCTTCGTGCCCATGGCCTGCGTGCGCGAACTCAAGCGGCAAGGCAGGCGCCTGCCCTTCGCCTTCGAGGTGGTGGGCTTCGCGGAAGAAGAAGGCCAGCGCTACAAGGCGACCTTCCTGGGCTCGGGCGCGCTCATCGGCCATTTCGACCCGCGCTGGCTCGACCAGAAGGATGCCGACGGCATCACCATGCGCGAGGCCATGCAGCACGCGGGCCTGAAGCAGGAAGACATTCCGAAGATCCAGCGCGACCCGGCCCGCTACCTCGGCTTCGTCGAAGTGCACATCGAGCAGGGCCCGGTGCTGACCGAGCTCGACCTGCCGCTGGGCATCGTCACCTCCATCAACGGCAGCGTGCGCTACGTGGGCGAGGTCATCGGCATGGCCAGCCACGCCGGCACCACGCCGATGGACCGCCGCCGCGACGCAGCAGCGGCCGTGGCCGAGCTGATCCTCTACACCGAGCAGCGCGCCGCGAAGGACGGGGACTCGGTCGGCACTGTCGGCATGCTCGAAGTGCCCAGCGGCTCGATCAACGTGGTGCCGGGGCGCTGCAAGTTCAGCCTCGACCTGCGCGCGCCCAACAATGCGCAGCGCGACGCGCTGGCCAACGACGTGGTCAACGCACTGAAGGACATCTGCGAGCGCCGCGGCGTTCGCTACGAGCTCGAGGAGACGATGCGCGCCGCCGCCGCGCCCAGCGCACCGGCCTGGCAGCAGCGATGGGAAAAAGCGGTCGATGCCCTCGGCATTCCGCTCTTCCGCATGCCCAGCGGCGCCGGCCACGACGCGATGAAGTTGCACGAGGTGATGCCGCAGGCCATGCTCTTCGTGCGCGGCATCAACTCGGGCATCAGCCACAACCCGCTCGAATCGAGCACCAACGACGATATTCAATTGGCGGTGCAAGCATTCCAGCTCCTGCTGGACAACCTCGCCACCGAGCAAGCCCACTGACCGACCACAGAAGAACAACCATGACCGACTACGCCAAACTCGACGCCTGGATCGACGCCCACTTCGACGAGGAAGTGCAGTTCCTGCAGCAACTGGTGCGCGTGCCCACCGACACGCCGCCCGGCAACAACGCGCCGCACGCCGAACGCACCGCCGAACTGCTGAAGGACTTCGGCCTCGACGCCGAGAAGCACGCCGTGCCCGCGCAGGATGTGAAGGAGTACGGCCTCGAATCGATCACCAACCTGATCGTGCGCCGCAAGTACGGCAGCGAAGGCCGTACCGTCGCGCTGAATGCCCACGGCGACGTGGTGCCGCCCGGCGAAGGCTGGACGCACGACCCGTACGGCGGCGAGATCGCCGACGGCAGCCTCTACGGCCGCGCCGCCGCGGTCAGCAAGAGCGACTTCGCGAGCTTCACCTTCGCGCTGCGCGCGCTCGAAGCGGTAGCAAAACCGGCCAAGGGCAGCGTCGAGCTGCACTTCACCTACGACGAAGAATTCGGCGGCATCCTCGGCCCGGGCTGGCTGCTCAAGAACGGCCTGACCAAGCCCGACCTGATGATCGCGGCCGGCTTCAGCTACGAAGTGGTCACCGCGCACAACGGCTGCCTGCAGATGGAAGTGACGGTGCACGGCAAGATGGCACATGCCGCCATTCCGACCACCGGCGTCGATGCGCTGCAGGGCGCCACGAAGATCCTCAACGCGCTCTATGCGCAGAACATGCTCTACCAGCAGGTGACGTCGAAGGTCGAGGGCATCACGCACCCGTACCTCAACGTCGGCCGCATCGAGGGCGGCACCAACACCAACGTGGTTCCGGGCAAGGTGGTGTTCAAGCTCGACCGCCGCATGATCCCCGAGGAGAACCCGGTCGAGGTCGAAGCCACGATCCGCAAGGTGATCGCCGATGCCGCCGCCGAAAGCGCGGGCATCACGGTCGAGATCAAGCGCCTGCTGCTCGCCAACTCAATGCAGCCGCTGGCCGGCAACAAGCCGCTGGTCGATGCCATCCAGAAGCACGGCGGCGAGCTGTTCGGCGAGCCGATCAAGGCCATGGGCACGCCGCTGTACACCGACGTGCGCCTGTACGTCGAAGCCGGCATTCCTGGCGTGATCTACGGCGCCGGCCCGCGCACCGTGCTCGAGTCGCATGCCAAGCGCAGCGACGAGCGCGTGGTGCTCGAAGACCTGCGCCGCGCCACCAAGGTGATCGCGCGCACGCTCTGCGACCTGCTGGCCTGATCCGGCTCAGGCGCCCTTGGCGTGCGCCGGCAGCGCCCGCGAAGCCGCCCACGCCATCAGTTCGGACAGCGGCGCGGGCCGCGCCAGGTGGTAGCCCTGCACCAGCTTGCAGCCCAGCGCGCGCAGGGCCTCGAGCTCGTCCTGCGTTTCGACGCCTTCGGCCACGACCTGGATGTTCAGCGAACGGCCGAGCTGGACGATGGCATCCACCAGCACCACGTTGCCCGGTGAGGACGACAGGCCGAGCGTGAAGCTGCGGTCGATCTTCACCTGCCGCACGTGCTCGCTGCGCAGCGACGCCAGCGACGAATAGCCCACGCCGAAGTCGTCGACCACGATCGCCACGCCCGCGGCCGACAGCGTGCTCAACCGGCCGCGCGTGGCATGGGTGTCGAGCGCCACCTCTTCCGTTATCTCGATCTGCAGCCGGCGCGGCGCGATGCCGCGCTCCTTCAGCATGCCCAGCACGATGTCGTCGACCGCGAGCTGCGCCATCTCGCGTGGCGAGACGTTGATGGCGACCGGCGCTGCGGCCAGGCTGGAGCCCGCGGCCTCGAGCTGGCGCATGGCCAGGCAGGCCTCGTCGACCAGGTGCCGCAGCAGCGGCTCCGCCACGCCGGTGCTCGCGGCCGCGTAGATCACTTCCTCGGGAGCGATCTGGCCGTGGCGCGGGTGGTTCCAGCGCATCAACGCCTCGAGACTATGGACCTCGCAGCCGTCGCTGTTCATGATCGGCTGGAACCACACGCCGATGTCGCGCGCCTCGATGGCGCGCAGCAGGTCGCGCTCCACGTCCCGCCGCGTGGCCAGCCGCTGGTTGAGCGCGTTGTCGAAGAGCTGGCAGCGGTTGCGCCCGAGGCGCTTGGCCTCGTTGAGCGCCTCGTCGGCAAAGCTGATCATGTCGGCGATCTCGGCCTCGCCCGACACCGAGATGCCGATGCTCACGCCCAGGTGACCGCCGTAGTGCGCCGTGGCGAAAGAGACCGAACGGATCAGCCCCTGCGCGATGGCCGTGGGCGCCTGCCGCTCGTCCCACAGGCTGTAGAGCAGCGCGAATTCGTCGCCGCCCCAGCGCCCGAGGACCGCCTGCATGTCTGCGGTTTCCCGCTGCAGCCAGCGGGCCACGTCCTGCAGCACGCGGTCGCCGGCCTTGTGGCCGAAGGCGTCGTTCACCGCCTTGAAGCCGTCGAGGTCGAGCAGCAGCAGGCCGTGCTGGCGGCCATCGGTCGTGGCGATGCGCAGCGTCGCGGCCTCGGTGAAGCCCTCGCGGTTGAACAGGCCGGTAAGCGAATCGTGCGAGGCCCGGAAGGCCAGTTGCTGCGTTGCATCCAGCGAGAGCGCGTGCGCCAGCCGCAGCTGGGCGGCCATGGCGGTGGCTTCGTTGCGGATGCGGCTGCCTTCGCGGAAGGCCTTGTCGCTGTGCAGCGCGCCGCGCCCCAGCGCCCCGAGGTACAGCAGCACGAGCGCCGCCAGGCACAGGTTGTCGAAGCCGCCCGCATACGCCAGGCAGCCCGCCACCGACAGCAGCGCCGGCGTGATGAAGCCGATGGGCACGAGCGCATAGGCGATGCCATAGGTGACCGCCCCCGCGCAGATGCCGCACACCACCGTCAGGTAGAACACCGCCTGCGGCGAGGAGTAGCCGTCGCACAGCAGCGGAATAAGCGCCCACACACAGCCCGACACCGCGGCCAGGCCGGCTGTCAACCGCAGGTGCCATTCGACCGGGCGGGCGCTCGGCGATGTGGCGACGCTGCTGTCGGGCGTGGTGCCCGGCGACGGTGCGAACGGCCAGCGGCAGATGTAGCGGCGCAGTCCGTTCACCATGAGGGACAGCAGCAGCCAGCACAGCCCTTCGAACGCGCGGCCGGCGTTGACGGCGATCAGCGCCGCCGCGCAGCTCAGCACCACGTTGATCGGAATGGCCCGCAGCACGCTGCGGCGTATCGCCACGAGCTGGTCGGTGCGCACCGTGCGGGACAGCACCAGGTCGTCGACGGACGCAGTGAGCTCGGGAGAAGGCGCGCGGGGAATCATGAAAGGAGCACAGTTTAGGGCGCGGGCCGCGCCAGCGCCCCGACTGGTGCGCGGCAACAACGAACTTTCGTTCGACTTTCACCCGGATGTCATGGCTCCATCCCAGACTCGCGGCTTTCGCAGAGACGCGCGCTTCCAGTCCGCGTCGCTTTTTTCAAGCCAGCCATGTCCATCTTCCCGATTGCTCTACCGACCACCCCGCCGTTGCGCCGCAGCCTGCTCTCCACACTCGCCATCGGCACGCTCGCGCTTGCCGGTTGCGGTGGCGGAGGCGGCTCCAGCGCCCCGGCCTTCTTCCCCACGACACCCGGCACCCCGACTGCTGTGGCGCCCGCGCCCGCACCTGCTCCTGCGCAGCCGGCCGATCCCGCCCCGTCCGTGCCGCCCGGACGCTGGACCGTCGGCGACCTGCACATCCACACGATGCAGTCGGACGACACCCAGCAGATCTCCACGCTCGACCAGGTGCTGGCCAAGGCCTTCGACGAGTTCGGGCTCGACTGGGCCGCGCTGTCCGACCACCTGCGCCTGTCTTCCTACGACAACGATGGCAACAAGCTGGCCGCGCAGATTCCGTTCTCGGAAGGCATGGCCAAGTACCAAGTGCCGCGCATCAAGGCGCTGCAGGCCAGCGGCAAGTACGCCGACAAGACGATCTTCACGGCCTTCGAGTGGGACATGCCCTCGCACGACCACGGCAACGTCGGCATCCTGACCGACAACCCCATGTCGGGCGCCGCGCTCAAGGCGGCGAACCAGTTCGAGTACCTCTTCACCAACCGCGACCCCGCCCTCTTCCCGGCCGCCGACGTCGCCGCGTGGGGTCAGAAGGCCGGCACCGGCTACAACACGCACGCCGAGACGCTCGCAGCCATCGCCTGGCTCAAGAAGAACTATCCCGACACCAGCTACCTGCAGATCAACCACCCGTCGCGCAACCCCGGCAAGTATACGATCGCCCAGTTGCGCGAGATGAACGACCTCGCGCCGAACATCGTGTTCTCGCTCGAAGGCATGGTCGGCAACCAGATGGAGCCCGACCGTGGCGGCTACAACAGCGCCTATATCGCGGCCAACCTGCCCTCGCGCACCTATGGCGGCGTCGACTATCTCGTTGCCAAACTGGGCGGCACCTGGGACGCGCTGCTTTCCGAAGGCCGCCGCATCTGGAACGTGGCCGACTCCGACTACCACTTCACCGTCTCGCAGGGCCAGTACAGCAGCGGCTACGCGCCCGGCGAGTACGCCAGGAACCACCTGTGGGGAGACATCAAGGACCCGAAGTCGCTGCTCGCGGCCATGCGCACGGGCAAGCTCTTCGCGGTGAACGGCGGCCTGATCGACGCGCTCGACTTCAAGGTGCAAGGCGCCAAGGGAATAAGCGAGATGGGTTCGGAGCTGGGAGCAAAGCCGGGTGAAGACCTTAAGATCATCATCCGCTTCAAGAGCCCCGAGCGCAACAACTTCGAGTATCAGCTCGGCAGCGGCCGCTTCGCCAACGTGAAGCCGGTGGTCGATCACATCGACCTGATCGCGGGCGACGTGACCGGCCCCGAACTGCCGGGCACGCCGGGCTACTCGCGCGACACCAACCCGTCGACGCACGTGCTCAAGCGCTTCACCCGCAGCGACTGGAAGCTCGACGCCGACGGCTACTTCACCGTGAGCTACACGGTGAAGGCCGGCAACAACCAGTACTTCCGCCTGCGCGGCACCAACCTGGGCACCGACGTGCCCAACGAAACCGCCGGCGGCGAGCCGCTGCCCGATGCGCAGACCACGGGCACCGACAACGTGGCGCGCTTCAACGCGATCAACGCGCGCAACTACGGCGACCTCTGGTTCTATTCGAACCCGGTGTTCGTAAAGGTCTCCGCGCAGTAGGCAGTCGCTGCCGGTCAGCTCTTCGGGGCGCGCACCTCGGGCATCGCCGACGAGTGGTGATGCGCGATCAGCCACTGGCCGTTCACCCATTCGTAGACGTAGGTGTAGCGCGCATGCACCGTGCCGCCGTCCTTGAAGCGGAAGGTGTACGTGCCGACGTCCTGCGCCACATTGCAGCCGATCTTGATGACGCGCTGGTCGATCTTTCCTTGCGGCTCGCCCTTGAGGAATTTGACGAAGTAGTCGCGGATCTCGGCCGGGTTGGTGCGCGGCTGGTTCGACACGGTCGGCAGCAGCACGCCGTCGGCGGCGTAGTTGGCGACCACCTTGTCGGGGTCCAGCGTGCGCAGCGAGTTGTTCCAGCGGTCGAACAAGGCGCTGACCTGCGCCGCATCCACCGGCGTGCAGACGGCCGTACCCGATCCCTGGGCCAGCGCACCGGTGGCGAGCGAGAGAGAGAGGACGCCGAGGGCGGCGCTGGCGACGAGACTTTTCTTCACGGAGATGATTCCTTGTTGTGGAAGTTGTTGAAGCACCGGTTCAGGCCGGCGCTGCACCGCATTCGCGAGGCAGGAATCAAGTCTGCGGCGCGCTCATGAACACGACCCGTGCCGGGCCATGAATGCGAGTTGAAGCGCAGATGAACAACGGATGAACGGGCGCCCCGCGCGCGCTCAGGCCTCCTGCGCGTCGAGCCGGTAGCCGAAGCCGCGCACGGTCTTGAGCAGCGCGAGCGGATGGCCCTCGTCGATCTTGGCGCGCAGGCGGCGCACGTACACGTCGACCACGTTGGTCAGCGGGTCCTCGCTGGTGCCCCACACGTTCGAGAGGATGCGCTCGCGGCTGTACACGCGCCCGGGTGCGCTCATCAGCAGTTCCAGGAAGGCCAGCTCCTTCGCGGTCAGCGCGATCGGCTGGCCGGCCCGCGTGACCTGCATGCGCTCGCGGTCCAGAACGAGGTCGGCCACCTGCAGGCTGCTCGCCTTCACGCGCTGCTCGCGCCCGCGCCGCAGCAGCGCCTCGATGCGCGCGAGCAGTTCTTCGAAAGCGAAGGGTTTGGTGAGGTAGTCGTCCGCACCCAGCCGCAGGCCGTTGACCTTGGCCTCCAGCGAGCTCATGGCCGTGAGCATCAGCACGGGCACATGGTGGCCCTCGGCGCGCATCGTCTGGCACAGCTCCAGGCCGCTGAGGCCGGGCAGCATCAGGTCGAGGATGAGCAGCGCGGGCTCGCCGCCGCGCGCCAGCGCCAGGCCCTCGGTTCCGGTGCGGGCCAGCTGCACGCCATAGCCTTCGGCCCGCAGGCCGCGCTGAAGGAAGTCGGCCACGCGCGGATCGTCTTCGACCACCAGGATGTTGTTCATGCGGCCTCCGGCGCCGTGGGGAAATCGGTGCCGTCGAAACGCGGCAGCCGGATGCGGACCGTCGTGCCCACGAATGGCTCGCTCTCGATGTCGATGCGGCCTTCGTGCGCGGAAACGATCACCTGCGCGATCGACAGGCCGATGCCGGTGCCGTCGACGCGGTGCGCCCGGGCGCGCTGGCCACGCGTGAAGCGCTGGAACACCGTGGGCAGCTCGTCGGCGTCGATGCCGATGCCCTGGTCGCGCACGGCAATTTCCACGCATCCGTCGAGCTCGCGCCAACCGATGCGAACCGCGCCGCCGGCGCGCGAATAGCGCACCGCGTTGTCCAGCACGATCATCAGGGCCTGGCGCAGCCGATCGGCATCGGCGTGCACGTGGACAAGCGCCGGCTGTGCGTCGTGCGGCGCATCGAGGCGCACCCCCACGCCATGCAGCGCCCCCAGCGCCTCGGCCTGCTCGGCCGCATCGCCGACCAGCAGGCCCAGGTCCACCCGGTCCTGCCGAATGACGAGCTGGTCGGCCTCGGCGCGCGCGATCAGCATCAGGTCGTCGATCACCCGCGCGAGCTGCTCCACACCGCCAACGATGCGCGACAGCGTCAACTTGTATTCGGCCGGCGGCTTGTCGGCGCCGCGCAGTGCGATCTCGGCCTCGCCGCGGATGGCGGTGGCCGGCGTGCGCAGTTCGTGGCTCAGGTCGGCGAACAGCTGGCGGCGGCGCTGGTCGATGTTCTGCAGCGTGACGTGGGCGGACTGCAGCTCGGCCGTGCGCGCATCCACCGCCGCTTCGAGCTTGTGCCGCGCGGCTTCGGCATCGCTGCGGCGCTGCTGCAGCTCGGCGGCCATGGCATTGAAATGCTCTGCCACCTGGCCGAACTCGTCCCTCGACCCGACCTCCAGGCGATGGTCCATGCGGCCGGCCTGCAGGGCCTGCGTGCCGGCCAGCAGGCCGGCGATGGGCGCCTGCAGCCGCCGGTTCAGGCGAATGGCGATCAGCACCGCGGCCACCAGGGTCAGCACTGCGAGGCCGATGGCCTGCAGGCGCAGCACCTCGACGGCGCGTTCCGTGGCCTTGCGTGCCACCGGCACCGCCTCGCGCTGGCGCGCGATCGCACCGTTGACGAGTTCGCGCAGGTCGCGCCCGCGCGTCACGTCGAACACCTGGTTGAGCTGCTGCCACACCGATGAAAACTCCGCGCCCTCCTCCAACGGCTCCAGCCGCAGCAGGCGGGCCTGGACTTCGGCGATGTTGGCGTCGAGCAGGTCGATGCTGGCCGCCAGCTGGGTCGCCGCCTCGGGCACAGGCGTGCCGCGCGCCGAGGAAGCCTGGGTCCACCAGGCCAGGTCGCGCTGCGTCAGGTCGTGCAGGCTGGCCGCGCTGGTCCGCATGCCGGCCAGCCAGCGGTCGCGTGCCTCGATCGGCGCGTCGCCGTTCATCAGCCGCTGCGAGGCCCAGACCCGCAGCCGCTGCTTGTTGGTGGACAGCTCCAGCAGATCGGACAGGATGTCGCTCGCAAGCCGGCTGTGCTGCTTGGCGAAAGTAACGCGCTCGGAACCCAGGTAGATGAAACCGGCCTGGATGCACACCAGCGCAACGAGCGTTGCGAAGGCCAGCGAGAGCCGCGTGCGGAATTTGATGGAAGGCATCGATCGGTGCGGCGCGCTGGCGAACACTCGTTTTGAAGGGTTCGAAGAATAGCCCATGCCGCTCGACGGGTCGGCATTGATCACCTGCGATGATGCTTGGTTGACCCGAGCATCGATGTTTGCGATGCTTCCAGGGTGATCAACGAACTCAAGACCTTCATTGCGGTGTGCAAGCTCGGCACCTTCGCGGCGGCCGGCGATCGAATCGGGCTTACTCAATCGGCGGTGAGCAGCCAGATGAAGCGACTCGAAGAAGCCCTGGGGTTCGAGCTCTTCGACAGAACAGGCCGATCGGCCACCTTGAATGTCGCAGGCCAGACGACCTTGCCGCGGGCAGAAGAAATCTGCGCGCTGTTCGCCAAGCTCGGGGAGCTTCCTCACGACAACGCCACCCAGGGGCTTCTTCGCGTAGGTTCGATTGCCTCGGCGCAGCCCACGCTGCTGGCGCGCGCGCTTGAGCAACTGCGCAAATCCTTTCCTCTCGTGCGTGTCCATGTGTCGCCTGGCGTCTCGATGCGCCTGATGGACGACCTGGACGCCGGAAAGATCGATGCCGCGGTGATCATCCGCCCTCCGTTCGGCATGCCTGCCGACCTGACGTGGCAGCCACTGGTGCACGAGCCCTACGTGCTGGTGGTGCCCAAGGCCCTGCCGGTAACGAAGAATTGGCGCACGCTGATCCAGGAACAGCCATTCCTGCGCTATGACAGGGCTTCGTTCGGTGGGCGGATGGTCGAGGGGTTTCTGCGTCGGGAAGGCCTGGCGGTCAACGATGCGATCGAGGTCGACGAGATTCCCGGATTGATCCACTTGGCCTCCAGGGGCCTGGGCGTGGCGCTCGTGCCGCTGGTCGAGGCGCATCTGCCCTTGCCTGCGCAGGTGCGCATCGTCTCCTTGGGCGCGGTCACTTTCCAGCGCGAGATCGGCCTGCTCCAGCGAAAGCCCCGGGCCAGCCCGCCCATGGTTGCGCACTTCGCCCAATGCCTGCGCGATGCGGCTGAAGCGAAGCCGAACACATTGCCTGCGCGGAATGCCAGCCGCGCAAGGGCATCGATCCCGCGCCGTACCTGAAACCGGGGAGCGCCGCTCGATCGCCTCGCATGCGGGCCGGACTCGGCACCGCTGGTTCGCCGACTTTCCGCGCACCATCGGCAGTCAACGGGACTCGTAAGACTCCATCGGCTTGTCCGTGGGGTCGGCCCAGGCAGCCTTCGTCATGGCGTTTGCCGGCAGCCCCACCCTGGCGTTGTGAGGCGGAATCGGCTGCATGAACCACTTGTCGTAGATCCGTGCGACTTCGCCGCTCCTGGCCAATGCCACGACGCTGTCGTCGACCAGCTTCTTGAATGCAGGATCCCCCTTGCGGAACATGATCGCGAGCGGCTCGACGCTGAGAACCTGGTCCAGGAGCCTGTATTTTTCCGGCTCCTTGCTCTTCGAGATCAACGTCGCGAGGATCTGCCCGTCAGCGACGAATCCTTCGGTTCGGCCCGCCTCGAGGAGCAGGAATCCTTCGCTGTTGTCCTTGGCGAGCACCTCCTCGATACCGTTCGCGCCCTCACGCTTGAGTTTTCTCAGCGCCGGCACGGACGTGCTTCCTGTCGTGGCCGCCACGGTCTTGCCGGCCAGCTGCGCGGGGCGCGTGATGCCCGACGTGGCCTTGACCGCGATGCGAACGCCTTCGACATAGAGCGTCGGTGCAAAGGCAACCTCCTTCTGCCGCGCTGCATTGTTGGTCGTCGTGCCGCATTCGATATCCACCGTACCGTTTTGAACGAGGGGAATCCGGTTCTGTGGCGTCACGAGCTGGTACCTCACGTCGATCCTGTCGAGTTGAACTGCCTTCCTGATGTCGGCAATGATCCGCTCGCAGATCTCCACGTGAAAGCCGGTGTACCTGTTGGGCCCCAGGGTGAACGACATGGCACCCGACGCATCGCGGACACCCACGGAAATCGAGCCCGACTCCTTGACCTTCTTCAAGGTGTCGGTTTGCGCCGCCGCAGCCCCGCAGACGACGGCAAGCGCCGCTGCGAAGGCAAGGCTCCTTTTGCTGCTCTTGGTCATGCAGTTCTTTCAGCGTGCGAAGAGCGAGCTCAAGTCGGCGAACGACTTCATCTCGATCGCGTTGCCTGAGGGGTCCAGAAAGAACATCGTCGCTTGCTCGCCGGGCTCTCCTTTGAACCGGATGTAGGGCTCGATGACGAACTTTGTCTGGCGCGCCACGAGCTTGTCGGCCATGGCCTGCCATTGATCCATCGGAACGATCGCGCCGAAGTGGCGCACGGGTACGTCGTGACCGTCGACCGAACTGCTCTGGCGGTGGCCGCATTCGTCGGGTGCCAGGTGCGCCACGATCTGGTGGCCGTAGAAATCGAAGTCGACCCATTCAGGCGCGCTGCGGCCTTCAGGGCATCCAAGCAAGTCGCCGTAGAACGCGCGCGCCTCGGCGATGTCTCGCACCGGGAACGCAAGATGAAACGGGATGCGGGTGGCTGTGTTGCTCATGGGGCTTTCCATCGGGGGAGTGGGGATGGACCCGACTCTAAGCAGCACCTTTCACAATGGAAAACGATATATTTTCCATCTGAGCCATAAGAATTTCGATTAATCACCCACGGAGGTCCGGCGACCTGCCACCGTCGTGCCTGTGCGCCGTGGCCCAGCCGAACAACAGCGCCACACACATCAGGGAATCTACGGATATATGATTCCTCGAATGGCCTTGATTGCGTGCAGTTTTTGTATACAAATAACGCATCCGAAAAACCGGCGCTAAATTTGCGTCAAAACCGGGTCCCGATCCACCCACCCGCACGAGGAAAGACCATGAGCACAGTCGTCAGCCAGGCCCCCGCGGGGGCAAGCGAAGCCGGCATTGCGCCGCACGCGGAATCGAACGCCGTCATCAAGCCGGGCTACCACCCGCGCCTGACCAACGAAGACCTCGCTCCGCTGAAGAAGCAGACCTGGGGCCAATACAACATCTTTGCCTTCTGGATGTCCGACGTGCACAGCGTGGGCGGCTACATCACGGCCGGCAGCCTGTTCGCGCTGGGCCTGTCGAGCTGGCAGGTGCTGGTGTCGCTGCTGGTCGGCATCGTGATCGTGCAGTTCTTCTGCAACCTCGTGGCCAAGCCCAGCCAAATGACGGGCGTGCCCTACCCGGTGGTGTGCCGCGCGCCCTTCGGCGTGCTGGGCGCCAACATCCCGGCCATCATCCGCGGGCTGATCGCCGTGGCCTGGTACGGCGTGCAGACGTACCTCGCATCGGCCGCATTCATGGTGCTGGCGCTGCACATGGCGCCGGGCCTGGCGCCGTATGCCGATGTCGCGCAACACGGCTTCGTCGGCCTGTCGGCCCTCGGCTGGGTCGCGTTCATGGTCATGTGGGTGCTGCAGGCCTTCGTCTTCTGGCACGGCATGGACGCCATCCGCAAGTTCATCGACTGGGCCGGCCCGGCGGTGTACGTGGTCATGGCCGTGCTGTGCGGCTGGCTGGTGTGGAAGGCGGGCTGGAGCAAGATCGACCTGAACCTCGGCGGCGTCAAGTTCCAGGGCTGGGACGCGCTGCCCGTGATGCTCTCGGCCATTGCTCTGGTGGTGAGCTACTTCAGCGGCCCGATGCTCAACTTCGGCGACTTCTCGCGCTACGGCAAGAGCTTCGACGCGGTGAAGAAGGGCAACTTCTGGGGCCTGCCGGTGAACTTCGTGTTCTTCTCGCTGCTGACCGTCATCACCACCGCCGCCACGCTGCCCGTCTTTGGGGAACTGATCACCGATCCGGTGCACACCGTGGGCAAGATCGACAGCACCACCGCCGTCGTGCTGGGCGCGCTGACCTTCATGATCGCGACCATCGGCATCAACATCGTGGCCAACTTCGTGTCGCCGGCCTTCGACTTCTCGAACGTGGCACCGCAGCACATCAGCTGGCGCACGGGCGGCATGATCGCCGCGGTGGGCTCGGTGTTTCTCACGCCATGGAACCTCTACAACAGCCCCGAGGTCATTCACTACACGCTCGACGTGCTGGGTTCGTTCATCGGGCCGCTGTTCGGCATTCTGATTGCCGACTACTACATCGTGCGCAAGCAGCGCATCGACGTGGACGCGCTCTACAGCATGAGCCCGAAGGGCGAGTACTGGTACAGCGGCGGCTACAACCCGAAGGCGATCCAGGCGCTGGTGCCGGCGGCCATCGTGCCGATCCTGTGCGTGATGGTGCCGGCGCTGCGCGGTGGCGCGAACTATGCGTGGTTCATCGGCATGGGCCTGGGCTTCGTGCTCTATGCCGTGCTGAACCGCAACAGCAAGACTTGAACTGAAGAGAAAGGGAGCGCCGTGCGCATCAAGATCATCAACCCCAACACCACCTGGAGCATGACCGAGAAGATCGGTGCCTGCGCCCGCGCGGTGGCGCACGCCGGCACCGAGATCGTCGCCGTGAGCCCGGCCATGGGGCCGGTCTCCATCGAGAGCCACTACGACGAAGCGCTGGCCGTGCCGGGCCTGCTGCAGGAGATCGCGGCGGGCGAACGCGAGGGCAACATCGACGGCTACGTGATCGCCTGCTTCGGCGACCCGGGCCTGAAGGCCGCGCGCGAACTGGCACGCGGCCCCGTGGTGGGCATCGCCGAGGCGGCCATGCACCTGGCCAGCATGATCGGCAGCCGCTTCAGCGTGGTGACGACGCTGGGCCGCACCATGGGCCAGGCCTGGCACCTGGCCGAGATCTACGGCATGGAACGCTTCTGCGCCAACGTGCGCGCCTGCGAGCTGCCGGTGCTCGAACTCGAGGAGCCCGGCTCGCGTGCACGCGAACGCATCGTCGACGAATGCCGGCGCGCGCTCGAGGAAGACGGCTCCGACTGCATCGTGCTGGGCTGCGCCGGCATGACCGACCTGTGCGCGCATATCGAGCAAGTGCTCGGCGTGCCCGTGATCGACGGCGTGGCCGCGGGCACCAAGCTCATCGAGTCGCTCGTCGCCCTCAAGCTGCGCACCAGCAAGCGCGGGGAGCTGGCGAAGCCCTTGCCCAAGCCCATCGTTGGCGCACTGGAAAGCTTTACGCTTTCGAGCTAGGCCACAATCCGCGCATGCCCCGCGCCAGTTCCAAATCCTCCGCCCCCCCCGCCATCGCCGTTCCAGCCGAGAACGGCGCGGCCGCAGCCGACAAGAACAGCTCCATCGAAAGCATCGCCAACGACATCGCCACCGCGATCGTCGAGAAGCGCCTGCCGCCCGGCACCTGGCTGCGCGAAGAGGCGCTGGGCCGGGTCTATTCGGTCAGCCGAACCAAGGTGCGCGCCGCATTGCTGATGCTGTCGAAGGACAAGCTCATCGAGATGATTCCCGACAAGGGCGCGTTCGTCTGCCAGCCCTCGGTGGAAGAGGCCCGCGAGGTGTTCGCGGTGCGCCGCATTCTCGAAAGCGAGGTGGTGCGCCTGTTCGTCGCCGCCGCACGGCCGCGCGACTACCAGGTGCTGGAGCAGCACATCAAGTTCGAACGCACAGCGCTGCGCCAGACCACCACCACGGGCACCGTGCGCGAGAAGCTGCTGGGCGACTTCCATGTGGCGCTGGCCGAGGCCACGGGCAACCGCACGCTGGCCGAGCTGGTGCGCGAACTGGTGGCGCGCAGCTCGCTGATCGCCATGCTGTACCACTCGTCGAACGACCCGCACTGCTCGTCGGACGAGCACGCCGATTTCCTGCGCCTGTGCCGCAAGGGCGATGCCGAGGCCGCCGTGAAGAGCATGAATGACCACCTGGAGCGCATCGAGGCGAGCCTCGAACTGGGCACCGAGAAGCCTGACCGGCAGCTCGATCTGGTGAAGGCGCTGCTCGCCTAGGGAGGGTCTGCAGGACAGCCTGAAGGTGTCCTGGGCACCCGGGTGCGATTCAGCGCCGAGCTTTCTTCGCAGCGCGCTTCCTGGGCTCGCGCGAAGAGGAGTCGGCCGGTGCGACAGCTGCAGTTCCCAGGCATTCCGCACTTGCGATCAGTCCGCGCAGGAACACCATGATCAGCCGGCCCGAGGGATCCGGGCGCGTGCTCATCCGCTGCAGTGCCAGCCCATGCGAGAGTGCCATGAAGGCCGCGGCCAGTTCGTCCGGTGCGGCAGGGGGCGAGCGCCCGAGCTTGTCGAACAACAGGCCGATCACGCCGCCGATCTCGGACCGGTGTTTGTCCCACACCTTCCGGTACTCCGCAGCGAACGCCGGGCTGCGGTTGGCATGCAACTGCAGTTCGATGGAAAGCATGCACCAGTCGGCATCGTGATTGAGCGTGGAAGCCCAGGCTTCCAGTTCGGCCAGCATCTGTTCGGGCTGTTGCGCGTCGTTGCCCAAGACCGTGGAAAGCTGCGTCGCTTCCGCTTCCATGTGCCGTCGCAGCAACTCCAGCAGGACGTCTTCCTTGCTCGAGAAGTTCGAATAGAAAGCGCCTTGGGAGTAGCCCGCCTTGTCCGCGATGTCGCGGATCGACGCGCCCCCATAGCCGTTCGACACGAACAGGTGCTGCGCGGTGTCGATCAGGCGCTCGCGAGTCTGCGCCCGGCTTTCCTCACGGGTCAGGCGCCTTCTTGCTGTCGTGGGACTCATGCCTCAAAAGATATCACATGAACTTTGGATGTCGACCGGCGGGCGCGTGCTTCCGGAGGCAAGGCTGGACACCTCTTCAAATATCACTTGATATTTCAAAATGCCGAAGGTAAATTCAAAACTCATTTGATCTTTGACATTCAATCGATATGGAAAAATCCAAGAGCCCGGGGTCCGCATTTGTCACCGGCGCCACCGGCCTTCTCGGCAACAACCTTGTGCGCGAGCTGGTCGCGCGTGGCGTCTCCGTCAAGGCCCTCGCCCGCTCGAAGACCAAAGGTCAGCAGCAGTTTGCGGGGATGAAAGGCGTCGAATTGGTGCTGGGCGACATGGCGGATGTACCCGCTTTCTCCAGGGCACTGCAAGGATGCGACGTGGTGTTCCACACCGCCGCCTTCTTCCGGGACAACTTCAAGGGCGGCAGCCACTGGGAAGAGCTCAAACGCATCAATGTGGACGGCACGCAGCAGCTCATCGAGCGGGCATACGACGCCGGCATTCGGCGCTTCGTTCAGACCTCGTCCATCGCGGTGCTGAATGGCGAGCCGGGCATGCCCATCGACGAGACCTCTCTGCGTGACCTGGCAGATGCCGACGACGACTACTACCGCAGCAAGATTCTGGCCGATCAAGTCGTGTCGGCCTTTCTTGCAGCGCACCCGGACATGCACGCGAGCTTTGTCTTGCCAGGGTGGATGTGGGGGCCGGCCGATATTGGCCCCACCTCGTCAGGACAATTTGTCAACGATGTGGTGCTTGGAAAATTGCCTGGGTTGCTGCCTGGGAGCTTTTCCGTTGTCGATGCCCGCGATGTGGCGAGGGCGCAGATTTCGGCCGCGGAGCACGGGCAGCGCGGCGAACGCTATCTGGCTGCCGGCCGCCACATGACGATGCAGGAACTGGTGCCCTTGATGGGGAAGATCGCGGGCATCAAGACGCCGACACGCAACTTGCCCTTCCCGCTCCTGTATCTCCTGGCGGCGGCACAGGAGCTCTATGCGCGGATCAGCGGCAAACCCATCCTGCTCAGCCTGGCGACGGTGCGGCTGATGCGCAAGGAGGCGGGGCGCAGCCATTTCAATCACACGAAGAGCGAGCAGAAACTTCAACTGAAGTTTCGCCCGATCGAGCAAACCGTTGCCGATACGGTCGCCTGGTATCGCGGCAATGGCTGGCTGCCCAGTGCGTCGCCCCGATAGCGCCAAGCAAATCGCTTTTTCGCCCTTGCGACGGGCCCGAGCCGCCCAACCCGATAAAGGAAAGACCGTGACGAACAAATTGATCTTGAAACTCTTGACGGCCTTCGGAGCCGTCCTTCTTGTCGCGGCAGCGCCGCACGAATCCGCGGCACAGGGCATCCCCTCGGCCAGGGCGGCGGACAGCATGGCCGAGTTCTGCAGGAAAGGACAGGCGGAGTACCCGGGAGGCATCGCTCGCATGCATCCTTCGTTCAAATTCAACATCTGTTGGTGGCTCGAGGATGCCGGAATCGAAGCAAGCACGTTCGACGACGTCGTTGGAACGCTGCCGGAACATGCCGGGCCGTCGCAGGCGGCCTGGCAAGCGACTTTCAGCAAGCCCGCCCAGGTGCATCTGGAACGAGCCCGCGTGGCCGAAGAGAGGGGCGACAGCGCGGCCGCATCGGCCGAATACAAGAAGGCCGCTTTCTATCTGCGGATGAATCGGCTGCCCAAGCGTGTCCCCGCCGCGGATCTGCAGGCGACCGAACGAGCCTATGCGGTCCTGGGAAAGCCGCTCCAGCGGATCACATTCAAGACCGGAGAGAAAGAATTCATTGGCTACTTCCGAGCCCCGTCGGCACGACGCGGCAGCAACGAGAAGCTGCCGGTGCTGGTCATCCTCGGCGGCCTCGACAACCTGAAGACGGAGATGATCCGGCACAGCGACTACTTCATGGGCCGCGGGTTCGCAACCCTCATTGTGGAAAATCCGGACACTGGGGAGAACCAGTTGGGATTCCGTCCGGAGTCCTCCGCGATGCTTGACACGGTTGCGGACTACATCAAGAGCCGCACCGACCTGGACGCGAGCCGAGTGGCCGTGTACGGCTGGAGCATGGGAGGCTACTTGGGAACGCTTGGCGGGCTGAGGAACGACTTCTACAAGGCGATCGTCAACATAGGCGGCCCCAGCGATTCGAGCTTCGGACAAGCGCATTGCAAGACGGCGCCTGCATGGATCGTCGCGCCCTACACCGTGTTTGCCAACATGAATCCGCAGACGACACCCCGTCAGGCGATGTGCGAATACTACGAAGCATTCCAACTCTCACGTCAATTGAAGATGCCAACCGCGGTGCAGTTGCACAAACCCATTCTCATGGTGAACGGCGCCCGCGAAGATCTCGTCTCCAGAGATGAACCTGCGTCCCTTGCGGCTCTTGGCTTCAATGTGACGCAACTGGTATTTGGGGAGGATGGCCACACGGCGGAGTCGAACATGCGAGAGCACTTCGAGTTCACCGCGAACTGGCTCATGCGGCGGCTGAAATTGGAAAACTGATCGTCTTCGCCCAGGGCCCGCGATGCGGGTTTTCCTGCATCCGGATTGCCGCATAAATTGTATACAGTTTGGCGTACACACCAGGTGGACGCCACGGAACACCGCGCCGTTCACGCCTCTCTCCCCTTGCTGCGCCAGGAGATACACGATGACGGCCGAGACCTCTTCCACTGTTCCGACAGTCCATCCCGTGGACCAGCGCCTGCCTTCTGGCAAGCTCGCGGCCCTTGGCCTGCAGCACGTGCTGGTGATGTATGCGGGCGCGGTCGCGGTGCCGCTCATCGTCGGGCGCGCGCTCAAGCTCTCGCCCGACGAGGTCGCCCTGCTGATCTCGGCCGACCTGTTCTGCTGCGGCATCGCCACGCTGATCCAGGCGCTGGGTGCCACGCAGTTCTTCGGCATCAAGCTGCCCGTGATGATGGGTGTCACCTTCGCGTCGGTGGCGCCAATGGTCGCCATCGCCAACGCCAACCCGGGCCAGAACGGCGCGCAGCTGCTGTTCGGCGCCATCATCGGCGCGGGCATCGTATCGATACTGATCGCGCCGCTGGTGAGCCGCATGCTGCGCTTCTTTCCGCCGGTGGTCACGGGCACCATCATCGCGGTCATCGGCATCAGCCTGATGCGCGTGGGCATCAACTGGATCTTCGGCAACCCCGTGGGCCCGACGGCGCCCGCGCTGGTCGACCCGGTGTATGCGAAGTGGCTGGCCGAGGTCACCTCGCCCGGCAGTTCCATTCCCGCGGTGCCCAAGGGCTTCGCGATCATGCCCACGGTGCCCAACCCCAAGTACGCGGACCTCTCTGGCTTCGGCGTGGCGGCGCTGGTGCTGGTGTCGATCCTGCTGATCGTCAAGTACGCCAAGGGCTTCATCGCCAACATCTCGGTGCTGCTGGGCATCGTGATCGGTGCGGTGGTGGCCTCGGTCACCGGCCTCATGACCTACGAGAAGGTGGGCAAGGCCGCCTGGGTCGACATCGTGCTGCCCTTTCACTTCGGCATGCCGCAGTTCGACCCGATCCTGATCCTCACGATGACGCTGATCATGATCGTGGTGATGATCGAATCGACCGGCATGTTCCTCGCGCTCGGCGAAATGACCGACCGCAAGATCAGCCAGAAGGACCTGGCGCGCGGCCTGCGCACCGACGGCCTGGGCACGCTGATCGGCGGCATCTTCAACACCTTCCCGTACACCAGCTTCTCGCAGAACGTGGGTCTCGTGGCCGTCACGGGCATCAAGAGCCGCTACGTGTGCGTGGCCGGCGGCGTGATCCTGATCGTGCTGGGCCTGCTCCCGAAGATGGCCGCGCTGGTGGAATCGTTGCCCACCGTGGTGCTCGGCGGCGCGGGCCTCGTGATGTTCGGCATGGTGGCGGCCACGGGCATCCGCATTCTCTCGGGCGTGGATTTCAAGACCAACCGCCACAACGCGATGATCGTCGCGGTGTCCATCGGCATCGGCATGATTCCGCTGATCGCGCCCAACTTCAAGCAATGGATGCCGCACGCGATCCACTCGCTGATCGAGTCGGGCATTCTGCTGGCGTCGATCGCGGCCGTGCTTCTCAACCTGTTCCTCAACGGCGCGAAGCACGACGAGCAGGCTGTGATCGCCGCGGCCAAGCAGGCCGAGGCGCACTGATCCTTCTTTCTTCTTCTCAGATCATTGCCAGCGGCGTCTTGCGCCGCGGCGGTGGATGCAGGCGGTCCAGCTCGGCCAGGGTCGCCGCATCGAGCTGCAGATCGGCGGCAGCCAGGTTCTCCTTCAGGTGCGCGCTGCGCACCGCCTTCGGAATCGCGGCCACGCCGGGCCGTGCGACGACGGCGGCCAGTGCAAGCTGCGCAGCCGTCACGCCGAGCCGGCCGGCCAGTTCGCTCAGCCCATCGTCTTCGGCCAGCGCCCCCTGGTCGATCGGGCTGTAGGCCATCAGCGGCATGCCGCGTTCGCGCTGCCAGGGCAGCAGGCTGAACTCGGGGCCGCGCTCGCCGAGCGACAGGTACACCTGGTTCGCCGCACAGCCCGGCCCGTCGCCCACGGCCTGCATCAGCTCTTCCATGTCGTCGGTGTCGAAGTTGCTCACGCCCCAGTGGCCGATGCGTCCGTCCGCCACCAGCGACTGCATCGCGGCGACGGTCTCGCGCAGCGGATGGTTGCCGCGCCAGTGCAGCAGGTAGAGGTCGATGGCGTCGAGGCCAAGCCGCTTCAGGCTGCGCTCGCAGGCGTCGCGCGTGCCGCGCCGGCTGGCGTTGTGCGGATAAACCTTGCTGACGACGAAGAGCTCTTCACGCCGTGCATCGCCCGCGCGCAGGGCCTCGGCAATGGCCTGGCCCACCACTGTTTCGGCCCCGCCTTCGCCGTACATCTCGGCCGTGTCGATGAGCCGGTAGCCGAGGGCGATGGCCTCGCGCACGGCTTTCACCTCCGCCGCACGATGACCCGCGTTTTCGCCCATGCGCCAGGTGCCCAGGCCGAGGACGGGCATCTCGCCGCCGGTGGGAAGTTGGAGTGTTCGCATCGGGCCATGGTACGAGGGACATAAGGTCGTGTCAGCCCTCCGGCGACGACTTTCCCGGTGCTCCGTGCAGCAGCACGGCGTTCGCCCGGGGCGCCTCCAGCCTTCTAATTTTTCGAAATCGAAGTCGATTTCGTGACATTGAATTGACAAGCTCCTCTATGAAATCTCGACGCTTCGCCTTCTGATCTTGTCAAGGCGGTTTGAGTGCCAACCCCCACCGCACCCCCACCCCTCGCTCCTAGAATTTTTCAACAGCCCCAGCGTCGCAGGCGCCGGCCCCCGAACGCAACGAACTTGGAACAGGTTGAGTCAATGCAGAAGAAGCACAGGATTGCCGTCATTCCCGGAGACGGCATCGGCGTCGAGGTCATGCCCGAAGGGTTGCGCGTGCTCGACGCGGTGGGTCGCCGCTTCGGCATCGACTTCTCCTACGACCATTTCGACTGGGGTTCCGACCACTACGTGCGCACCGGCCTGATGATGCCGGCCGACTGGGCCGACAAGATCCAGGGCCACGACGCCATCTACTTCGGCGCGGTGGGCGCCCCCGACAAGGTGCCCGATCACATCGCCGTGTGGGGCCTGCTCATCAAGATCCGCCGCGACTTCGACCAGTACGTCAACCTGCGCCCCGTGCGCCTGATGCCCGGCGTGCCCGGTCCGCTGGCGCACCGCAAGCCCGGCGACATCGACTTCCTGGTGGTGCGCGAGAACACCGAAGGCGAATACACCTCCGTGGGCGGCCGCCTGTTCGAAGGCACGCCGCGCGAAATGGCGATCCAGGAAGCCGTGTTCACCCGCACCGGCGTGGACCGCATCATCGACTACGCGTTCAAGCTCGCCAGCCGCCGCAAGCGCAAGAGCCTGACGGCCGCCACCAAGTCGAACGGCATCTCGATCACCATGCCCTACTGGGACGAACGCCTGGCCGAAATCGCCACGCGCTACCCCGACGTGGCGACGAACAAGTTCCACATCGACATCCTGTGTGCGCACTTCGTGCAGCACCCCGACTGGTTCGACGTGGTCGTGGCCTCCAACCTCTTCGGCGACATCCTGTCCGACCTGGGCCCGGCCTGCACCGGCACCATCGGCATCGCGCCCTCGGCCAACCTGAATCCGGAGCGCAAGTTCCCGTCGCTGTTCGAGCCCGTGCATGGCTCGGCGCCCGACATCGCGGGCAAGGGCATCGCCAATCCCATCGGCCAGATCTGGTCGGCCGCGCTGATGCTGGACCATCTCGGGGGCGACGACCCGGTCTACGCGCAGGCTTCCGCCGCCGTGCTCTCGGCCATCGAGACCGTGCTGAGTGAAGGCCCGCGCACCCGTGACATGGGCGGCACGGCCAACACCGTGGACGTGGGTCGCGCGATCGCCGAATGCATTTCTGCATGACGAATCTGGAAGCCAGGGGTCGGTACGGAGTGCGTCGTTCGCGGTGCGCTCACGCCAACGGGGTGCCTTGCTCCGCGAATGTCCTCCGGCCTTCGGCCTCCCCCTTTATTTCGCTGCGCAAGGCACCCCGCCGGCGTGAGCGTTCAGCAGAGCGGTTGAACTGCCGGCACGAGCGCCGCGTCCATCGTGCACAGGGCATCGGGCGCTCCCCGCAGCGAAATAAAGGAGGAGGCCGCAGGCCGGGGGACATTCGCGCAGGGGAGTACCCGATGGCCTGTGCACGCACCCCGAACACACCGCAACACAACACCACGCAGCGGAGTCACTGACATGGGCCTCTTCCTGCTCAAGCGCACGCTGACGCTGATCGGCACGCTGATCGGCGCGTCCATCATCGTGTTCCTCGTTCTGGAAATTCTCCCGGGCAACGCCGCGCAGATGCTCATGGGTCCCGACGCCTCGCCCGAAGCCGTCGCCGCCCTGGCCACCAAGCTCGGCCTCGACCAGCCCGCGTGGACGCGCTACTGGCACTGGATCGGCGGCTTGCTGACMGGCMACCTCGGCGACAGCTACGCCTACAGCTCGCCCGTGCTCGACCTGATCCTCGAACGCCTCGCGCTCACCGTGCCGCTGGCCATGATGGCGATGGCCCTGACCGTCGTGATCGCGCTGCTGGTGGGCGTRACGGCCGCCGCGCGCCACAACAAGCTCGGCGACGTCGGCCTCATGGGCATGGCYCAGGTCGGCATCGCGATTCCGAACTTCTGGTTCGCCATCCTGCTGATCCTCGTGTTCTCGGTGCAACTGCAGTGGTTCTCCGCCGGGGGCTTCGAGGGCTGGGGCGAAGGCATCTTCGCGGGCATCAAGTCGCTGCTGCTGCCTGCGCTGTCGCTGGCGGTGGTGCAGGCCGCGATCCTCGCGCGCATCACGCGTTCGGCGGTGCTGGAGGTGATGCGGGAAGACTTCGTTCGCACCGCGCGTGCCAAGGGTGTGTCGCAACGAGCCGTGCTGTGGACCCACGTGCTGCGCAACGCCATGATCCCGGTCATCACGGTCATGGGCATGCAGTTCTCCGAGCTGCTGGCCGGCACCATCGTGGTGGAGAACGTGTTCTATCTGCCGGGCCTGGGCCGCCTCATCTTCCAGGCCATCAGCAACCGCGACCTGATCGTGGTGCGCAACTGCGTGATGCTGCTGGCGGCCATGGTGGTGATCGTGAACTTCGTGGTCGACGTGCTGTATGCCGTGATCGATCGGGCGCGACGTGGCTTCGCTGCTGCTGGTTGGTGCCCGCGCATCCATCCTCGTGGGTGTGATCGCAGTCGGTATCGGCCTGGTGGTCGGCACCGCCTTGGGCCTGCTCGCGGCTGCAAAACGCGGTTGGGTCGAAGAAGCGGTGATGCGGCTGTCGGACTTCACGCTGGCCTTCCCCGCGATCCTCTCGGCCATCATGATGACCGCCGTGTTCGGCGCCGGCATCGTCAACGCGATCATTGCCATCGGCATCTACAACATCCCGACCTTCGCGCGCATCACGCGCGCCTCGGCCAACGCCATCTGGTCGCGCGAGTACGTGGCCGCCGCGCGCGCCTGCGGCAAGGGCAGCTTCGCGATCACGATGCAGCACGTGCTGCCGAACATCTCGGCCGTGCTGATCGTGCAGATCACGATCCGCTTCGCCATCGCGATCCTTGCAGAGGCCGCCCTCTCCTACCTGGGCCTGGGCACGCAGCCGCCGCAACCTTCGTGGGGCCGCATGCTCAGCGAGGCGCAGACCCTCATGTTCCAGCAGCCGCTGCTGGCCGTCTTCCCCGGCATGGCGATCGCCTTCGCTGTGCTCGGGCTGAACCTTCTTGGCGACGGGTTGCGCGACTTGCTCGACCCGCGCCTGGCCAGAGCCCGGTAAGCGCCATGCCCCTCCTCGAAGTCAACAACCTCCAGATCGGCCTGCAAACCCAGCGCGGGCCGGCGCAGGCCGTGCGCGGCATTTCGTTCTCGCTGGAGCGCGGCGAAACGCTGGGCATCGTCGGCGAATCGGGCTGCGGCAAGTCGATCACGGTGATGTCGCTGATGGGCCTGCTGCCGTCGAGCGCCAAGGTCACGGGCAGCATCAAGCTCGACGGGCAGGAACTCGTCGGCCTGCCCGAGAAGCAGATGTGCCATATCCGCGGCAACCGCATCGGCATGATCTTCCAGGAGCCGATGACTGCGCTGAACCCGGTGCACACCATCGCGCGCCAGGTGGGCGAGCCTCTGCGGCTGCACCGCGGCCTGACCAAGGAACAGGCCCGCAAGGAGGCGTTGAGCCTGCTCGACCGCGTGGGCATCCCCGACGCGGCCTCGCGCCTCGATGCCTATCCGCACCAGTTCTCCGGCGGCCAGCGCCAGCGCATCGGCATCGCGATGGCGCTCGCCTGCGGGCCCGACCTGCTGATCGCCGACGAGCCCACCACTGCACTCGACGTGACGATCCAGAAGCAGGTGCTCGACCTGATCCAGGGCCTGGTCAAGGAAATGGGCATGGCGCTGATCCTGATCTCGCACGACCTCGGCGTGATTTCCAACAGCGTGAAGCGCATGCTCGTGATGTATGGCGGCAGCGCGGTCGAGAGCGGCCCGACGGACGTGGTCTTTGCCGGTCGCGCACATCCCTACACGCGCGGCCTGTTCGCGGCGCGCCCCGCCATCGGCGCGGTGCGCGCGGGCCGGCTGCCGACCATCCAGGGCAGTGTGCCCGAGCTGGTCGACATGCCCCGGGGCTGCGCCTTCTCGGGCCGCTGCGCCCACACCATCGACCTCTGCCAGAGCACGCGGCCACGCGCCACCATGCTGCCGAACGACCATGCCGTGAGCTGCCTGCGGCTGGGCGAAATCGCCGCGTCGAACACCAGGGCGGCCACCGCATGAGCCAGCCACCCAGCACCGCCGCCGGCCAGCCCCTGCTGGCCGTGAACAACCTCTATCGCCACTACGCGCTGCCGCGCGAGAAGCTCTTCGGCCCGCCACCGACCGTGAAGGCGCTCAATGGCGTGAGCTTCGAGGTGCGCGCCGGCAAGAGCGTCGGCATCGTCGGCGAATCGGGTTCGGGCAAGTCGACCATCGCGCGTCTCGTGATGGCGCTGGACACGCCGACTTCGGGCAGCGTGCGCCTCGAAGGCCGCGACCTGCACACGCTGTCGAAGGCCGAGCTGCGCACCGCGCGGCGCGATTTCCAGATGGTGTTCCAGGACCC